>CAJQRI010000074.1 GCA_905612265.1 uncultured Nitrospinota bacterium | reverse complement strand
CGGACGGTTGAAAGGGGCGAGTTGTTTGTTTGCATTAAGGGAGACCGGTTTGACGGGCACGATTTCCTGGCTGACGTGATTGAGAAAAAAGTGGGCGGAATCATTATCTCCGACCCGGCAAAACTACCGAGCAAACCTGTCCGTTCTGAAGAAGAACCTTTTATAATTCATGTTCAAGACACGCTCAAGGCTTTACAGGGTTTAGCGAGTTTCCAAAGAAAACGTTTTCCACTTCAGGTTGTTGCTATTACCGGCACAAATGGGAAGTCGACCACTAAAGAAATGATCGCATCAATATTAGAAACCAAATTTAAGACGTTAAAGACTCAAGGAAACTTGAACAACCATATCGGCGTGCCCCTGACACTCCTGAAAAGAGAACCTTCCCATGAAATGGGAGTTCTGGAGCTTGGAATGAGCGCGGCAGGTGAGATTAAAAGGCTTGCCGAGATCGCACAGCCTGACATTGGCGTGATCACCAATATTTCAGAAGGGCATCTCGTTCAATTAAAAAGTCTAAAAGATATTCAGTCTGCAAAAGGAGAGCTTTTTGATGCGCTGACAGAGGAAAGCACAGCCATTGTAAATGCCGATGATCCTCTAGTTTTAGAGTTGGCAAGGTCACTTCGCGCCAAGACGGTCACCTTTGGGATCGATCAGCCTGCGGATGTGCGCGCCAGTGAGATAGAGAATAAAGATAATTTGGGTTTTCAATTCAAGGTCAGCCTTTTCGATAAAACCCTTTCTGTTCGCCTGCCTTATTTAGGCTACTGCAATATTTATAACGCGCTGGCCGCGCTGGCGACGGGTTACTCGTTAGGGATTAAAGAAGATGCTATGACTCGCGGACTTGAAAACTATCAGCGTATGTCTCAGCGCAACGAACAGATCCAGCATAAAGAGATCGATCTGATTAATGACTCTTACAACGCCAATCCACGATCCATGACCGAAGCCTTAAAAACTCTGGACAGCTTCAAGACTCAGGGCCGACGGATATTTGTCATCGGAGACATGCTCGAATTGGGAGACCGGTCTATCACCGCCCATCAAAAATTGGGAGAGGAAATTGCCGCGTCAAAAACGAACATTCTGATAGCTCTGGGAAAGTTGGCAAGTCTATCAGCAAAAAGTGCTCAAGCTCTTGCAGGTGAAAAAATTCAAATACTGGAACTCGCCAGTCATCAAGAAGCAGCGGAGTTTTTAACTCAGGAAGCGGTAAGTGGTGACTGTGTGATGTTCAAAGGCTCGCGAGGAGCCGCAATGGAAAAAGTATTAAAAATCTTTATGGAAAGTAAGAACTAGAAAATGTTCTATCACGTGTTTTATCCGCTCAGTTCGGAATATTCGATACTCAATGTCTTCAAGTACATCACCTTCAGGTCTGCTTATGCCGGGGTTACGGCGTTGGTATTGAGTCTGGTTCTGGGAAAACTAATGATCCGAACCCTGCTGAAACTTCAGATAGGAGAAAGGATTCGCAGTGATGGCCCGCAACACCACAGTTCCAAGTCTGGAACTCCGACCATGGGCGGACTGCTTATTCTGGCTACCTTCATAGGTTCGACTTTGCTTTGGGCGGATTTGAGCAATCACTATATCTGGGTTGTTCTCTTTTCAGCAATTGGTTTTGGAGCTATCGGGTTGTGGGATGACTTTCTTAAATTACGAAAAGGTGATGGCATTACCGCAAAAGAAAAGATTGTGCTTCAGATCATATTGAGTCTGGCGATTGGAGTTTATCTGCTGTATTTCGATCCTACACGGGCCGAATACGCTACACGCTTGTCGATTCCTTTCTTCAAAAGTTATCAGCCTGATTTGGGATTTGGTTATCTGATCTTTATTGTTTTCATAATAGTGGGCACCTCCAACGCCGTCAATCTGACAGATGGCCTAGATGGATTAGCCATAGGCCCTATTATCGTTGCCACATTCACTTATACCGGCATCGTTTATATCTCCGGTCATTTTAATTTTTCAGAATACTTGCGCATTCAGCACATCAAAGATGCGGGAGAAATTGCAATCGTCAGCTCAGCCGTTCTTGGAGCCAGCCTGGGTTTTCTTTGGTACAACTCCTACCCCGCTCAAATATTTATGGGCGATGTTGGTTCTTTATCTCTGGGTGGGGTGTTGGGCACCATTGCCGTTATCGTCAAGCATGAACTTCTGCTGGTTCTTGTTGGTGGAATTTTTGTGATTGAAGCACTGTCCGTCATCATTCAAGTCGGCTATTTCAAATACACCGGTGGAAAACGTTTTTTCAAAATGGCTCCGCTGCATCACCATTTTGAGCAACTCGGTTGGTCCGAGCCCAAGGTAATTGTGCGGTTTTGGATTGTCGCCGTCGTTTTAGCAATGATCAGCCTCAGTACTCTGAAGTTAAGGTAATGATGGAACTTAAAAACAAAAATTTATCTGTGATCGGGCTTGGTCAAACAGGAGTCGCTGTGGCTAATTTTCTATCCAGAAAAGGCGCTTGTGTCACGGTAACAGACGGCAAGTCTCGCGAACAATTATTGGAGCCTTTGAAGCAATTGTGTGCGGATGTAAAAACTCGTTTTCAAAACCCGGAGCCGCCTTCTGACACAGAAGGTGTGGTGTTGAGTCCCGGAGTGGGTATCCATTCGCCATTTCTTGAAAACGCAAGTAGTCGGGGCATCGAAATCATCAGCGAAATTGAATTGGCGAACAGATTCAATACCGTTCCGATCATTGCCATCACTGGAACAAATGGCAAATCCACCTGCACCAGTTTAATCGCTGAAATTTTTTCGCAAGCAGGAAAAACTGTGCACGCAGGAGGGAATCTTGGAACTCCCTTTATTTCTTTATTGGATCAAGGTAATGCTGATTACAGAGTGCTTGAGCTTTCCAGTTTTCAAATGGAAGCCACATCGGGGCTTCACCCGGTTGCCTCGATCCTTCTCAATATAAGCCCCGACCATATGGATCGGCATAAAGATTTTGAAAGTTATGTGGAGTTGAAGAAAAAAATCTTCGCTCACCAAACCCAGAACGACTTTTTGATACTGAATCAGGATGACCCAATTACTCGCGATCTGGGAAAAGACTGCCCTTCGGAATGTATTTTATTTAGCACTCAGGTCGAACTAAAAAAAGGTGTCTTTCTACGTGGCAACAAGATCATCGCCCGACTAAACAATAGAGAGACGGAAGTCTTATCTCTTGAGTCACTATCCAGGGGAATGCAATGGCAGGTCGAGAACATCCTCCCTGCTATCGCCACCGCTTTGCTTTTCAACTTACCTCAGGATGGGATTGAGCGCACTTTACAAAATTTCGCGAGCCTTGAGCATCGTCTGGAATGGGTTCGTAACCTGAATGGCGTTGATTTTATAAACGACTCCAAGGGAACAAATGTGGGATCTGTTTGCAAATCATTGAACACTTTTAACCGCCCCATAATTCTCATCGTCGGCGGAAAAGATAAGGGCGCGGATTTCTCTCCACTGAAAATCCTGATGAAAGAAAAAGTAAAACATTTGGTTTTGATTGGAGAGACTCGCAAAAAATTTAAAGGAATTCTCAATGGCTCTTTTGGTTATGAAGAAAGTGAAAGCCTGGAAGAGGCTGTAAGTCTGGCTAGAGCAAAGGCAGAAGATGGCGATATCGTTCTTCTTTCTCCTGCCTGCTCCAGCTTTGACATGTTTAAGGATTATATGGACCGAGGAACCTGTTTTAAAACTATCGTTATAAATCTGAAAGGGTAAGGATTTTGGCAAAGCCTCAGGTAAAACATTCAGATTCTTTATTGGGCATCACCGTAGCCGTTCTGGTTCTGGTGGGCATCGTTATGGTGTTCAGTTCCAGCGCCGTGTATGCCATGGAAAAATTCAACGACTCCTATTACTTCCTCAAGCGTCAGGCAGTCTGGTGTCTTTTGGGAACCGGGGCTCTATTCGTCACCAAAAATCTGGATTACCACAAATTACACCATCATACCTACCTCATCATGGTGACGACTTTTCTGCTTTTGCTTGCAGTCATGTTTCCGGAAGTCAGCAAAGAGGTCGGTGGGGCGCGAAGGTGGCTGACTCTAGGAGGGCTTTCATTTCAACCTTCAGAGCTGGCAAAGTTTGCTCTTGTTCTTTATATAGCCAAGTCTCTGGTCAAACGAGCCGACAAATTAAAGGACTTCGCTTATGGCTATCTTCCCAACCTGATTGTGCTCGGTTTATTTTTCATCCCAATTCTGTTTCAGCCCGATTTTGGCACCACCATGATCATATGCATGGTTACTTTTACAATGCTTTTTATCGCGGGCCTGAGAAAGAAGTTCCTATTTTTTTCCTTGCTCGCGCTGATTCCTTTCATTGCATTGGCAGTCATGAGCGCGGAATATCGCACCCGGAGAATCATCGCCTTTCTCGACCCTTGGCAGGACCCTTCGAACGCAGGGTTTCAAGCCATCCAGTCTTTTTATGCTTTTGGTCGGGGAGGCTATTGGGGAACTGGTTTAGGAGCCAGCCATCAAAAACTCTTTTATCTTCCAGAAGCTCACACGGATTTCATTTTTTCCGTAATTGGGGAAGAACTCGGATTTATGGGGACTACAGCCATCATACTTTTATTTTCG
Organism: uncultured Nitrospinota bacterium; assembly: GCA_905612265.1. Lineage (GTDB taxonomy): Bacteria > Nitrospinota > Nitrospinia > Nitrospinales > VA-1 > LS-NOB. The sequence goes on along the minus strand of CAJQRI010000074.1, from coordinate 17,943 downwards.
ATTTTAATCTGGCGGGGTTTCGTCACTGCATATCGGGCCAAAGATTCATTTGGAACTCATTTGGCAACTGGCTTAACTCTTATGATCGGATTTCAAGCTTTTATAAATCTGGGAGTAGCCGTAGGGATTCTTCCAACCAAGGGATTAACTCTTCCCTTCATCAGCATGGGTGGGTCATCCATGTTAATCACCATGATTTCTGTGGGTGTTCTGCTGAATATTTCAGAGCAAACGGTAAAGCAATCATGATGGTTCAATGCAAAAAAGAGTCGTTATAGCTGGTGGTGGCACTGGAGGCCACCTTTATCCAGGAATAGCTTTAGCAAAAGCACTCATGAGGCAAGATATGGACATTAAAGTTTCATTTGTCGGAACTCAAAAAGGTATTGAAGCAAGGGTTCTTCCTCGTGAAGGATTCGAACTGAAAACCATTCTGTCAGCAGGCTTGCTCGGCAAAAAACGCCTCAGCCGCTGGATATCTTGGGTCAAATTGCCAATAGGAATCGCCCAGTCCATGCGCTTCCTGATCAATAAGCGACCTAGCCTAGTTGTGGGTGTAGGCGGATATGCGTCAGGACCGCTGGTTCTCTCTGCTTGGTTATTAAGAGTTCCTATTCTTATCCACGAGCAAAACTCTTTTCCCGGCCTCACCAACAAATGGTTGGGAAGGATTGCAGACAAGGTGGCGGTTTCTTTTAAGGAAACTTCCAAGTTCTTTCCTCGGGATAAAGTCGAAGTGACCGGCAACATGATTCGTGAAGAATTCTGTCAGCCTCGGGAAGAGTTTCCCAAGGCCCCGCAAGGACTCTTCCACTTGCTGGTACTCGGGGGAAGTCAAGGAGCGCACTCTATTAATGTCTCTATGATGGAAGCACTACAGTCACTTACTTCCAAAAAAGGAAATATTCATATCACGCATCAAACAGGTGAAAGCGATCATCAAATGGTGCAACGCGAATATGAGAACAGTGGTCTCTCCCATGATGTAAGGCCGTTCATCGATGACGTAGCAGAACAATATCGCAAAGCCTCATTAGTGATCTGTCGTGCTGGCGCCACAACCCTTGCAGAAGTGACTGCTTGTGGAAAGGTATCCGTTTTAATTCCTTATCCTCATGCGGCCCACAATCACCAGGAAAAAAATGCTCGGCTACTGGATGCCGCCAATGCTGGCGAGTTAGTACTCGACAAGGAATTATCAGGAGAGCGTATTGCCCAATCAATTCTTCGCGCCATGGAAGATCCACAACGAATGCAGGAAATGGAAGACAACAGCTATAAGTTAGGCAAGAGAGATGCCACGGAAAAAGTCGGAGCAATATGCATGGACTTACTGAAGGATGCAAATCAGAAGTCCGGTCGAACCGGAAAAACAGAAGGGAATTATGTTCTGTCATGTTTCTAGGGAAAACAAAACGGGTTCATTTTATCGGGATCGGAGGTTCAGGGATGAGTGGAATCGCTGAGGTTTTGATAAATCAAGACTATGAGGTGAGTGGTTCTGATCCATCTTCTAATCGAGTAACCGATCATCTTAAGTCTCTGGGTGCTGACATCCGCCACAACCACAGCGCGGAGAATGTCACCGGCAAACATGTTGTCGTTGTATCCAATGCAATCAGCAGCAACAACGTGGAAGTCCATGCCGCCAAGGAACAATCCATACCGGTAATTCCTCGAGCTGAAATGCTGGCAGAACTGATGCGGATGAAATATGGAATCGCCATTGCAGGCACCCATGGAAAAACCACAACAACATCACTGGTCGCAACAGTTCTCGCGGCTGGAAATCTTGATCCGACAGTGATCATTGGTGGACAAATCAAAAATATGGGTGGACACGCAAAGCTTGGCCAGAGTCAGTACCTCATTGCCGAAGCAGATGAAAGCGATGGTTCTTTTCTCAAACTTTCACCCACACTTGCAGTCGTCACAACTCTGGACGAAGAACATATGGATTTTTATAAGACATTGCAAAACATGAAATCTACATTTCTACAGTTTCTAAATAAAATCCCGTTCTACGGTGCTGCGGTTCTTTGTCTGGACGATGTCAACCTTCAGTCCCTGCTTCCTGGAATTGAAAAACGAACCATTACCTATGGTTTGAAATCACAGGCCGACTACACAGCCCGCAACATCTCGGTGGAGGGATTGAAAACCTACTTCACCGTCTATCATCAGGAAAAAAAACTAGGGAAAATATTGTCCGGGGCTTTGGGGCGACACAATGTTTGCAACACCCTCGCTGCGGTCGCTGTTGGAATGGAACTAAATATGGATTTCCCTACGATAGCTGATTCGCTGAAAAACTTTAGCGGAGTACAGAGAAGGTTTGAAATTCTCAAACGATCAGAGTCTTTGATAATTGTTGATGACTACGGACATCACCCAGTAGAAATTCAGGCCACCTTATCAACGGCAAAGGAAGTCTGGCCAGACCGAAGACTCGTCGTCATATTTCAGCCTCATCGTTATTCACGTACAGAACACCAAATGGAAAGTTTTTTCTCTGCTTTCAACGATGCCGATCGATTGCTTCTGCTTGATATTTATGCAGCTGGTGAAGAAGCCATAGAGGGCGTAAATTCTTACAGAATCGCAGAAGGTGTAAAAGAGTTTGGACATAAAAACGTGGAATATATCGGGGTCTCGAAATCCGTGATCCCTCATTTACAAAGAATTCTCAAGCCGGGAGACATTGTCATGACTCTCGGTGCTGGAAATATCGGGGAGTTGAGCCACAAGCTTGCATCCCACTTCAATGATTGATCGCTTTCAATAAAAAGGACCGTCACTTATGCTCAACGAAGCCTGGAAACGCCGATTAATTCACATTGCCCATTCTGGAACGGGAAGGGAAATCAATCTAAAAACTAAGATGGAGTATCCCAAAACCGTTCTGGGCCACAAAATTTATCAGAGCAAAACTATGAGTTATTCTTTTCCCTGGTTACACAAGATAAAAGGCACCGTCTTACAAAACGAAATTCTGGCCTCCTACACTTCAATTCAAATTGGGGGTCCTGCGGATGTATTGATTTTCCCTGAAGATGTCCGCGATCTTCAAACGATATTGAAGCATATAGGTTCTCAACCTCTTTTCATTCTTGGTGAAGGAACTAATTTGCTCATTGGTGACCGAGGTATACGTGGAGTGGTCGTCTCATTAAAAAATTGTTTCAAAGAAATTAAACGTCCTCTTTTCTTTCGCAAGGAAACCGGAAAACGACGTGCCGTGATCAAAGCGGGAGCTGGAGTGAAGATGTCTTACCTCGCTAAAAATGCAGCTCGCTATTCCCTGACGGGTATCGAACATTTAGTAGGCATTCCCGGGTCATTGGGAGGCTCGATCGTCATGAATGCAGGGGCAGAAGGAACCGAGACTGGGCAGGTGATTCGTGGAGTAACCAGGGTAACCTCGGATGGAGAACTCGAGACCTTAAAGCGCGAACAGCTTACCTTCGAATATAGAAAAACTATTTTCCCTGATGGCGACGGAATAATTATTGAAGCCGAGCTGGAGATGGAAGAAGGTGATCGCACTGAAATTCAAAACGCGATGGATCGGCATCTTTCACGACGATCACAGACTCAACCATTGACAATCCCCAACTCGGGTTCAGTTTTCAAAAATCCCGAAGGCGACACAGCAGGAAGGTTAATCGAGTCCATAGGGCTAAAAGGACTTTCTGTTGGCGATGCTGGGGTTTCTATCAAACACGCAAACTTCATTGTCAACAAGGGGGGCGCAACGGCTAAAGAGGTGAACAGTTTGATTGAGAATATTCAAGAAGAAGTTATGAAAAAAACTGGCATTGAGCTACAAACCGAAATTGTCAGAGCAGGTGAGTGAACTGGAAAAACAATAATATCAAATTGGTTCGCAAACAAAGGTCACCTCTCCTTCCTTTGTTCTCCGGTTCTTTTAGACAAGGGCCAAGGCGGGCTTTCTTAAAGAGAGTTTGTAAGAATTATTTTGGATAATTTAAAAAATAAAACTATTGGAGTGCTCATGGGAGGACTTTCTCTCGAGCGTGAGGTCTCAATCATAACCGGAAACTCGGTTCTGGAGGCTCTTAACAGGAAAGGATTTACCGCCTTTCCTATACATGTTGATCACAACATTGGGGCAACCCTCAAGTCGAATCCGATAGACGTGGCTTTTCTGGCTCTGCACGGTACCTTTGGGGAAGATGGATGTATTCAAGGCTTACTCGAATATTTCAAAATTCCATATACCGCATCAGGTGTTATGGGGAGTGCTCTGGCTTATGACAAATTAAAGTCCAAGGAAATTTTAAAGTTTCATGGGATACCCACACCTGATTATGAAGTGTTTTATAAATATCACGAAATATCCCGGACACTAGATCTTCCTGTTGTCGTCAAACCAACCAATCAGGGGTCAAGTCTCGGGGTGACGATAGTTAAAGATGAGAGCAAATGGAAACCGGCATTGGAAACCGCATTTGCTTATTCAGAAGAAGTAATGGTAGAGAAATTTATTGACGGAAAACTTCTGGCAATTGGAATGAATGAAATGACACCTATGCCAATCATTCACGTTCGCCCCAAATCCGGATTTTATGACTATGAAGCTAAATACACGTCAGGAAAAACCGAATACATTTGCCCGGCAGATATTGAAGAAGATGAAGCGGATCGGTGTAGACAAGTCGCAATTAAAGTGTTTCAGGTATTGAGAGGAAGAGGATTTCCTCGTGTGGATGTAATTCTCGACGGTCAGGGAACTCCACAGGTTCTGGAGATAAACACCATCCCTGGAATGACCCCCACCAGCCTGTTACCGATGGCGGCTCAAGAGATGGGGATGGAGTTTGATGATTTGGTCGTTGAAATATTAAAAACTGCTCAACTGGATTACACTAAATAAACATGGACTTTGCACTCGCAGATCAAAAGAGTCCCTCCACCGCATGGTCGGACCTACGCTCTGAAAGAAAGAAAACGCACCTTCGAGGTAGAAACTTGCTCAAGAAAGTGCCGTTTAAAGTATCGAGCCGTAATATTTCTTGGGTAAGAATATTATTTGAATTGGCTTCAAAGCTTTTCTTAGCAGGGGTAGTCATTTATTTTGTTTATGCCAGTTACAATTTTTTGATTTCCGACCCTAGATTCAAGATCTCAGACGTATCGTTTCGCGGCCATAATTCACTGATGGAAGAACAGCTTCTGAATTGGTTGGGGCCTATTCATGGAGAAAATTTATTCACTTATGATCTGACCATAACTTCAGAAAGACTTGCGAAACACCCCTGGATTCTTTCCGCATCTGTTCAGCGGAAGTTTCCTCAAGAAATACAAATTGAATTGACCGAACGTGTACCTTATGCTCGGGTCAAGTTCGAAAAAGTATTTTTAATGGATAATTTTGGAGTGATCCTTTCTGAAGAAACACCAAAATATAAAGATTTACCGCTGATAGATCAATCCAATAAGGGAGCAATGCCCGAAAATTTCTCCGGGGACAAGGTCATACAGAGTCTCAAGTTCATGCATTATTTCAATGAACTTTCTTTTTTTGAAAATAATCCTATGGATATCGCTGAGCTCAAGGGGGATTCCCGAATCATATTTATTACTCGTAATCGTGATCTACAAATTCAAATGTCCATGGATGCCTTAAAAGAAGGGTTTAGAAAATTCATGATCGTCCTCGACACTCTCGAGGGTGAAAACATGAAGATCCAGATGATCGATTTATCGTTCAAGGACCAAGTAGTAGTCCGGGATCGAATTTAGATCAACTCAACATCCATGAACCGACAAACCAACTAGGAGGAGATGGGACGCATGGCCAAAAAAAGTGAATATATAGTCGGACTGGATATTGGAACTACCAAAATTTGTTGCATCATCGGCGAGGTTGTTGATGATGAAAAAATAGATATTATTGGGCTTGGTCAATATCCATCAAGAGGCTTGCGTAAAGGCGTGGTCATTAACATCGATAGTACCGTAGAATCAATAAAAAATGCTGTCGAAGAAGCCGAACTGATGGCCGGATGCGAAATAGAATCTGTTTTTGTGGGTATTGCAGGTGGCCACATCAGCAGCATGAACAGTCATGGAATTATCGCGGTCAAAGGAAAAGAAATCATGCAGAAAGATATTGACCGTGTGATCGAAGCCGCCAAAGCCATTGCCATCCCTCTTGACCGGGAAGTAATCCATGTACTTCCTCAGGAATATATTGTTGACAATCAGGACGGGATTACAACTCCATTAGGAATGGCCGGAGTGAGACTCGAAGCCAAGGTTCATATCGTCACTGCCGCTGTAACTTCCGCTCAAAACATTGTGAAATGCGTTAACAAAGCAGGCCTTGGAGTTCAGGACATTGTGCTGGAGCAACTTGCTTCCAGCGAATCGGTTCTATCCCAGGATGAAAGGGAACTCGGCGTTGCGATGATCGACATAGGGGGTGGGACCTCTGACCTAGCAATTTTTTACCAGGGAGCCATTAAACATACATCAGTATTGACGATAGCCGGTGCTCAAATGACAAACGATATCGCTATCGGCCTTCGCACACCCAACAACGAAGCGGAGAAAATCAAACACTCTTATGGATGTGCCTACCCACCCATGGTTCAGGAAGAGGAAAATATTGAAGCACCGAGCGTAGGTGGGCGAGAGCCACGATCCGTCCCACGTCAAATTCTCAGCGAAATTATTGAAGCACGAACTCGGGAAATGTTTGAACTACTGGATAATGAAATCAGCGAATCCGGTTACAGGGAAATCATTTCTTCGGGCGTTGTCCTGACAGGAGGAGCAGCATGCATGCAGGGCATGGCCGAATTGGCGGAAGATGTTTTCCAGTCCCCTGTCCGCGTGGGAACGCCCCTTGGGTTTGGCGGATTGATGGATGTCGTGAACAACCCCATGTATGCAACCTGCACAGGATTGATTCAGTATGGTTCAAAAAGATTTAAGTCAGGAACAAATAGAGAACTACAGGGAAGAAACCTGTTCGATAAAATTTTTTCACGTATGAAAGATTGGGCAGATGAATTTTTTTAAATCCGGAGGAAACAATGAGTTTAATAGAATTTGACAACGAAAATGATTATTCAGCAACCATCAAGGTCATTGGTGTAGGAGGCGGGGGCAATAATGCTGTCAACTCCATGGTCCGAGATAATATCCATGGCGTGGAGTTTATTATCGCCAATACAGATCTGCAAACGCTTCAGAAGTCAGAATGCTCTGGGAAAATTCAAATTGGTGGAGAACTGACCCGTGGACTTGGTGCCGGTTCAAATCCAGAAGTTGGAAAGAATGCCGCTGAAGAGAGTGAATCAAACATTCGTGAAATGGTAGAAGGAGCCGATATGGTTTTCATCACCGCTGGAATGGGGGGTGGAACAGGTACCGGAGCGGCTCCCATCATTTCGCGTATTGCCAAGGAAGCCGGTGCTTTAACGGTTGGCGTGGTCACCAAGCCATTTGCGTTTGAAGGAAAACGACGAATGCGACAAGCCGATGAAGGGATAGAAGAACTCAAAAATGCGGTTGACACTTTAATCGTTATTCCCAACCAAAAGCTACTCAGCTATGTCGGCAAACAAACTTCGTTCACAGGTGCATTTTCTCTGGTGGACGATGTCTTGAAGCAGGCAGTCTGCAGCATCTCAGACTTGATCGTAATACCCGGCCTCATCAATCTAGACTTTGCCGATGTCAAATGCATTATGGGTAGTATGGGCAAAGCATTGATGGGCAGTGGAACTGCGACCGGAGAAACACGAGCTATTGAAGCCGCGCAAAAAGCTATCTCAAGTCCTTTGCTGGATGAAGCCACCGTAGATGGAGCAAAAGGAATTCTAATCAACATCACGGGTGGTGAAGACCTCACCCTATTGGAAGTCAATGAAGCCTCCATGATAGTTCAGGAAAATGCTCACGAAGATGCACATATCATTTTTGGAGCGGTAATCGACAAACAAATGGAAGGGGAGATGCGGGTGACCGTCATCGCTACAGGATTTGAAGAGGTGGTCTCAACACAACCTGAAGAAAGACCTACATTGAAAAAAGTAGTAGGGGGAGAGCCGATGTCCGTTGACGACTCAGGCACAACTTCCTACAAACATTTAAAAAACCTAGCCTCTTCCATCAAGGAAGAAAATCCAGAACCAGGAAGCTTGACTGCAAATTTTGACATCCCAACATTTCTCCGTAAACACGCAGACTAACGAGTGTTCGATAACCGGCGGGCAAAAGCCCGCCGGCGGAGAACTCCTGCCCTGCCATAAATAAAACATTGGACGAAAACAGATGTCACCGTCTAGCGTCCATTGATCTTCCAGTTATAATCCATGTATAAAATTTTTAGCTTGTAATTATTCAAAGCCTTTTTTTCCTCTGCAGGAACATACTGACTGATATAATTTAGAACACCTCCCTTGCTATCAAAATCTTCTTCAAACCAGTTAAATATGGATGAGAGATAAACTCGATTTTTCTTACCATCCAACTTCATGCCCTTTTCGCGGGACTGCAAAAACTTCTCCATCTGGTCGTCCAACTGTTCATTCAGCTTTTCTAATGTATAAGCTTCCAAACGAAGGTCTGGACAGCTCACAGAAGCACAAACGATAGCTACATGAATGCGGGGCTCATTCATCTTCCTGAGAATTTTGTGCTCAATGTCGTTAAGAGTACGTTCTTTGCCTCCCACCTTCCCTGCCCCTTGTTTCCAAACAGATTTAAACAAACTTCCTGCATCTTGAATGCTTTCTATTGGGTAATGATCTGTGATCATTTTCGCAGCAAGAATATTATAAACATTGATCCAAAAGGTCAGTTTGGATTTTCTAGACTCAAAACTATCCAAAGAATAAGAGCTAAGTCTAGAGACTAAGTCTGAGAAAAGTGGGTCTTTATTTAAATTGAAATAATCGACCGCATTGATCAGAACTCCATCCACAGTTTTAGGGGCAACATGCTTTTTAACCAATGTATCCCAATCAGAAAAGTCAAACGCCTCACTATTGAAACAAACACCGAAAACAAGAAATACCCCCAAAACTAAAGATTGCAAGAATCGAGTAAAAATTTTATATTTCATGAACCTAATTTCCTTTTAAAGAAATAATTAAACAAAAATATAATGTTTTTTTAGTATACTCTCAAAGTTATTCCTTACAAACAGACCCGCGCATTCTATTCTTTCAAAACTCTAAAATAGTTTAATCAGAACTCAACCAAAAGAATTGCACCCATTTATGGATAAAGAACTTTTATATATTTCCGACCTTGACGGCACCTTATTGCGGCCCAACAGCACATTCCCCGATGACTATAAAAAACGCCTCAATCGGCTGATCGATATGGGACTGCGCTTCACTATTGCCACGGCTCGAAACTACGATTCCGCGCATCCAATTTTGGAAGGATTAAACCTGAACCTTCCGGTTATTTTATTCAATGGTGTCTATCTAGCCGATTTCAACAGCGGAAATATTTTAGAACATTCAGACTTCATCAAACTAGAAGTCGTTCAGAATATGTTGGAGCTGGCTTTGCCCCAAGGCATCGATCCTTTTATCTATACATTCGGAAAGAAACACCAACTTTATTACCTGAATGCGACCAATCCCGGGTCTGAGACCTATATCAAAAGCCTTGAAGGAGATGGAAGACTGTGTCAGGTTCCGCATTTTAACTTTCGGGATGAGGAAAAAATATCCGGTTTTTTGTTGATCGACACACACGAACAGCTTGAACCTATTTATAAGACACTGAATGAAAATTATTCCGACCACCTCAATTTATATTTCGCCGAAGATGTTTCCATGAAAGGCTATTTCTGGCTTCAGTCATTCCATCAGGAAGCCAGCAAAGGAAATATGGTGGAGATCCTTGCAAAAAAAATACAGGTTTCTTTGGAAAACGTTGTCGTGTTTGGGGATTATTTGAACGATCTTGATATGTTTCGTATCGCTGGCCACGCTGTTGCCATGGAAAACGCCTTGCAGGAAGTCAAGGATTCCGCCAACGAGATTATCGGGAGTAATGCCCAGGGTGCTGTCTTGCAATATCTCGAGTCTATATGGCTTGAAAAATAAACTCATTCAAACTAGACTATTCTCACAGTACAACCAATACGAACTCACCATAACCTGTTCACATAAAAATCATGTCTGAAGCCGAACAACCTGAGGAAGCTGAAAAAACCATTTACGAACGAGACAAAACTGCCAAGGAGCCCCAAACTTCAGTTGATACTCCTAAAGCTCCTATTAAGCCCAAACCGAAAATCAAAAAAGCCTTTGTCGCGATGAAGAAGACTTTCACCACCGACAAACCCATGGAGCACCGGGTGCGAAATATTCGCATGACTTCTATTGAGTCCGCAAAAATGATCTGGGAAACTCTCAATGATTTTCAGAATGAATTAGCCCAGCAGGAAATGGATGATCCGGATAAACCGTTTCATGACTGGGAAAAAACGGAAAAATTCTTCATCCGCCTTGCCAAAAAATATAGTGCTTGCATGAGTAAAAATTTAGGAGGTTCGCTAGGCTGGATTTATCAAGGCATGGATATTGCCCCACAGACCATGGATCAAGAGTTGATTGACAACATCCTGAAAGCAGTGAAATTCAAGATTCAGGAACCCATCAAATCAAAGCTTGGGTTTCATATTGTGATGGTTTGCGAGAGTCAGATTCATACCCCGCGAGAAAAATTTATTGTGGAAGAAAAACCACCCCTATTTTGAGTTCGTACAGGGTTCACTCTCCCAGAAAAAACTGTTGGATCATTGCAACAACATATTCCTGCTGAGTTCGATCCACTTCATGGGATATCGGAAGCGCCAAAGTCTGTGCTGCGGCTTTTTCAGACTCAGGAAAGTCACCATTTTTATGGCCCAATGATTTGAAGCACTCCTGAAGGTGAAGCGGGATAGGATAATAGATTTCACACCCAATGCGTTTTTCATTGAGAAAAGTACGAAGTTCATCTCTGCGGTTTCCCGCTCGAATGACATATTGGTTATATACATGTCGGGGAAACACTTCGGGAGGTAATTGGATAAACGGGGTCATCGCTGATTCTTTAAATAGCTGATTGTAGGTTTCCGCATTTTTTCTTCGCTTTTCGGTCCATTCTTCCAGGAAATTCAATTTGGCGGTCACGACATCTGCCTGAAGAGCATCCAAACGGAAATTTCCTCCCATCACCTTATGGTGGTATTTTGGGGATGAACCATGCACTCTGACAATCTTTAGCTGCTCGTAAAGCTCTTTCGAATTAGTAGTCACCAACCCGCCATCGCCAAAACCGCCCAGGTTTTTTGCTGGAAAAAATGAAAAGCACCCCACATCCCCAATTGAACCTGCCGGATTACCTTTGTACTCAGACCCAATTGCCTGCGCTGCATCTTCAATCACTGCCAAACCATTTTTTTTAGCTAATTTACGAATAGGGTCCATATCCGCACATTGCCCGTATAGATGCACAGGGATGACAGCTTTAGTCTTAGAGGTGATACAACGTTCAATATGTTCAGGTTTAATATTAAAAGTGATGTCATTAATATCCGCAAAAACTGGTTTGGCTCCGACACGAACGATTGAACCCGCGGTTGCAAAAAATGTATAGGGTGAAGTGATCACTTCATCACCCGGCCCAACCCCCAAAGCCATCAACGCAATCAGTAACGCATCGGTCCCAGATGAAACTCCAACGGCATATTTAGTCTGGCAATAATTCGCCATCCTCTCTTCCAGACGAGAAACCTTGGGACCAAGGATGAAATATCCCGAACGAACCGTTTCTGCCATCTCCTTTTCCACTTCATACAATATCTGGTGATATGAGGCAGTGATATCCAGTAAACGAACTTCCTGAACAGGCCCAGACGGAGCATCCATTTTTTCCTGTAACTGACGGGGAGTCAGAGCATCTACCTTTAAACCGGAAAAATTATCAGGGAAAAGCGTAACCACCGCGTCTAATCCGCTGGCCTCAACCAGACGTGCCGCCAAATCTTTCGCAAATGGTTTGTCAGACCCCAGTGCTTGATGGATGTCATGAGCCGTGGGAGTCAAAACAGCCAGGTCCTGCAAAAGAGATTTAACATCTTGCTCACCTGCCTCCGCCAAAATAACAGGTATAGAAGTAGACGCTATCCAGCCCTTACAACGCTTTTGACGACATAGATTTAAAACTGTCGAATCTGCCCTGTTTTTCAATACCTGAATCAAGCAATCTATATCTAAAAGAATCTGCATGAATTAATTTATGCCCTAACTTTTATTGAAGAATATTTTAGCGTCAGTCTGGCGTTTGAATTTTTAAAATTGAATGTCCTGACCTAGCTTTTCACGAAGGATGATCTCTGCTGGGGTGTAATATTTTTTATTCACATTGCATTTTTTGCATGAAGGAACCAGGTTCCCGCGCTTACTTTTTCCGCCTCGGGAAATAGGCACAATATGGTCCATCGTCAACTCTGCTGCCGGAAAGCGGCCAGCACAATAATGGCAAATGCCGGCGTGAATCTTTTCTTTCCACCACTGTGACTGTCGAAGTTTGCGTGCCTTGGCTTTTTCAACTTTGAATTGTTGCTCGTCCATATTACTTATTAATAGCCTTTGATTTTTTCTGCCCAGTTAGGGTCAATCATTAAACTGGGTTGCCATTCATTACGTACCGCCCGAACCGTTCCTTTATGGCTCCCTTTGGGGTACCAGTGAATGTCTCCCATGTCAAACTCGAAACCAAGTGCCCCAGACCACCGGGTCTTGCTTGTCCAAAAACAACAGCCATAACTAAATTCAAAAACCGGATCAATATGAAGAATAAATGTTTTCCCACGAGACTGAAATGGTTTGGCGATTTCAAAGAGGCTTTGAATTTCAAGTCGGTCAGGTAGACGCCAATCATCATGACCCCCCAGTTTTTTCTCGTTTAGTTTTTTAATATAGTCTTGAGCATCATACCAACTGATATTATTTCCGGTTTCAACATAAGCATAGCTCTCCTGCCAAATCAAACCTGTGTGGGCATCCTTTATCGTTCTATTTTCATTATCAATAAACCGTGATTCCATAACAAAAATCCAAAAATTAACATTATAGCAGAATTTATCGGCACTTCTTCAAGCCTATTTCATCGTTATTTTACCGGCCAACTACTGCGAAACCGGCAATTAATTTTCATTCACGGCCATCGGCGTCTCACCGGCTGAAAACTGTAGCCACATTCGGGAATATCCTCAATATCGTCTTTGCTTGAAGGAAAACGATGGCAAATAAAAGGTTTTTGGGGACTCTCATGAACACGACACTGATTTTCCGAAGTCAACTCACTGCACGGAACATCCATCGCATAATAAAGCTGGTTTCTCTTTTCGTCCGAACCGACAACCCGGATGTCCCGGTAGGACAAATAAAGTTCAAGTTCTTTCAGACTGCCGTGTTGCTGGATTGTGATGTCGCGCACAACGGTCATATTGACCGTCTTACAACACTCTCCACAAGAGTGACATTCACCCGCTCGTTCCATTCCTACCCCCTCCGACTCTCAAAACGGCTATTTACTCTTCTTTTTCGTAGATTTTTTAGCGACATGTTCCACCGTAACTGTAGTGTGGATTCCCCCTCGCACATTGAACTCTCCAACAATTGTCATTTTGCGCGGCCGACAGGCAGATACCAGATCATCCAAAATAATATTGGTCACTTTTTCGTGAAACCCGCCTTCATTCCGATACGACACCAGATAAATCTTCAAAGATTTTAATTCCAGGCACAATTTTTCTGGAATATAGCTGATATGCAGGATAGCGAAGTCCGGTTGCCCCGTTTTGGGGCATAAACAGGTGAACTCTGGGCATTCCATTTCAATGGTGTAATCCCTTCCCGGAACCGGGTTTGGAAACGTTTCAATCTGTAAAACCTCTTTTTTATTGGTATTTTTCATAATAATTGGTAATTTTTTCACTTTTTTTTGAGGATAACCTTGCTTTTTAATATTTGGGTTTTATATAGTGTAAGCACTCGCACCTAGAGAGTGCTAAAAACTCTAAACCTCTAGCCCAACCTCTCCTGCTCTAGAGCATAAGGCGTTTTATTACAACTGGTTGTTAGTTATTTTGAGCAGATTCAAGTACAACAAGCTTTATTTCTATTATTTAAACAGAGTTTAACATTTTTTCAAGGAGTCTATATGAAAATCCAACCATTGCATGACCGTATTCTGGTTCAACCTATTCTGGAAAAAGAAGTCCGAAAAAGCGGAATTATTATCCCTGATTCGGCCAAGGAAAAACCTATCGAAGGTCGTGTTAAAGCTGTCGGCAAAGGCAAAGTCGGTGATGATGGCAAGCCGGTCAAATTGGAAGTAAAAGTCGGCGATAAAGTCCTTTACAGCAAATATGGCGGAACAGAAATCAAATTTGAAGGCGAAGACTTCCTATTGATGCGCGAAGACGATGTTCTTGCAATCGTAGGTTAATTTTTAGCCCCATCATTTAATGAATAAATCATTCACATCTCTTAAGAGATAAGGAGAATCACGTTTATGGCTAAACAAATTGTATATAATGAGACTGCTAGACATAAGATTCTAGCCGGAGTAAACCAGCTTGCAGATACAGTTAAAATCACCTTGGGCCCCAAAGGGCGCAATGTGGTCATTGATAAAAAATTTGGTTCCCCTACCATCACCAAAGATGGTGTTACGGTAGCTAAGGAAATTGAATTGGAAGATCCTTTTGAAAATATGGGTGCGCAGATGGTTAACGAAGTTGCAAGTAAAACCAGTGACAACGCTGGTGACGGCACGACCACTGCTACCGTTTTGGCTCAGGCCATTTTTCGTGAAGGAATGAAGCATGTAAGCGCGGGCGCAAACCCAATGGATATCAAGCGCGGCATTGAAGAAGCTGTCAGCGTCATCATTCCTGAAGTCCAGAAGATGGCTAAACCTACAAAAGATAAAAAAGAAATCGCACAGGTCGGAACCATTTCTGCCAATAGTGATAAAGCTATTGGACAGATTATTTCCGAAGCTATGGACAAAGTGGGAAAAGACGGCGTTATCACCGTTGAAGAAGCCAAGAGCATGGATACCTCCCTCGAAATCGTTGAAGGAATGCAGTTCGATCGTGGTTATCTTTCTCCTTACTTCGTAACTGATGCCGAGCGTATGGAGTCGGTTCTCGAAGATTGTTACATTCTTCTTCATGAGAAAAAAATTGCCAACATGAAAGACCTTCTTCCATTGCTGGAAAAAGTTGCTAAAGGTGGCAAACCTCTTCTCATTCTCGCTGAGGATGTTGAAGGTGAAGCACTGGCAACTCTCGTTGTCAACAAACTCCGTGGCACACTGAATGTTTCTGCTGTTAAAGCACCGGGCTTTGGTGATCGCAGAAAAGAAATGCTCAATGACATTGCCATCCTAACCGGCGGTAAAGTAATAACCGAAGACATTGGTGTTTCTCTGGAGAGCGTAGACCTGGCTGATCTCGGCCGTGCAAAACGCATCACCATTGACAAAGAGAACACTGTGATCATAGATGGAAAAGGAAAAGCTTCTGACATCCAGGCACGGGTAAAACAGATCCGTAACCAGATCGAAGAGACGAGTTCCGATTATGATCGAGAAAAACTGCAGGAGCGGTTGGCTAAACTAGTTGGTGGCGTAGCCATCATCAAAGTTGGTGCTGCAACTGAGACGGAAATGAAAGAGAAAAAAGCCCGTGTTGAGGATGCCCTTCACGCTACCCGTGCTGCGGTAGAAGAGGGAATCATTCCCGGCGGTGGAGTTGCTTTCATCCGTTGTCTAGGTGCATTGGATAAAATTAAAGGCGATCATGATTTCCTGATGGGAGTAAAAATCATCCGCCGTGCTCTGGAAGAGCCTCTACGCCAGATCGCCACAAATGCCGGTGAAGAAGGTACCGTAATTTGCGAGAAAGTGAAAAGCTTGAAGGGCAACGAAGGCTATGATGCTAAAACCGGTAAGTACACCGACATGATCAAAGCGGGAATCATTGATCCTGCCAAGGTAGCACGTACCGCATTGCAGAATGCTGCAAGTATCTCCGGCCTGCTTCTGACCACCGAAGCAATGATCACTGATCTGCCAGAAGCAAATGATGACGCTGGTCATGCTCATGGCGGTGGTGGTGGTGGTGGAATGGGTGGAATGGGTGGAATGGGTGGAATGGGTGGAATGCCAGGAATGATGTAATTCCTCCTTCCCACTTGAAGTAAAAAATCAAACCGGCTCTCTTTCATTGGGGGGTCGGTTTTTTTTTGCCCGGTTGACAGCCCAAGGTTTTAGCAATATCATCCAGTTTAAAGAACCTTTAATATCGTTATATTAAAGCTAAAATTCAGGGACCTATATGGTTGCGATAAAAAATCCCTAGGAATGATTCTTGCCGGTGGCGAGGGAAGTCGGCTTTACCCAGTTACCCAACAACGCGCAAAGCCCACTGTCCCTTTTGGCGACAAGTATCGACTGATTGATTTTGCCTTGAACAATTTCATCAATTAGCGAATCTACTCTATTTACGTTCTGACACAATTCAAGTCCCAGTCGTTAGCTGAGCATTTGCAGAAAAGTTGGGCTTCAGTTCTATACTTCGTGAACATTTCATTCTCCCTGTTCCTGTAAAAAACTTACAGGAGCACGATGGGATATGATCTGGAACAGGATAAAAAACGTTTCTTCATCGATGAAGAATCCAACATTATAGTCATACCCAAAGGCTTTAAATTTCCCTAACATCTAAAAAACGAGAGCTTCAATCAACCCTTCATTTCTAAAGAGGAACTGGGCTAATTTACAACCTCTCAGATAATAATCAGACTAAAGAACCCAACTCATGCCCACTACTGTTTCAGGTATTGACCATTTACTCGCCCAGCCCGAAAAATATTTAACAGGTAAGACAGTTGGCCTGCTCATCAACCACACCAGCCTGACTGGTGATGGCAGGAATTCCATCGAGCATTTCAAATCCCATTCCGCTTTCAACCTGCATACTCTATTCGCTCCCGAACATGGTCTATATGGCACGGAACAGGACATGGACCATATAGCCGACGAGGTCGACCCGCTTTCTGGTCTCAATATAAAAAGCCTGTATGGAAAAAATGAGGCGTCTTTGCTTCCTGATCCGGAGTTATTGAAGGATGTTGACAACCTTGTTTTCGATATTCAGGATGTTGGTTCGCGCTACTACACGTTTATTTATACGATGGCCAACTGCATGACCATCTGCAAACAGGCTGGAGTGAGAATGGTTGTTTGTGATCGTCCTAATCCCATCAATGGGGTATCCGTGGAAGGAAATCTGGTGAGGGAACCTTGGCGTTCCTTTGTCGGGCAATATACTCTACCCAACCGCCACGGCATGACAGCAGGAGAACTCGCCCAACTATTCAATGAAGATATTCAGTGCGACCTGCAAGTCGTCCCGATGACCGGCTGGAGTCGGGAGATGTGGTACAACCAGACAAACCTTGTCTGGACACCACCATCACCCAATATGCCGACACTGGCAACAGCTACCGTCTATCCGGGAATGTGTCTGATTGAGGGAACCCTGCTCTCAGAAGGACGCGGCACCACCCTGCCCTTCGAGCAGATTGGTGCACCTTATATAGACCCACATAAACTTTCCGCGCGACTTGAGAAAGACTCAAAACTTTTACCGGGAGTATTTTTTCGTCCGCAATATTTCAAACCCATGTTTCAAAAGCACGCCGGAGAAATTTGCGCCGGGCTCCAGTTTCATGTCACCGGCCGGGATAAGTTCAAGCCTCTGCTCACAACCCTGGCACTACTCCGCGCCATTGCCGAACTTTATTCCAACCAATTGCAATGGAGAACTGAGCCCTATGAGTTCGTCAGCGACCGACTAGCCATCGACCTACTTTATGGCAA
>CAJQRI010000073.1 GCA_905612265.1 uncultured Nitrospinota bacterium | reverse complement strand
ATTTCTCTTCCAGCTTCAGCGGCTGGTAAGTTTATCTCCACGCCGGTATAAGCCTCAACACCAAACTGGTCTTCAAGTGCCAAACCCAAACCACCACAACCACAGCCAATGTCAAGGACCGCCATATGTCGGTCAAGATGCAAATTGCTAATGATAGATCGCTCTGACTCATAGAACTGATCCCACCTCACGCGATTTGCCCTGAAGTAGCGTGCCAACCAACCGGTCTTATAAGCTATATTATTTTTTGTCTGCTTTATTTTTTTCATCTTTCACAAAAAGACAAATATCACTTATAAAGACCCCAGTATTCGTCTGACTCCATGTGTTTTTCAACAAGCTGAACATCGCTGGGACTATCCACTGAAAATGATTCGACATACGAATATGGAGCAATGTGCTGTCGAAAAGGCATGTCAAGAATTCGGTTACTATCACAGGACTCAAGTTTCTCCAGGCGAGTTTCTTTATGCTCAGTAAATGCCCTGAGATACTGCCAGCGAAAAGCAAAAATTCCATAAATCCGTCGAGCCATATGGGCAGGGGAGAATTCCCCCTTACAAAATGGAAGAGGCGCACGAGAGGTATAAAGAACTTCGCCCATTTCATTATGAATTATTTTTACTGTGTCAGGGTTCAACCACATTGACTCGTCAGTAATGTGCATAGCCAAGACTGTAGCTGGAATTGAAGGGTCGGCCCGAAGAGGTGAAACAACTGCATCAATCATATCTGGTCTCATCATTGGCTCATCACCCTGCACGCATACCACGACATCATCATCCTCAACATCTTCATCCAGTTTTTCAACCGCCTCGGCGACACGATCAAGTGCTCGCGTGTGATGATCTCCCGTCATAATAACTTGGAATCCTCTCTCCTTGGCAAACTGTTCAATTTCATGGTCACAGGTGGCCAACACCAACCTATCCCAGGCACTGTACATCTTGGCTCGCAAAAACACATGCTCCACCATTGGACGGCCATGGATCAAATGTAAGGGTTTCCCGGGGAAGCGGGAAGCAGCCATTCTTGCAGGCACCACACCAATTACCTTCATCTCAGTCTATTCCTGTAATATCGGATTGGAAAATCCCATTTATATAAATTTCTTCATGACTTGGGGGAGAAGTTTTTAGCCAGATATCCTAGGCCTTCGCTTTGAATTCTCAATGCACAACCTAAAAACTCGTATATGGAAAGCTTCCTTTATCCGCATTATAGAAAACAACAAATAAAGCAATAAATAAAAACCGCAAGGGCACCAACAATGACAGGAACAAGCGATGCTCCTAGCGTTTTTCTAAAAACCTCAATAAACCCTAAATTTACTGCAGTCTAGTTTATACAAATAATTTTTTAATATTCTTAGCGATTTTTTCTCTGTACGTATCATACCCAAGACAATGACGGCAACAATCAAACGGGCTTCCCTCTGTCCTCATAGTATTAACAATTGCCACATACTGTCTAAATATTTCATCCATTGGCGTTTCGATTATACTTCCGAAGTCCGTCTGATTTTTATAATCAATACAGCATGGACTCACGTTACCGTTCATCTTGAACACCATACCCTCCATATAACATACTGGTGGAGCACTTGTTGGTAACCTATCGTAAAAAGTCACTATATCTGCAAATTCTTTGGCCCCAAAAATTATTTTTTCGTCGGAAGAGTGAGCTAACGTTATCTGGCCGGGATACCGAGAGGTTTCTCCCGGCCCCTCGTGAAATTCAATGCCCGTATTTGCAGATATAATATTAATAATTGACCCAATATTAATTTGCTGGTCTTTCAAAGATGGGATCGCATCATTATATGAAGTGCCTACAACTTTATAGACAAAAGATTTTGTTCTGTTACTAGCCACCTCAATAGAAATCATGGTATCTGGGCAATTATCGTAAAAAAACTTAATAAGCTGAGACACTTTCAAAACATAACTCTCAAAAGACACATTCTTTAAGCGCGAAGTCTCATCATACTGTTCTTCAGTAATCGTCTGCAGACCTAAGACCAAACACTTTGGGTTATGTGACTTGTAATATGAGAGATCATTTGGAATAACCGAACCATTAGAAGCAATTATGTAACCCAATCCCCTTTTTTTAAGTTCCGGCAAATAAAATGTTGAAAGCTCCGGAGTAAGGAAAAACTCATTTATATCTGTTAAATCCACATATTCCAAGTTCGGTAAGTTAGGCAGGTAATCAATAATTTTCAAAAAAATATCATGTGGGGTAACTTCTTTATTGTTTTTTGGATAAATATCAGTTAACGACTGAGGACAGTATGTACATGTCATATTACATAATTCAGTCAATGGAATATTAACGACCTTAATATCTTTAATCGTATATGGTTTCTCAGCTTCACTCATAACAACTCTCCTTGAATTCCATTTATTGGGATTATGAATTAAGCCCAATATTTCTCCAGCGTTAAAGAGGGAGAAACGGATATCCTTCAACCAATTCAACTTCTCTAAAAAAACAATCTCTACTCAAATCCAACATGGCAAATTATCAGACACTTGGGTTATACAATACTTGTAAGCGGTACCTCAAACCTATTTACGGCGCCAAAACCCTCTGAGTAGGTCACCATACATTTTTCCATCAATGCTCTCTTGCATTGCAGCCAATATGTTGTCTGGGATATTTACCTCGCTTTGCTTAAAAATTGTGTCAACGTCAAGACCGTTCGTTTGCAGGTGGATATTTTCCAAGCCGTTCCTTTCATGAAGCATGACGTAAGCCTGAGTTGAAAAAAGAACAATGTGCTGTTCACCCATGAGGATACGTTGAGGATCCATTCCTGTCTTTCTGGTCATATCCACCAAGAGGGATTGACCATGAGGAACTTCGGAGACGAAAATGCCCCCAGGAACTAATAACTCGTGAACTCTACGAAGGAACGCATCAGGATCTATGACATGTTCTACAACTCCCCAAGCCATTATGATCTCATATTTGTGGGGGGTCAAAAAATTTTCCAAAGCCCCATGAAAAACTTCTACATGACCTCGTTCCCGCAACCACTCAACAGCCACAGTATTCATCTCTACGGCGTGAGTATTCCAGCCTTCCTCTCGAAAAACATCCGTCACCTCTCCGATTCCCGCACCAATATCTAGAACCCTTCCTGGGCCTTTACCACCCCAATGAGAAACAGTCTGAGAAAACTTACGACGCCCAATTAATTGTTTGCGCTTTTCGAAGACCGGAAGCATTGAACGGGTAAACATTTCACTATAGTAGTCATCGCTGTAAAGCTCCTTAATGCAAGCATCAGACAAACGAGGACTGACGTACAAAGTTTGACATTCAGAGCATGTTTTATGACCAAATCCATTTAGATCAAATGATTGCTCTATTTTTTTTGAAGCACAAAAAGGGCACGAAACTTCCAAGGTATACTCGGGGTTTAGGGCCTTGGTGTCTAGATAGTATTTGCTAAGCATTTCCTTCCATCTGCTCTTTAAACCCTCAAAATTCGGTTTGACTTCATCGGCCCTCAATATCTTTTCCATAAAAATTCCCAGACAATATTTTTCGTAAACAACTTAGTGATATATCAGCTTGCAATCTTCAAGTGATCTCCAGAGGATTTGTACGGTAAAGAGCCGCCATATCATTGTCTGCCCGTCCGAGTCGTGCGCTATCGCCAGCAGTAGAAACATCCACCCAATTCCGGGTTTCATCTGAAAGATAAAAAGAATTTAGCAATTGAATTGTTGCAAGCGTATCCACATAAGTCACAGGAAACGGCTGCGCTTTCGCAAAGAAAGCAACAATCTCTTCATATATTTTCACGTGACCATGGCCATAAACATTACCAGAGAAGTCTTCCGAGTTCTTGATACAAGCTTTTGGGTCAGGCGTATAGACTTGGAGCTCGTTCACCGCAATTCCACCAATTTGCGCCAAACCATTTTCACAAACCAAGGATATACTTGCCTCATAATCAATAGGACGCGCAGCAGTAGTGACCTCAAGAGTACCTATCAGCCCGGATTCAAATTCAATAACAGCAGATGATGTATCTTCCACTTCAATATCAGCACCCAAAGTTTTATGGATGCCACAAACACGATTTACCTCCCCACCCATAAGTCTCAGTAAGTCAATATGGTGAATCCCCTGGTTTGTCAGACAACCACCATCCATAGAAAAGGTTCCGCGCCATGGAGCCAAGTTGTAGTAACGTTGTGGTCGACACCATCTGACGCGTACGGCAATCGAGCGTAACGAACCAAGCTCGCCCTGAGCCAAGCCCTGTAAAACGCGCCTTACTGCCAGGTTATGCCGATTTTGAAATACAGCAAAAACCTGAAGACCCCCCTCCGTAGCATTAGTGTAAACTTCCCTCACCTGCGAAGTTCTCATGAAGGTCGGTTTTTCAACAATAATATTTTTTTGATATCGAGATATAATATCCAACGCATGTTCGTAGTGCATCCCCGATGGAGTAACTATTGCAACCGTATTTACTTGCGGGTTGTCTGTAAGCATCTGGTGATAGTTGGTATAAGCTTTTGCACCATACTGGTCACGATAAATATTTGCTTTTTCAATATCCAGATCACATACCGCTACAAGCTCAACCCCTTCGGTCTCGATAATCGATCTACAATGATGCCCAGAAATACGTCCGCACCCTATAATGGCAACTTTAATTATATATTTTCCCATGTTTTTATTTGACAGCCTGGTTAATCATATCAACCACCTGCTCCATTATCGGCTTTGGAGCGATAGTAAACCTACTGTAATCTGCCAAACAAGGCTGATTGAAAGATTGTCGGTAATATACTTTTTTGGTAAGCATGGAGTGGACAACCCGACCTCGCTCGCCAAATGCAACATGCGTAAAATTACCCGCCGTTGGTAAAACCGCGAAGCCTAAAGATCGCATCTTCTCAATGAAAAATGTCTTTCCTTCCTTGATCCTTGCAACTGACCGCACCATTTCAGACGTTTCGTTCAACATTCTGGACATGAACTCCACAGCTAACGTACTAACCTCGTACATGGGTCGCATTTTATGTAGTAAAGCAATCGTTTCGGGGTGAGCTACAGCGTATCCAATACGAAAACCTGCAACACCCCAAGCTTTTGCAAATGTTCTCGCTACAATCAGATTGCGGGAGGTCTTAGTCCATGGGACGGCAGACCATTTGTAAAACGGATGATAGGCCTCATCTAGCAACAATACGGCTCCTACTTTCTCACATGCCTTAAGGATATCGCGTAGCACTTCTGGCTCTATAATTGTGCCCGTGGGGCTATCTGGATTAGGAATGCATAACAGTTTTGGGCATTTGTCTTGCAAAGTCTTTAAAATGGCCTCTGGATCCAACGATGGACCAAATTCTGTTTTTTTATATTTTACTGTGTGAGCTTTGGCTCCAAACATTTGACTATACACAGGGTACATAGCAAAAGTTGGTTCAGTATGTATAACATCGTCGCCATGCTCAACAAATACCTCGAACACCAGCCGAATAGCACCATCGCTTCCCGGTGTAAGCAATAAGGATTCAGGACTTACCCCAACCCATTGAGCAAGTTTTTGATATATTTCGGCTGCCTCGGGATAAGTTGCTATCACCAATGGCGGTATCTTCAAAAGCACTTCATGGGTTAACGCTATCAAGGCAGGGTCTAAATTCTCATTCTTATCAAGCCACAAAAAATCCGGGTCTCTTGGAATTGAGTTCAATGCGCTTGGGCGTTGCAAGTCTGGATTTAAAAGCGACTGTCTTGGACGTATTTTCATCAAAACTTCGTCTTATTTAGTTTATTAAGATGCTTCTGGAATATGACTTTCATCCAAGCCTATAATAGCCGCCCTTCCCATCGCTATTATAGCCTCGTGGGCACTACCTCCGATATGAGGGGTAACAAGAAAGTTGGGCAGCGATAACAATTCCATATCCTGAGGAGGCTCCTCAGCAAAAACATCAAAGGCCGCGGCTGCCAGTTGGTTGTTTTGTAGCATTTTTTTTAGTGCCCGCTCATCGACCAGTTCTCCTCTGGCAACGTTAATCAATACAGCGGTAGATTTCATCATAGCAAGCCTATTGGCATCAAGTAAACCTCGAGTACTGTCATCCAAAGGAACATGCAGGGTTATGATGTCAGATTGAGACAAAAGCTCTTCCAAGTTGACCGCTTCGACATTATGAGCCGCATAGAAATCAGGGAAACTCAGAATATCATTAGCTAACAGAGTACAATCGAAAGCCCGCAAGAGAGGTACTAGGTCCTTGCCGACATGACCACAACCGACAATACCAACGG
>CAJQRI010000072.1 GCA_905612265.1 uncultured Nitrospinota bacterium | reverse complement strand
GGTCAAAAGGTCATGTTCGATTTACGTTCTAAAGTGTTTGCCCACCTCCATAGAATGTCATTTTCCTATTTTGACAAGAACCCTATCGGGAAAATGATCACTCGAGTGGTGAATGATGTTGAGGTTCTCAATGAAATGCTGACTTCAGGGCTCATCCTCATTTTTAGCGACTTGTTTACGTTAGCGGGTATTTTTGCTGTCATGCTTTATTTGGATTGGCGATTGACAATTGTGGTCTGCACAGTTTTTCCATTCCTGGCGTTAGGCACACGTCTTTACAGGGTTCGGGCGCGTGATGCATTGAGAAAAAACCGGGCGCATGTTACTGAACTAAATTCCTATCTGGAGGAGAATTTGTCAGGAGTAGATACGGTTCAGTGTTTTAATCGTGAAAAGGCAAACCATGAAAACTTTAAGGGCATAAACCGTGATCGACTTAAAGAGGATTTAAGAACAGTGCGTTATAACGCACTATATATGCCATCGATTGACTTGTTCAACTCGTTGGCTGTAGGCATGGTCTTCTGGTATGGCGGAGGAAGGTTTGTTCAAGATGAGATTCAGTTGGGAGTGCTCGTAGCATTTATCCAGTACCTTCAAAAGTTTTTTGAGCCGGTAAGAGACCTTGCTGAAAAATTTAATATCATTCAAACGGCAATGGCCTCCTCTGAACGGATTTTTGAATTGTTGGATACACCCGAGCAACTGCCCGATCAAGTTTCACCTCAATCAGATTTCAAGATTAAGGGAGACGTTGAGTTTAAGAAGGTCTGGTTCGCATATAATGATGAAAACTTTATTTTAAAGGACATCAGCTTTTCCCTGTCAGAAGGTGAGAGCCTTGCTATTGTTGGCGCGACTGGTTCTGGTAAATCTACTCTGGTTAATGCCCTTTGTCGTTTTTATGATATTCAAAAAGGAGATATCAAGTTTGATGGAAAGTCCATCAAGGATATTAATAAATATGACTTGCGTCGCCAGGTCGCGTTGGTTCAGCAGGATGTGTTTTTATTCTCGGGGAATATTTCAGATAACATTCGAATGGGTAATCAGCAGATGGGCCAGGATGAAATTGAGTCTATCTCTCAAGCCGTCAGTTCACATAATTTTATAAACAGTTTGCCTTTCAAATACGAACAGGAGCTAAAGGAAGGTGGTATAGGGATTTCCTCAGGTCAACGGCAATTATTATCTTTTGCCCGGGCTTTGGCCAGCAACCCTAGGATACTGGTGCTGGATGAAGCGACCTCCAGCGTTGACCCTGAAACTGAAAGCAATATCCAGAGTGGAATCCAGGAATTGACGCGCGGTCGAACCAGCATTATCATTGCACACCGGTTATCCACACTCATGCACGCCGATAAAATTCTTGTGCTGAAACATGGAGAAATATTAGAGTTTGGACTGAGAAAGGAACTGTTGCAACAGAAGGGTGTTTTCTATAAACTTTGCCAGTCGCAGTTGCAAACGCAACGATCTGAGCGAATGGGGAAGTAATGGGTAAAAAACACAGTAAAACTTCTCAGGAAATTCTGATGTTGATCAATAAGATTCCTTGTTTTATTTTTTCAACGTAACCGAGAGGCAGAAATTTTATGCTCTAAATAATCAGGCCATTGAGTACTCTGATAAAGCGAAGATCGTTGAAGAAGGTCAGAAGGATGTGGCTGTGTTCATAGTCTTAAAATGCGAAGCCATTGCAACGCGAAATGATTTCCCTAAAGTAATCATCAACACACTAGTCGAGGGCGATTTATTTGGCGAAGTGTCATTCTAGACGCAAACCCCCGTGCTACCAATATTTTAACCAAGACCAGCTACAAAGTGTTGAAGCTGGACCCAAAGATGTTTGAAAAGCTCAATCCGGAAACCCGCAAATACTTAAGGATATCTTCATCAAAGCTCTGGTGAACCGGATTAGCGAAATGAACACGGCACTTGTCCGCCTGAAAGTAGAAATGGAAGCGATCAGCCACGCCGCGTCAGCTTATCAAACAGATTTTGATAAGACTCTCAAGTTTGGCAAGACCAGGAAAGATGTTTTTTCGGGTATCAACGAAACTGTTGACGAGCTGATTCGTTAACGCATGTTGTCATGTTTATTTTTCTGAGCTTAAAGAAAGAATATTTTTCTATATATTTAAGAGTTGGTTCTCAATAGGAATTTGTTGGCCTTTGATATTTATATAAATCCAGTAAATTTGTAAGGAATAGGTTCTTGAAAAGACTGTAATTTATAAAGCGTAATTATATCCATATTAATGGATAAGGTGTGAATGATGAAAAAATTATTATTGTTATTAGTTGTAACAGTTCCTTTCTTAACCATTGGTTGTGGTGGAGAAAAGAAAGATGCAAAAACATCTGAATCAACGGGTAATGCTATGATTATTGCTGAAGGACCCTTAACATTACCTGAAGATTCCAACACTGAAGCTAGTGGGCATAACAAGGAAGGTATTTCCCATTACAATCAAGGCCATTATGATGTGGCTCTTAAGCATTTCAAAATGGCATCAAGCATTGCCTCTGGTGTGGGTGAAGCACATTACAATGAGGCCTTGTGCCTGGATAAGTTAGGTCGACATGGTGATGCGACCAACCATTTTTACGCAGCCAGAAAAAAAGCCGATGGTAATCAAGCAATTCTCAAATCCGGCATTCTCAACGCTCATGCTCCAATGAAAAGAGAGGGTTCTTAAGGCTCGATTTTTATTTCTTTAGGGTTTAGGCTTAAAGGAAAGGGTCAGGCGGGTAACGATGCGGTTGTTCTGGATGTGTTCGGTGATAATTTCTTCCATGTCTTCTTTGGTTTTTGGGGCGTACCAAACATCATCGGGATAAACTACCATGGATGGCCCCTGGGCGCATGCATCCAGACACCCTGCTTTGTTAACCCTTACTTTACTTTTCAGGCCTAGTTCGTGGACGCGGCCTTTCATATAGTCTAGAAGTTCTACAGACCCTCGTGAATGACAACAGCCTCTTGCATCATCGGCTTGTCTTTCGTTGATGCAGATGAAGATATGTTTTTCAAAAGGGGGCATAGTTGTTCAACGGGTTGGTTTTTCTGAGAAGATCTGTGGTTAGTCGGATTTGGGTAGTATTTTGGAGTGAGTTTCGTAATATTTCTTGAACTGTCTTAAATTGACATAACATTTTTCACAACTATCGGGGAAGACGGTAACAATCACTCCTCTTTCAATCTGTGAGGCGAGTTTCAGGGCTCCCACCATAGCGGCGGCAGATGAATGTCCGACTAAAATGCCTTCTTGATTTTCCAGTATCTCGACCATGTCGTAGGCTTCATCAGTTGGAACGCTGAACTTTCCATCCAGTTCTTCTTCTTTATAAATTCCGGGTACGATGGAAGTTTCCATATGCTTAAGACCTTCCAGTCCGTGCAGTGATTCTGCGGGTTCTACGGCATAGGATTTGATATTAGAATTTAGTTGGCGCAGGCCTCGGCTGGTTCCCATAATGGTACCGCCGGTTCCGATACCTGCTAGGAAATGGGTGACCCGGTGGTTGGTCTGGGTCCAGATTTCCTGCGCTGTGGTTTCCTGATGTGCTTGCCAGTTGGAGTCGTTATTGTACTGGTCCGGCATGAAATACATTTCTGGGTTTTCTTCGTAGATTTTCCTGGCCAGAAGAATCGCGCCATCAGAACCTTCAAAGGGGCTGGATGTTACAATTTCAGCACCGTAAAAATTAGCCATTAAGCCTTTTCGTTCTTTGCTGACATTTGCCGGCATTACTAGTTTGACTTTATAGCCTTTGACCTTACCGATAAGTGCGTATGAGATGCCAGTGTTGCCGGATGTGGAATCGAGGATGATTTTCTCTTTAGTGAGCTTGCCAGATTTCTCACCATCTTCGATCATTTTTAGGGCAGGGCGGGATTTTACTGATCCACCGGCGTTCTTCCACTCAGCCTTGGCGTAAATGTCTACATCTTTGAACTCCTTACCTAGGTTATGAATTCGGATTAGAGGGGTGTTGCCGATTGCCTTCAACACTGATTGATCGGTAATGACAGGACAGGTTGGAGCCTGAAGCTCTATGGGAATGGGGAATTTTATTGTTTTTGACATTAAGTTTATTAGATATCTTTTAAACCGGTAACGGTGCGAAAAATTTTACCAAACCGGTGATTTTAATTTTCTGATTAACTCGACAATCCACAAAACTCTTCATAGTCAATCAATTCGGTAATTGTGGGTTGGTCACTGCAAACAGGGCATTTTGGATCTTTTTTTAATTTTAATTTTCGGAACTCTATTTTCATGGCGTCATAAAGGAGCAGAGAACCAACCAGAGTCTCACCTTTACCCAGAATCAGTTTTAAGGTTTCAACCACTTGTAGATTTCCAATCACTCCTGCAAGGACTCCCAAAACGCCGCCTTCTTGACAGTTGGGAACCAGTCCCGGCGGAGGTGGTTCTGGATAGAGGCAACGATAGCAAGGCCCTTCATCAGGCTTGAAAACAGTTACCTGTCCTTCAAAACGAAATATGCTGCCATGAATATTGGTTTTTCCGGTCATCACACATGCGTCATTGATTAGATAACGTGTAGCGAAATTGTCGGTGCCATCCAGAATGTAGTCATAGCCTTCAAAAAGGCGCATGATGTTTTCTGAGCTCAGTTTCTCATTGAAAACCGTGACGTTGACATCCGGGTTGAGTGCGGAAATTGTTTTTTTTGCAGATTCGGTTTTGAGCATGCCAATGCGCTCGGTATTATGAATGATCTGCCGTTGCAGATTACTGAGGTCAACGGTATCGAAGTCGATGATCCCCATATTCCCGATACCAGCGGCTGCGAGATAAAACGCGGCAGGAGAGCCCAGCCCACCTGCACCGACTAAAAGAACTTTTGATTCTAAAAGTCGACTTTGTCCCTCACCTCCCACTTCAGGCAGGATGATGTGGCGGCTGTAGCGCTCTATCTGTTCATCGGTGAAATCAATCATCTTAGAGGGTTCCACCCGCTATTGCCGGTATGATGGAGATTTCGTCGCCATCTTTAACAGCAGTGCCTTCACCATCCAGAAACCGAATGTCTTCTTCATTCAAGTAAATATTGATGAAACGCCGGGGAGCACCACTTTCATCGCAGATGCGATCTTTAATCCCAGCGAACTGGCTTTCCAGGTTGTTGAGAATATCACTGACGGTGGCACCTTCTGCCATAACTTCGCTTTTGTTATCAGTCAACTTCATCAAGGGGCTGGGTACTCTTACTTTTACTGCCATGCTTCACTCCTTTTAAACTGTTAAACCGTTGGCAAAAATTTCTTCAAAACTATCTATATTAGGTTCAATCACTTGAGGTGTAGGTAAATAACCGGCCAGGGCTTCCTGGGTTTTTAATCCATTGCCGGTGATGCAAATAACGGTCACCTCATCCGGTTTGATCCGGCCTTGCTGAACAAGCTTTTGCGTGACGCCTACAGCAACGCCTCCCGCAGTTTCCGTGAATATACCCTCAGTCTCGGCCAGCAGTTTCATTCCAGAGATTATCTCTTCATCAGAAATATCTTCTCCGTAGCCACCACTGGTGTTGGCAGTTTTGATACCGTAGTATCCATCTGCCGGGTTTCCGATGGCGATGGACTTGGCAATGGTGTTTGGTTTCACAGGTGTAATATTCTCACTGCCATTTTTTATAGCCGTTGTGACAGGAGAACAACCCGTGGCCTGAGCCGCAAAAACCTTGGTTTGCACTTTATCAACCAGACCTAGCATTTCAAACTCATGAAAAGCTTTCCAAATTTTTGTGATAAGTGAGCTTCCTGCTACGGGTACAACAACATTATCTGGAGTCTTCCAACCTAATTGCTCGGCAATTTCATAACCATAAGACTTAGATCCATCACCATAATAAGGTCGGATATTGATATTCACGAAGGCCCAGTTATGGTTGTTTCCAATTTCACTACAAAGTCGGTTTATGTCATCATAACTACCTTTGATCGAAATCAATTTTGCTCCGTAAATCAAAGTTCCAAGGATTTTACCCGCCTCTAGATCGTCAGGAATAAAAATGACACTTTTTAGTCCAGCTTCTGCGGCATGGGCCGCTACGGAGTTTGCTAGATTTCCAGTAGAGGGGCAGGCAACAGTATCAAACCCAAACTCTATGGCTTTGGACACCGCTACAGCAACAACTCTATCTTTAAAAGAAAAAGTAGGATGATTGACTGAGTCGTTTTTCACATACAGGTTCTTCAGACCTAATGCCTTACCCAAATTTTTTGCCCTGACCAAAGGGGTAAAACCGGTGTGGTGACCTACTTTTGGAGATTCATCCAGAGGTAGAAGTGCTTCATAGCGCCACATAGTTGGCGGACCGGATTCGATAGATTTTTTGGTCACGACCTTTTTTATGGTTTCATAGTCGTAATTTACTTCCAATGGTCCGAAACAATATTCACAAACGTGAATCGGCTCCTTGGGGAACTCTCTTTTACATTCTTTGCAGACTAATCCTTTAACATAACCCATTCAGACATACCCTTAGTTTTTATAAAAAAATAAAGCGCCTATTAATTTTTTAGAAATACTGGTTAAGCTTCATATATTGCTCGCCTACATGGCATAACCACCACCACATTTTTTCCAGAGCCTAACTCTTTCGCTACTTTATTGGCAGCAAAACATGCGGCTCCAGAGGAGCTTCCAGCGATAATCCCTTCTTCTTTTCCAAGTCTTTTAGCAAATAGAAAGGCGTCTTCATCGGAAACGGGTATAATACGATCCAGTAAATCAAAATTTAGAACGTTTGGTTTAAACCCTGCGCCAATTCCTTGGATTTTGTGGGGTCCCGGTGGTTTTCCTGATAAGACTGCCGAGGTTGCTGGTTCCACACCTACCACTTTAATCTGATTGTAATGTTGTTTTAGAACTTCACCAGCACCAGTGATGGTCCCACCGGTTCCAATTCCGGCTACAAAACCATCCACTGATTCACCGTTCATAGCAGCAACGATTTCAGGCCCAGTTGTTTGCCGGTGCACTTCTGGATTGGCGGGATTATTGAACTGCTGGGGCATGAAATAATCTGGATTTTCAGCAAGCATTTCTTCTGCCTTCTGGATAGTACCTTCCATGCCAAACTCAGCGCGGCTTAATTCGGTTTTTGCTCCAAAACTTTCGAGAATCATTCTCCGGTCAATACTCATATTTTCTGACATGACCAGTATAACATTGTACCCCTTTATGGCACCCACCCAAGCAAGTCCAATCCCGGTGTTCCCACTTGTGGGTTCAATTATCGTGGAGCCAGCTCTCAGTAGTCCCTTTTTTTCTGCATCTTCAACCATAGCCAGAGCAATACGATCCTTTACGCTACCACCTGGATTGAAGGACTCCAGCTTAGCGAAAATATTGGCACCATTTGAAGGAATGACATTGTTCAGTTTAACTAATGGGGTTCCACCGATCAACTCTAAACTATTTAGAAATCTGGATTTAATCATTTCAGCCTTAGATATTTGGTGCTCTATTCCGTTGCTTCTAGATTGGTCCCACCTCATGACAGAAAACAAACGTACACGGAAGGGAATTACTGAATAAAAGAACACCTACTATGCTTGAGATTGGCACTGATTTCAAGCCCTTTATGGGTTTTTTACCGAGGATTAATGCTAGCTTCCCAAGTGCTGTATATTTTTCAGGTTGGTCAGGCGTTTTTTAAATTCGTGAGTGACAAACTCAGAGTCCTCTGAGTTCGAGATAACGTGGGGGGTTATAAATATCATCAGTTCTGTCTTTTTTAAGCTGGTAGTCTCGGATCCAAACAGTTTCCCTATATAAGGAAGGTCTTTCAGTATGGGAACACCTGTGGTGGTGTCGGTAGTGTCGGTGCGCATCAACCCACCCATAACGAGGACCTGATTGTCTTTCAAAACTACTTCGGTATTTACCTGTCGGGTATTAAAAGAAGGCTGATCGCCAACATCGGCACCACGGCTTGAAATTTCTTGATTGATTTTCAGGTTGATAAAATTGTTTGAATTGATCTTGGGCGTGATATCCAGTTTGATTCCAACGCTTCGGAATTCTATGGTGGATGTTGGAGTGGAAACACCACCTGATGTGGATACGGAAGTTTGCTCTATGGGGATTTCATCTGTAATGGAAATGTTTGCTGCCTTGTTGTCAGAGGTTACAAGAATAGGATTTGCTAGGACATTGGTCTTGGAGTCGGACGCGAAAAGCTGCAACTGAGCAATAACTGTGTCGGGTTGGCCGATGAAAAAACTCCCACCTTTTAAAAATGAAGCGGTAGCATTTCCTATAGAACCTCCTAAAGAGGTGGCTTTATCTGTATTAGAGCTGATACCACCGGCGACAGTTTTGCCATTAGGCCCTCCAGGGTTTGTTATTGCCAGTTCCAGTCCTGCTGCGGTTGAGTCGTCAATACTGAGATCGACGATCAACACTTCAATTAAAACCTGTTGTGGAAACAGGTCGAGTTTATTAATCAGAGCCAGAATGGCGGGGTAATTTCTTGGGCTGGTCCGAATGATCAGGGAGTTGGTGTCCGGGTCTGGCAAAATAGTGATCTCACCTTCAAAATCACCACTGATGGATCCTGCTGCCTCAATGGTGGGCCTTTTTTTCGCAGTTACTGTCGTGCTAGCTCCGGATACATTTGCCTTTGTTGCGGCAGTGGTTGATTTGTTTCCTGTTGAAACATTTATTTTCGTCTTTTCATTCCCAGAGGAAGCGAAGATTCCATTTAAAAGTCCAGCCAAAGCTCCACTGTCTCCATTTTGCACGTAATAAACGAAAGTGCTGACATCTCCCTCTGAGACAGGTTGGTCGAGACGGTTGACCCAGAATTCAATGGTAGGAAGAATTTTATCAAATGCATTGACCACGAGAATCGAGTTTAACCGGGTCAGTGAGAGGAACGAAAGTGAGTCGCCCAAGGCTTCTTTATATCCCATAGAACTGAAAATTTCTTCCAATTCCTTGACCATGACTTCAGAATCCGCATTACGCAGTTTATAAAGTTGAATGTCTGAAGAGGCCAGTTTATCGATATCCAGAGCCTGTACGACTTTGACGATACGTTTGACGTTATAGGCCATCTCGATCATCATCAGGTTGTTAGTTTCGGGTACTTCAATAAAACTGGCGTTGGTTGTGAGGAGTGGGGTGATGATTTTCCGCATCGATTCCACCGAGATATGTTGAAGTGGAATGATCTGAATGATCATGCGCTCTTTGTTTGGGATACTCGGGTCATCGGCGAAATGGATGCTCAGTGGTTTTTTTGCCGCGTCAGGAGCCTCGAGAAATCGATAAAAATTCCCGCTTTTAACTACTGTTACATTATTGAGAGCAAGGATTTGTTCGAGAACGGAGTAAAGGTCTTCAACTGGAATTTTGTTAAAAGTTTGTAATGTCACTTTTCCATCAACATTCCCTTCAATAACATAATCAATTTTCAGTAATTCGCAGAAGGTGGTGATGACATCATAGAGTTCTGTCCCCTCAAAATTGAGGGTTATATGCTTGGCTTCCTTCAGTTCTTCTGGAAGTTCAGGCTCGACACTCACAACAGTTTGAATTTTATCCAGTGAAACTTTTTGACGTTTTTGCAGCTCAATTTTTTCAGGTTTTTCCTGAGAGATCTCTGGGGTTTCTTGGCTGACGGTTTTTTGCGCTTGGGCTGATACCACGGGACGTACGGATTTTTCATGAATAATGCGTGATTGCTTGCTGGGGACAAAAAACTTACTCCCGGTAGCGTCTTCAACCAGATACCAGGTTTGGCCTTTTCCATAACCTCTTTCAATACGAATCAGGTCGAACAAGTCTCCCTTTGCCGCAGTTCCAATTTTTTGGTATTTGGTTCCCGGTCCTTTTAGTAGTGGAGTGCTGTCACTCTTGATACGGATTTTTTTTAAGTTTATAGACTTTGGGATATCCTGGATTTTTTGAGAGTCTATCAATTCTCCTGTCCCAGCTTGTTCGTTACTACGGGGCGGGTCCACCAATACCATTGAACCTATGACATCGGTTTTATTCTTGAGCCTGTGCATGGTGGATTTTTTGGTCACCCCACAGCCGTACCAAGCGGTGGACAGGATGAACATTGCTAAGATGATAAAAGTTCGTTTCATATGGTTTTCCCGCCTTGAGTTTCAAGTGTCTGAATGAAGCCTGTTATTACTAGACGAGTTTGGATATCTTCCGGGTCGGTTTTGTTGACTCTCCGCGACTGGAACTCTTCTATGATTAGAAATTTTTCGTTATTCTCTATGCGCATTAAAAACATTGATAAATTTTTAAGGTTTGAGCGAATGGAGATTTCTATTGGCACAGCGAGTAG
Organism: uncultured Nitrospinota bacterium; assembly: GCA_905612265.1. Taxonomy (GTDB): domain Bacteria; phylum Nitrospinota; class Nitrospinia; order Nitrospinales; family VA-1; genus LS-NOB. Next base: position 5,900 of record CAJQRI010000072.1, on the reverse strand, counting down.
GCCTTTCATATATTTAACCTTTTCCACCTTTGTACGTTCAATAGTGACCGTTCCTGAAGAAAAGCTTTCAATAAGTTTTTGCAGGCTGGCTGCGGCAAGGCCGGTTTGCTTTTCTTTTAAAAACCTGCGAGCCAGACTCGTATTGGTGCTACGGTTTTCATTTTCTTTTTCCTGGTAATAATTTTTTTGATTAAGAATTTCGTAATACTTCTGGATGAACTGGACTTTACTTTTAATGGTGTCGTCGGCTTTTGTTTGTTTCTTATAAATGGGTTCTGCTATAAAAAAGAACAGCAGATAACCAAACACAAATATAATGCCGGCTAATAAAACATTTTTATCTCTTTGGGTGATATTCATTTTCCCGAAGCTGGCTCCAGATGAGCGTGAATGGTGAACTTTTCACCTGCAGTTTCGCTGATAATTGTTCCCACAAAACTTGTTTCTTTAAAAATTTCTGATTTCTCCAATATAGGGATAAGGTTTGAGGCTACAGGGGAGTACCCTTTGATCTCAATTTTATCCTTATTGACCTTTAAATTTGTCAACCATGTATTCCGTGGCAAGGAATGACTTAACTCGTCCAGCACTGGAAGTTTGTCTGGGTATTGCTTATTTATGGTGGTTAGAATATCTACATAATTCTTTAGGGCTTCATATTCCAAGTCAATCTTTTCCAGGCTGGTTACCTGCCCTTTAATCTCATTCAACTGTGTATCCAGGGTGCTCAAAGCTTTATTGGTATAGACCACTCTGTTAACAAACCATCCCGCCAAAAGAAGCACTACTGTGGCGGCTAAAGCTAAAGTAACTTGGAGGTTCACCTTTTTTCTTTTTGGTCGCAGGTTTTTAGGTAAAAGGTTGGTCTCGATATTTTGTTTTTTTATTTCTCTCAAGCCAAGACCTAGAGAGGTCAGCGTAAGAGATGATGGTGACGATTCGAGAGTTTTTACTTGCTCGGGGGAATGAAGGGCAGTGGTTGAAACCTCTGTTTCTTTTTCTAATTGTTGCATGATATAGGGAGTCAGAACGCCTCCGCCGGTTAAAAAAATATGGCCAACGAGCTCATTGTCCTCAATACTTCTGCACGATGAGAGAGCCTGTTGTAGTTCGTCGATAAGGGTTTTAGTGATTTCTGCCGACAAGCTTTCCAATTGAGCTGGGTTGCTTGATTCTTTCGAATTCAGAGCCTTGATTGCTGGCTTGGACCAGTTCAGGTTTCTTGAAAATTCTATGACATTATTTTTTATCAGCGCAATGTCCAATGCCTCTGGACTGATATCTGCCAGCGCCCATACAGAGGGGCTGTTTTCGATGTCTTGTGAAAGACCTAGGTTGACATTTGCGAATGTTGAGACATCTAGAATTGTCGGGGTCAGGTTGAGCTTTCGAATTAGATCGAGATAATAATTGGCAATTTCTTTTTTAATTGCCGCCGAAGTAATATGAAAAATATTCCCTGCCTTAGGGGTGAGCTGAAAAGTGTAATATAAATCTTCAAGCCCAGAAGAAAACTGGCGTTCCAGTTCAAATGCGACCATGGATTGCGCTGACTCAAGATCGGGCGCAGGAAGTTCGAAAGTTTTAAAAGTTACGTAACCTCTGGGCAGGCTTACGACCACCGACTCTGGCCAAGCATTATGTTCTGTAATGAAATGGTTGACCTTGTTGAGGAAATGCTTTTCAGCCTTTTCGTCTTTGCCAGTCAAGGTCTTGATAGTAATTGTTTGCTCAGCCAAAACTTCAATGGCACGCAATTTTTTACCGAGAAGAGTGAGCGATATCGACTTCTCCCGGATATCTATTCCTAAAGATTTTTCTGAGAATACGGGTTTCATAAGTCCAAGACGTTGTCGTTCCAATAATGAGTGACCATGTTTGCGCTGACCCCCGACCCAGTTTTTTCGAGAACTGTTTCCAGAGTGTGTTCTGTTTTGCTGCCCTTTACTTTTCCCGTGGAGGTAACCCTGAACAAAGTTGAAAGACTGTTGGAGTGATAGCCTTTTTCAGCTCTATTTTTAAGGATTTCTGCTGCCTGCTCAGGAGAAAAGATGATATTTAACACTTCTACACTTGTGGTGTTTGGGTTTATCGACGCAAACTTATAAACGGTTAAAAACTGGGCTATACCTTTATATTCTCCATCCTCTTCTTGGGAACCGTAGAAAATTTCTTCAGTGACTCCTCTGACTTTTAACAGTTCGCTAAGGGTTTCGATTTTTCCATTTTTTGCTAAATAGGGCGGGTGCTGGGTACGATAATAATCATCTTCCGCGCCATTGATACGGTGGTTCTTATTTGAGTCAATCCAATCCAGAATCGAATCCGAAATGATGTCCTGATCAAGTTTTTCCTTAACTCCTGAATAAGCCAAAAGCTTATTGAGTATGACCTTGCTGGTCGAATTGATGGATATTTTTCCATTTTCGTCCTTAATGGTGTAGGTGATGGTTCCATTCCCCAATTCGATGTTGGTTCTATTGACGATGTCAAAAATCCCTTCACCTTCTTTTGGTGCTTTCTCTTCATCGGCAGATGGAGTCTTTGTCGATTTCCCTGCTCCGGTGATCCATCCATATTCATCATGAATAGAATGAAAACTAGCATCTTTGAGCAACTCGGCGAGTGCCAGGTTGAGCCCGGCCTTGGCCAGATAGTAGCTCTCAGTGTCTTCCTTATAGTTTCGAGTTGTGTTAACTTCCATTTTCATCGAAAAAGCGAACTCTGTCGCTAATGCCATTAGCAGAACAAGAACCCATAGAACGATCATCAGGGCAATGCCACTTTGATTGGAATTAAGTTTTTTCATTGTTAGCCTCTTTTTTCTATAGGATAACGTGCAAATTCCATTCCAGAATTCAGCAATACAATGATTGGAGGCGAAAAAACAGGTTCGAGTCCTTCATCCTCCGCTTCTTCCCCCGGCTTGGGTTGAGGTATGATCCCAATTGTGATCTCTACGGCTCTTGGAAGTGATATTTTGTTGGTTTTTTCAAAGTCTAATATTGGGCTGGACTGACTGGAGCTGTCTTGGCTTTGCTCGAAAGAGTTTATGGAAATCCGGTCGACCCATTGTCCGGAAAATTTAAGGATATTTTTATTTTGCCCTTCTACTTTTTGGGGCGGCAACTTTTTCATCAGATAGTAGCGAAATTTCAATTGAGCCGCGTTCTCGGCCAGTACAAAATATCGAACAGAATCGGATCGTGGATCAACCCGGGAAAATACATCTCTATTGGAAATGTCGCGCTCCATCAAAATGACTCCGGTCTGTTCGGTTTCTGGGTGTTCACCAATATAAAATTTAACCTCATGTGTCAAGGTTGTTGGGTCGGATGCCGTCATGGGCGTGGCGAAAGTAACGAAACGTATGGAGTCGGTGTTTCCTTCAAAAGCCAGAATTCTTTTTGAAGAGTTAGGAACAGTGACGCCGGGGACTCCATCTTTCTGGCTGACAAATACCGGATAGGTGGATTGAATTTTTTGTTTGAGCTGCTCACTGATAATGCGCAAACGCTGATAGGTTTCTACCTTTTGTTCTCCCACATCTCGAGCGGAAATTCCAAGACGGACACCGCCCAGACCCAAGGCGACAATGATAGCGACAATAGACATTGCCAGAATCAGTTCGAGCAGGGTGAACCCCATTTGGTTTTTGATAGGATGTGTCATCAATTATTTGAGATATTTTCTTTTTATGGCGTAATACACCCAGCACCAAAAATAAAAACTTTTCCGCTAGGGCAAGAGCTAGACGGATTTTCAATCGATTTAGCACCACTAACGTTTCTTGATACTGATGAGGCTCCCGAACTCTCTGGAGCACTTGGAGTTTCTGAAGTTTCCCCCTCCTCATTAGAACTCGTTGGGGAAGCCCCTCCTGAAAATAGTTTTTCCAAACTTGAGTCTGAAGCCGGGTATCTCTGGCCTTTCATGTGGAGGGTTGCTAATTCAACATTGCGGGTTTGACCTCGGTCTTCCCATAAGACTTTTAAAAGAATTTCTTGCAGTTGTATGCCGGAGCCTGGGTCGTTCAATGGGGAGTCATGCGGGGCGATGTCGACTTCCCAACGATAACTTTCTTCATTTTTAAACTTACCGGAGTATTCACTAGTTTGAAAATTCAGCATTTCCAACTCATTTATTTTTGAGTTTGCCAAGGTGACAGCTTTCAGGTATTGGCCAGAGAAATCCACCGAAAGGACGCTTCCCGAAAACAGGTTGAGAACGGTCAAAAATCCTCCAGCCAGAATGGTGAGGGCGACTACAACCTCCAGAAGGGAAAATCCTTGTTCATTTTTCCAGCTTTTCAATTTTCGGTTTTCCAGTAATGGGGTCGATATTAACCGCATAAATATTTTCCTCATCCTTGTCATTAATAGATATAAATCGAAGGGTTCCTCCGCTGGAGTTGCCTCGAGGATAAAAAAGGATCATGAAGGCTCCCTCAGTAAGAGTCTCATCAGTCCTCTGGTAGTCCAGAATTTGGACCGTTTCATCAATCGGTTTTGGCTGGGTGATTTTCTCCTGCTTCGGTATGCCTAGCCAATACTGGTTTTCATCAATGTCAATGTTGAAGGTATACAATGTCTTTTTCGATATGGCTTCGCTACGGGCAAATTGAAGCGCCGAAGCGATCTGTCGAACTTCGGACTGCAGTGTGATGCGATCCAATGTGGATGCGACAAAGGGGAGTGTGAGTCCAGCGATCAGGCTCATTAATAGTAAAACGAGAACCAGTTCGAGAAGCGTGAAGCCATTGGCCTCCCCTTTAAGGCTACTATTCAAAGTTCTTCCAGCTGACAATGTCGATATCGTTATCTTCACCACCTTCAGTTTTGTCGGCACCATAAGAAATCAGGTCATAGCCCCGCCCTTCCTTGCCAGGTGATTGATAGTCGTAGTCGCCTCCCCATGGATCTTGAGGCAGTCTTTTTTTCAGGTATGGAGCTATGGACTCAAGGCCTTCATCTGTCGTGGGGTATTTGTGTTTTTCCAGACGATAAAGATCTAGAGCTTGACCGAGAAGCTCGATCTGGGCTTGAGCATCCTGTTGCCGGGCTTTATCGACACGACCAAAGATCTTGGGCGCGACAGTTGCCGCTAATAGGCCGATTATAACCATCACCACCATGAGCTCAATAAGGGTGAAACCTTGTGCGTTAAGGCGGCGAAATTTAACTGATTGTGTTTGGCCCTTCATACGTTTTCCTTACTTGGTTGGGGTTGATTAAAAAACAATGTCGTTAGCGCCTATAATAGCTAGCAACATCGAAATCACGATGAAGCCAATGACTAATGCTATAAATAAAATCATAAGAGGTTCGATCATGGAAATAAGTTGCTTGATCGCCTGCTCAACTTCCTTGTCGTAAGTATGGGAGACTCGGGTGAGCATATCATCCAGCGATCCCGAGGCTTCACCCACGGTGATCATTTGTACTGCCATGGGAGGGAAAATTCCTGCTTCCTGAAGTGGACCTGATAATCCTTTACCTCTCTTCAAAGCTTGCCTGAGATTAGCGATTGCATCTGAAATAACTCGGTTGATCAGAATTGATTGAACGATTCCCATTGCCTGTAAGACAGGTACTCCGCTTTTCAGCAGGGTTGCCATGGTAAGACTAAAGCGTGACACCTCGATTTTTCGAATCAGAGGACCGACTAATGGGAGTTTTAAAAGCAAACCGTCCCACCAAAGCCGTCCCTTGCTAGTTTTTGTGTAAAACTTAAAGGCTCCTGTACCAGCCAGCAAGGCCAAAAATAATACTGGCCAAAAGTTAATGATCAGGGAACTGGCTCCCATCAAAATCTGAGTAGGAAGCGGCAGGGCCGCTCCCATATCTTCAAATAGTTTTGCAAATTGAGGAACAACAAAAGTGATAAGAATGACCACGGCA
>CAJQRI010000071.1 GCA_905612265.1 uncultured Nitrospinota bacterium | reverse complement strand
GCACTTTATGAATAAACTAGAAGCCTCGCTCTTAAAACTGGATAAAGCGATTAAGAAATTTTACTAGAGCATACGTGACTAATATAAGCCTCATAGATTTTTCTACAGTACCTACCTTGAGTAAACATAAAGTTCTCTCGTTGTTAACTTCAGTCCTACCCAAAGTTACTCACTACTCTTCACTCTTCTAACAAAACTATTGCTACGTTAAGTTCACGCTTATATAAACACTGGAATCAGTCTTGTTAAATGCTAGCGTGAGAATTTTGAAAGGAACCTTACTCGATCTTAGCCTTTTTAAATGCCCTGATAACTGCTTGCGATAAATTGATAGGTTCAATATCTGGAAACCATATTCCACCATATTGTAATGGTCTGATCCTGACGGTTTCAAAAGAAGATTTAAGCGGACCTATCATTGGAATAAAAACAGAACATTTACTTTTTTCTGAATGATGATTATCCCACCACCCCTAAAATCAACGTCTTTTTTCCTCAAAGCAAGAATATCGCTCTGCCACAACAAACTGTATGCTGCTACCAGACAAATGCTTTTACATTTTCCAGGTACATAGTTTTCGATAACGACTAGAACTTGTGATTCTTCTAAAATCTGTGTGTCATCCCAACGTTTTTTTTGGGACGGAAGATTCTTAGGAACCTCAAATCCAAGTTCCCTAGCTACTCTGAAAATATAATTCGCTGTTGTTTATGGTATTTGGAAAGCTCCTGTCTATCCTTTACATTCTTGATATTAATTAATTTTCCTTTGGCCGCCACAAACCCAGCTATATTCTTAACAAATATGATCAATCTATTTTCAGGAAATCCTTCCCGATGTAAATATTTGGTGAATAACACACTCTTAGGTTCATCCAGGGCAAACAGTGTCGTCTCTTCACAATTAAATAGCAATTCCAAGTTCTTGGTCAGTGATAGGGGGCTACCCTCATTAAACTGAGAACCCCCTGGCAGGCAAAGTTTTCTAGGGTATTAGTATTTTCCACAATGGGGTTTTCCAAAATAGGTACTATTGATATATATTTTGAGCCTTGGGTTGTTAAAGCATCCAGCACTATGCCGATCACAGGAACTTAGGGGTAACATATTGATTTTAATAATTTTTTGGACATAACAACAGGTACTCCTCTATAAAACTAAAATAATACAGTGCAGATTTTTTCCATCACCTCCCTAATTTCAATACTAAAAGGCTTGATTCTCCTTTTCTTAGGACACAAAAACCCAGGCACCATTGCGATCATTGTATGTTAAGGTATTGTTTTTAAATCTATTTAATATTTCGGAAGCCCCTATGCCATCCGATCCCCGCACTCACAAGCCTTTGGATTATATCCCTCCAACCGAAAAGCAATTGCGCGCCAAACGAAAGCGCACGACCTTCTCCGCTCTGGGAGTTTTTATCGCTCTTATCAGCATGACTTTACTGGAAAACTATTTTCTCCAGGCTCAATCTACTTCAGCAATTGGTAACAATATTGCCGTTCTCGCAGTGTTCAATATTATTTTGATCCTGATTTTCGTATTGATCATTCTGATCATGCGTAATCTTGTCAAAGTTTATAATGAACGCAAAAGCAAAATTATAGGCTCCAAATTCCAGACTAAATTGATCATCGCATTTTTGATTTTGGCACTGGTTCCTTCCATACTCCTTTTTACGGTCGCCAGCAAACTGTTCACTTTCAGTATTGGGAACTGGTTCAATTTGCAAATAGAGCAAACCCTGGAATATTCTATGGATATTGCCAGAAGCTATTATTCTGATCTCGAAAAACGAGCACTCTCAAAAACTAATAATATTGAACGCTTTATAAACAATGAAGAACTGTACTTAAAAGTAAAACGGGAAAGGCTACATATCCTTGCCCAGGATAAAGTCATTGAATATGGTCTGGCGGGAATCCTCATATACGACAACGAACTGAAGCCCATTGTTCAAAAATTAGATTTTTCAAAACTTCCCTCACAATATTCTTTGAATTTTTCAGAATTAATCAAAAAAAGTCTTGATGGTGAAGGGGTAACAGAAATTCAGATGACCGATAGGGGAAGCCTGATGATTGTAGTGGTTCCTCTCACTGAGACAATTGATGGAAAAATCTCTATTTGGGGGTATATCCTCACTCTCAATCCTGTTCTAAAAAGTTCACTAATAAAAATTGAAACAATCCGAAACACTTTTGAGGATTATCAACAGCAAAATTTTCTTAAAGTTCCGGTCAGCGCAAACTACTACACGACTTTCCTTCTTATCACTCTGTTGATCCTTTTTTCCGCTATCTGGTTAGGTTTTTATATGGCAAGAGGTATCACTGTACCAATCCAGCAATTGGCAGAAGGAACACGGCGCATCACAGAAGGTGATCTTGACTTCAAAATTGGAGCCCGAGCAACCGATGAAATAGCTACTCTTGTTGATTCCTTCAACAACATGACTCAAGAACTAAACGAAAGCAGACTAAAAATTCAACACGCCCATGAAGATCTTACTAGAACAAATATAGAACTGGACCGAAGAAGAAATTATATTGAAACCATACTGGATAGCATAGGAACAGGCGTTGTTTCTATCGACAAGCTAGGTCATATCACGACCTTCAATAAAGCGGCAGAAAGAATTCTCCACCTTAAAAGTCAAAATATTTTTGGTTACTCCTACCGCGATGCTTTAAGTTTTTCCTATCACCAGTCTATAAGAAAACTCATTCAACGCATGTTCACTCAGAACAGCGAATCTATGGAGGAGCAAATTGACTTACGGGTTGAAGAAAACAACCTCACTCTGCTGGTCCATATCCAGGTTCTTCGAGGAACAACACGCAAATACCGAGGACTGGTTATCGTCTTCGAAGACCTGACTCATCTGATAAAAACCCAGAAAATTGCGGCATGGAAAGAAGTTGCCCAGGGAATTGCCCATGAAATCAAAAACCCTCTTACCCCCATCCAGCTGAACACTCAAAGGTTAAAGAAAAAGTATCATGAAAACAAAGAAGACTTTGCCAGGGTCTTCGATGAGAGCATCAACATCATCACTCAGGAAGTCGAAGGAATGAAGGAGTTACTTGATGAGTTTCTTCGGTTTTCAAGAATGCCCACTCCTAACCCCCGGCCTACTGTTCTTCACAAAATTATTGATGACATTCTGATTTCCTATTCTGAACACGCTAAGAATTTAAAAATTAAAAAGAATTTTGATCCTAACCTGGGAGCTGTCCATATTGATCCAGAACAGATTCGTCGGGTATTCATCAACCTTTTTGAAAATGCCACCGATGCTATTGATGATGGAGGAGCCATATCAATCAGCACACGCGTTTTACAAAAAGAGAAACTTGTACGCATTGAGTTTTCAGATGATGGGGCAGGAATTAGCCCTGCTCACAGGGACAAACTATTTCTTCCACATTTCACCACCAAAAAACGCGGTACAGGTTTAGGGTTAGCAATAGTTAATAGAATTATCATCGATCACAACGGTTCTATTCAAGCCAACGATAACCATCCCAAAGGAACGGTTTTTGTCATAGACCTTCCATATTCACCCCTTGTCCTGAGCGCAGAAAATCATCCCCCCCGAAGTTCGCGCCAAATCAACTCCTCCTAATCTTGATGCATTGCTTTCTTTCCATTACTTTTTGTTCTAAAATGTAATGACACTAAAACTTTTGCGGAAAATTTCATGTCAAAAAAAATGACATTAAGTATTGACCCTGATCTTTACAAACAACTTGAACAGCGCTTTAAAGGTGATGAACAAGGACTAAATCAATTTATTATTGATGCTATCAAGAACCAATCAAAAGCTGAAAACTTATTCCCTAAAGAAGAGGACGACCTGAAAAGCTATTTACAAAAAGGTTCTTCCGGAAGTCGCACTTACGGAGTAAAGGGTCAAGGTTGGTGACCACATTGTGGAAACTTACTAAGCATATTCCAAGAAGTCCTCATAACCATGGGTCTTCTATTATTTATTTCTCATGTTGAGGAGCTCGGCCTACAAAGGTTGGACTAAAGAGAGCAAAACTTATGGCTAATGATCGATTTTTGGATAACGGCAATGGGACAATCACTGACAACCAAATTAAAGTGATATGGAGAAAAACGGACTCCTTTCAAGACACCAAAAAATGGCTAAACTGGTTTAAAGGCCAGGATTATGTCGAAATCACCAATATGGAAAGGCTCGCAGGTTGCGAAGACTGGCGTTACCCGACTGAAGAGGAAGCATGGTCTTTGTTTGACCTGAGTTATAAAAATACCGACAAGTATGGCGATGATATCTACCTGCATTCCATCTTCGAACCTGGGAGCGCAGGAACTACCTGGACTCTTAAAGAACAGGACTCCTCAGCTCTAGTTGTGCAGTATGAAGATGGCATGAAAGTATGGCCCTCAAAATATGCACATCTCAATATGGCCTACCGTATGGTCAGTCCTATCGCTTAATTTCAGTTTAACTTTTCAAGCTCAGGCCGTTCAGGGTAAATGACTTTTATGTCCGAATTGGGGCGAGCTTCATAGTTAAAACTCGGCTGAATGACAAACCTGATTTTTGCTGGCTTGCTATTCAACTTTTTGAATTCCCTAGGGTGCACCCGCTGTGCTCCCAACTCCAAAACAAGTGGTTTCCCTGTTGGTAGGTTCAAAGTTCCCACAACACTTTTTTCGAGATCAATTTTTACTGACCCCGGTCTCACCCCTTCCACAAGATAAGTTCCTTCTGCCATATCAACGTTGCTTCCTTCAGAAAATACCCTCCACATATAACGGGTGTTAAATCCTCTTGCTCCGGCCAGAGGTAAAACTGGATCGAGAAACTGGAGTAGAGCGCGGTCTTTATTCTTGAAGAAATAGATACTTCGCATAGACCATTGCGCAAACTCTTTCTCAAAAGATAGCCGGGACATAAGACCACAACGACGAACCTCCAAAAGCGTTTGCAACGGCACCCTCTTTTTCCGGATCAAGTTTCTACGAATTTCAAGGGCACTGGGGCTATACAAAAAACAGGTAGCAATGCCTAACCTTTTATCCCGCACAGAATCGGGAGTAGCATCTAGGGTTTTTTTTAACATTTTAATCAACTCAGATTCGACTTCAGGAGCGTAATCTCGACCCACTTCTCTGGCAATGCTAGCGGCTTCAATCCAATCACTATCCGTCAGTGCTTTTTCAAAGTCAGAAACCACTTTTTCCTGATAGCTCATTGTCGTTCCAGAAAAATACTCCTTGCCGCCAAACACCTTGTCTTTTAAAAACTGATAACGCCTAGGGTGGCTATAGTAAAAGTAGGGGTAATTGATATATGCAGAAGCTGAATTGGCAAAGTCTTCTTGCGGGTTCTGCCTTGAGTACGTAGAAAGCTGACGAGTAGAAACCGGAGCGTAATGGCCAATATCAGGATCATTAAGAGCCGTGAATAAATAATCATCTCCCGGTCGACCATCTAGAGCTGGTAGGTGAATCAAGTTAAATTTAGAGATTAAAAGCCACTCTTTGGAAAAAGACAGGTATTTATGAAAGGTGTCAAAAATATGCGCCATCTCATGCTGGACAATGTTCTGAAACTTTTCTCTATCTTCATAAAATAAAGCATTAAAAAACTCTATACGAGGCTCTTGATCATCCACCTCGACTTGATAAGACAAGTTAGAATTCCGGTATACAGTTTGAAAACTGGGGAACGTCGCGGCAGGAATATTGTCCACCGGCATCCCTTCCGGACCAGCACGCAACTTACTCAAATGGTAGAAACCCTTAACACCCGGGATATGCAAAAATGTTTCTGGCAACTTGTCAAATGCCAAGGTAAGTTCTTTAATTTCATCAGGTTTCCAAAGCAACTCAAGGTCCAACAGTTCATAACCAAATTGAGTTTTAAAGTTATCCTTCAATTGGTTGACTTGTTGTCCATAGTCGCCAGGATATTCATAAAAGGGCCGCTTGGCCTCTTCTCCCATCGAAACACCTGCACACAGAAGATTTAGAATCA
>CAJQRI010000070.1 GCA_905612265.1 uncultured Nitrospinota bacterium | reverse complement strand
TGTCAGTCCATCTGGTTTCCCATTCTTGAAATGGGTTTCAACTTTTTTATTACCATTGTCCCAATAATCAACATTTACTTCTTCCTTCTTTTTCATCTACTTACTCCTTAATTTTGGAGAGATTAGTTTGGGTTTAAATATTTAACTAACCCATCGACTCTTATAAGTCAGTCCTCGTACCAATCAAGGTTTCTATATCTTTCATACCATTTTGCCTTTAACCATTCGTTGAAGTCCTCACCATCTCCACTAAACCTTATCTCCTCATAGTTTATGTCTACACTCGATTTTTTATATGCCTGTCTAATCCATATATCCCATTTTGGAAATTTTATCTTCCAATCTTTAACAAGATTTCCCTTATCTTCTTTGTAAGAGAAGAATTTAGTATCAACTTTCATCTCGAATGTTTCTACTATTTCATCTAATAATAAGTCATCCAACATAAAATCAACCAAATCTTGTCCCATCTTTTGTTTTTGTTCTTTATTCATATTGTGAGAATACCATACTGATAAGTAGTTATGGGGTCGGTGGAAATTGATGTAAAAGGCAGGGAGTAAAGTGAAAAACGGGAGTTTTCTTATAAGTATTCATGTTGGGTGGGTCAGTGTTTAACTGCATCACTAGTAATTCACTAGTGCTTATCTAGTAAACCCTATCTTAATTCCACTAATGAGGCACGGAGGGAAACCTTTGGTTTCCCGCAGTGTTAAAACCGCGTACTCAAATAACATGAGGGATACAGATATAGTAGACATTATGGATGCTCTAACAACAACAGCTGTTAATCTGTTCAAAATGATCAAAGACAAATTAGACTACAAAACCAATGAATCAACATTAGAAAAACCGAAGAGCAAAGTTGAGCAAAAGCGCAGATCAAACGCAACTAAGCCTTTAAAACAGCTTAATGCAATTAAAAAGACTGGGCAGAGGTCTTACATCATCAACCCCTACCTAATAATTCCCCAAATTGACTATCAGAAAGACATAGTGGCTAAATGGAATAGCCTGCCATAATCCTTAATTCTTTAGCTAAATAAAATAAGCTAACAGCGATCTAGGAATTAAACATTCCAGAAATAATAAAGGAAGGAGTACCCAGTTAATTCCTTAATCTCTTAATCCTTAATCCTTAATCCTTAATTCTTTAGCTAATCGGAATGCTTGAGAAGCACTATTCTCACATAACACCAACCCTTGCGGCAAACGAACTGGCAGGGAAACGACATACAGACAGAGCATAGTTAAATAGACCTAATAATACTGAGACACAAGTGTCTCACTCTCCCATCAACTATTTAAGTATTCCACCCTTCTTAACACAAGAAATACCACTCGAAGTTACAGCACAATCAAGATATCCAGTCTCACAATGTTGTATGTCATAATCACCAACATATTTTCTTGAGCATCCAAATGGTTCTGGTTTGTTTGCTTCACTCTCAGCACTCACTTCTGCATGAGTGAATATAAACATCAATCCTGCCCCAACTAACATTGCTCCTAAACCGGATAGATACTTTTTCATGTTCCACATATTAATCATTATGAGTTTTCCTATACCAATTGGGTTTCATTTTTAATTTTTTCAGAATTCGATCCCTTATAACAATATATGCATGTGCTGTAGGAGTCCAATCATTATATAAACCATTGTCTTTAAAAATATCTATTGGGAATTTTCTATTACTATCGGGTTTGAATCCACGCTTTTTCATTTCAATAACTAAGAGTTTGTATCGTTTAGACAGGTAAAACCCTTTATCATAAAAGAAATAAACATGCCCCTTATTTAGAGTGTAACTCTTTGGTATTTTCTTACAATCTAGTCCGTTCTTTGATGATAAGGTTCTTGCAAGACTAGCAGGAACCATTGTGATTTCACGATATTCAGCAATCAAATGTTGATCCATCAATTCTTCTACAGGAACAATATTAATTCGTGTCATATGTTTAAACTTAATTTAGGTAGAAAGACTTTCATAAACCTTGCTCTCTTAACACAATTATTACTTGATAAATGTGCCAATTAACTTTAGAAGATGAATATCAATATAATCTGGTGATAAGCACTGTCCGCCAAGTCTTTTAGCAGTAATATGCATATCTTCTATAGTTAGACGTCGAGCCATGGCTAGTTTAAGTTGATAGTTGACTGAATTGTTGAGTGACTTCACGCACCTCACTTCGAGGAACATCCATAACTACTTGCGATGCTCGTTCCAATGAATTTTCAACCAATCAACTTCTTTTTTAGATAATTTAATTGAAAGGTGCTTCTCATGAAGGCTGTTGTATTGAGCAAATCTTTTTATCTCTAGTGATAAGTCAATGATTAAAGAAAATGGGTTTACAGCTATCAAACCTAAATCAAACAATCGATGTAAATCTCGACGCAGTAAAATACCACCACAATCAAAATGTTTTTCAATATCGGCAAATGAATATAAATGTGCTGCCTCTAATGCCTGCAGTGGTGTTTCCCCCATGAAGGCACATACATTTCCAAATTTATCAATCAGGTTCTGTCTGAATTTCCTTTGCCCAATCCTGACTTTTGTGGATTTATATTTTCGTCCACCACCCAACCAACTATCTACAGTTCTAGAGTTATTTTCGATTTTATTTTTTTCAGATTTATCAAGAACTTCTAAAAATTTATCCCATTTAAAGGGTCGGATACTGTGTTGAGAGACGTTACTTTGACACAGTTTTCTTAACAATTTAGCATCAATACGACCTGACAGGTCAAGCCATCCGGACTCATGACATGTTTTAAAAGTTTTTACTTCTATGCTTGTTTCTTTGGGTTGATCAAATTCTTTGAGACAGTTTTTTCCGGCACACTTGAACTTTGGTAAAATAGAAGTGCGCTCTCTAATATTTGTTGAATTACAATTAGGCAACGACGACGAATTTTTTTATGGACTCCCGTTTTTATTTTCTCTATCACACTTGTTCCTAACGAGGTTTGACCATCCCAAATTACAATGCTGTCTCCTGCGCTTGGTTCATTATGGTTTGGCACAGTGTTGTCCCACGAATAGGAAGAACTATCCTTATCGTCATAACCTAAGTTACCAGCGTGAACCCTTTTCTCTGTTTTTAGAAGCAAAAGCCAAGAGTTTTTCATAATAATCTTTAGCCTCGAAATTTTAGTATTCGAAAACAATTATCATCATTAGACCTGATATTTACTTCCATTTCTATATATCTCATCACGGGGTATTTCTAGCCAAACACCTTCTTATTCATTCTCTCTAGAACATCTGCCTTGTGGTCTTCTGATAGATGACTATATCTCTTCACCATCTGTAATGTCTTGTGCCCTAATATATCAGCTATCTCTAATAATGATGCTCCGTTCATAGCTAAGTAAGATGCCGTAGAGTGACGCAGATCATGGAACCTGAAATTCTCTATTTCAGCTCTTTTTACTGATGTTTCCCAAGCTGTTCTAATGCTTATAGACTGCAAAGGATTATTCGGTGACGGAAAAACAAGTTCTTTATTCTCAGGCATTAACTTTAAATATAAGTTCTTTATCAACCCATAGGCTTTACCGACTAATGGCACTACTCTTCGTTCACCATTCTTAGTTCTGAGAAGAGTTATCCTGCTATTCTTCAAATCAACATCCTCCCAGCTTAATCCAAGTATTTCTCCTCTTCTCATACCTGTAGACAGAGCTAAAGTAACAATGGTAAATAAATGATTACTCTCACTTGACTTACAGACAGCAAAAAGTCTCTCCCTTTCTTCATCACTCAGGAACCTTGTTCTACCTTGAGCTTCTCTAGGTTTACTTATCTGTAATACTGGATTAACTGCCATCCACTGCCATTCTTTAATGGCGATGGTGAATGCGTAAAGTTTATTAGTTTGAAGGCGTGATGGTTACTGGCCGTTTATCAATGGTTAAGCTTGATGTGGGCGGAATTTGCTTTAGGGATGAGGAGATTTAACAAAATCCTATCTTGACTTCGCTCTACCGTACTCCTTGCGCCAGCGGTAATAGGTTTGCTCTGTTACACCTATCTTTTTACATATCTGAGGAATCGTACTTCCTTTAGCCTGTAATACCTCTGCTTCACGCAAATAACCAATAATCTGCTCTGAAGAATATCTTTTCCTTGCCATTCTACCCCTCCCTAATCAATAGGTTTTTGACCCAAATCCTAACATCGCAAATGGATCAGTTTTCGGGCGGCAGGTCAGATTTATTTAGAGTATTTTTTTGATTAAAATCATTTAAAAATAAGAAGTTAGCCCTGTTGAGTTAGGAGCAGCAACACTATGAAGTTAGTTCGGTATATTTTTTGCAATTTAATGCAAAAAAAGCAATTGCGTCAAAAATTACGGCTATTTCTATAACTTCGATCCGGTTCACTTTGTTACTGCTCTGGGGGCAGGGGGTCAATCGAGTTGCGAGGACTCAAGGTTTTGAGCCTAAGTTTATATTTAATAAGGTTTTAGCCTATTTAAAGGAATAAAGAGTCAAGTGCAATGAGGCGCAGCCAAACGGTTTTAAAATACTCAAATAAGATCATCACCCTGCTATTTTTTTGTCTTTTAGCTGTAATGATGACTCCAAGGGGAAACCTTGCTCCATGGTCATTTAAAGTTGACAGGGGTTTATCCCAAATTGAGTCTTTTACAGAGTTGCTTAAAACCGAAAAAAGAGCCTTTGATTCTAAGAATATTTTTGCTTTTGATCCTGACTGGGAGGATGTGAGTCCTTTTCTTCAAGGTAAGGATGGGTTCTCTCTCAGAGTGAACATTGGTGGCAATACTCGTATCTTCTTTCCTCTTGTCTTAAACTCCAAGTCACCTATAAACATCAGGACAAGAAATAAAACTGTTAAACAGTATTTATCATCTGGAGGTACTTACAGGGGTGAGCTTGTTGGGCGTTACCTTGTTTATAGGGGAAAGGGTAAAGATATTCTTTATCGCTATGATACCAACAGTAATGAATTAAGAGAGTTTGTCTACCTTCCTACAAAGTCTTCACTCAATGTAGATGGCGAAGTAATTCGTTGGAGGTTCGAGGGAGCTAAACTTTCTCTGGAGAATAACGGCAATGCACGCCTAATACATTCCAGAAATCCTTCAGCTGAACTTGCCCAGATTGCGGACAACGGATTGCAGAGTAGGATCAGCAGGTTTTTAGATAAACGAAACCAGCCGCTTGGTAAAGGGCCTATAGAGAAAACACTTTTTGTCATTCCCCGACCAGATTATATCGATGGAAACCTCGAGACATTAACCAAGGGTATTCGTTACGAGGTTTTTAATAACGAGTTAAAGTTAATGATAAATCCAGAGATGGACTTTAGTTTTCCTCTTTGGGTGGATCCAACACTAAGAGCCGATGCGGGTGCCGATGTCATTATTGATGGACAAAACGGGAATGATAGGTTTGGTCGTTCTGTCTCCTCAGCCGGGGATTTTAATGGCGATGGCAAAGGCGATGTGA
>CAJQRI010000069.1 GCA_905612265.1 uncultured Nitrospinota bacterium | reverse complement strand
TCTATAAAAAATTAATCATCGGATTCTATCAATTTAGAATCTATCCCAGATTTTAGTTCTGTGAGAAAGGTATCATAGTCGAGGGTCCGGGTTTCTTTGGAACGTCGCTTTCGAACACCCAGAGTCTGGGATTCTACCTCTTTATCTCCTACAACAATCATATAAGGGATTTTTTGTAATTGGGCCTCGCGTATCTTGAACCCAATTTTCTCATTTCGCAAGTCTTTTTCTACTCGAATGTCCGATTCTTCAAACCGTTTGGCTAATTTTTCAGCATATTCGGTCTGATTATCGGTGATCGTGCAGATAATAACCTGCACCGGGGCCAACCAAAGAGGGAAAGCTCCAGCATAATGTTCGACCAGACAACCAAAAAATCGTTCCAGAGAACCCATTAAGGCCCGATGAAGCATGATCGGTCGATGGCGTTGCCCATCTTCCTCAATATAACTGATATCAAAGCGTTCTGGAAGGTTGAAATCTACCTGCACTGTCGAAACCTGCCAATAGCGGTTCAGACTATCCTTGATTTTGATGTCGATTTTAGGACCATAAAAAACGCCTTCGCCGGGGTCAACCTCAAAATCGAGGTTTTTGTTGTTCAGGGCATTTTCCAGAGCCGTGGTCGCAGTTTCCCAATCCTCATCCGCGCCGACAGATTTTTCAGGCCGGGTGCTCAAATAAATTTTATACTCAAAGAATCCAAATGATTGCAGAATATAAACGATCAAATCGAGAACTTTGGTGATTTCCTCTTCAATCTGCGCCGGACGGCAGAACAGATGAGCATCATCCTGCGTGAACCCGCGTACACGGAGCAGACCATGGAGAACTCCCGAGCGTTCGTAACGGTAGACCGTTCCCAACTCGCCAAACCGCACCGGTAGGTCGCGATAACTGCGCAACTTGGTTTTGTATATTTGGATATGGAAGGGGCAGTTCATCGGCTTCATGACATACTCTTTGCCTTCAATATCCATATTGGAGAACATATTCTCCTTATAGAACTCAGTATGGCCGCTGGTCTTCCATAAATCAATCTTCGCTGCGTGCGGACTGATGACCATCTCGTAACCGTGTTTGTAATGTTCTTTCTTCCAGAAATCTTCCATCAAATGGCGGATACGCGCGCCTTTCGGGTGCCAGAGAATGAGTCCAGGGCCGATTTCATCCGAAACGGAATACAGGTCAAGCTCTTTACCCAGTTTGCGATGGTCGCGTTTCTTGGCTTCATCCAACCGTTTCAGGTAGAGCCGTAATTCTTTTTCAGTGTTCCAGGCAGTACCATAAATGCGTTGCAAAACAGGATTCCGCTCATCCCCGCGCCAGTAAGCCGAAGAAGTGTTCAACAGTTTGAAGGCCTTGATCTGCTTGGTTGACTCCACATGCGGGCCACGGCAAAGGTCTGCCCAGTCGCCTTGCAAGTAAACAGATAGTGGTTCGCTGGAATCAATGGAATCGATGATTTCGACTTTGAACTTTTCGCCCATGTCGCTGAACTTTTTCACCGCTTCGTCGCGGGGAATTTCCGTGCGGATAATTTTTAAATCCTGCGCCACAATTTCCTTCATACGTTTTTCAATTTTTTCCAAATCTTCCGGAACAAAAGCCTTGTCGCGTGAGAAGTCGTAATAGAACCCGTCTTCGATTACAGGGCCAATGGTGACTTGAGTGCCGGGGAACAATTCCTGAACCGCCTGCGCCATCAAATGGGCGCAACTGTGACGAATGGTTTCTAAATCTAGCTGATTAGGGTTGTTCGACATTTTTTAAATTTATTTCCCCCGGACGATGTCCGACAAATGAAAAGGCATCATACGCACCGGCATGATGCCCGCTACTTAAGCCCGAAGGCCAATACAAAATAGGCACGGGCGGTTTCGAACCGCCGACCCCTTGCATGTCAAGCAAGTACTCTACCCCTGAGCTACGCGCCTGAAAAATCAGATGGTTACTATTCTAAATGCAGTTGCTCATTTGGTCAAGTGCAGAGAATAAAAAGGGAACTACAGATGAACATAGATGGGCACCGATACCCCAATTTCTCTCCCTATGAAGGGAGAGAAATTGGGCTTCACGCGGAGTGGTTATTCAGCTTTAGTGTAAATTTCGCTGCCTTTTTCTTTGAAGGTATCGGACATTTCTTTCATGCCTTCATCCAGCGCCTGTTTTTCTTCCAGACCTTTTTGTTCCGCGTAGTCGCGCACGTCCTGCGTGATTTTCATTGAGCAGAAATGCGGACCGCACATGGAACAAAAATGTGCCACCTTCGCCGAATCTTTCGGCAGGGTTTCATCATGGAACTGCAACGCTTTTTCCGGATCGAGCGAGAGGTTGAACTGGTCTTCCCAACGGAACTCGAACCGGGCTTTGCTGAGTGCATCATCACGGACTCTTGCACCGGGGTGTCCCTTTGCAAGATCGGCCGCATGTGCTGCGATTTTGTAAGTGATGACGCCTTCTTTTACATCGTCACGGTTGGGCAGTCCGAGATGTTCTTTCGGTGTGACGTAGCAGAGCATGGCGGTGCCGTACCAGCCGATCATTGCTGCGCCGATGCCACTGGTGATGTGGTCGTAACCCGGTGCGATGTCGGTGGTCAACGGTCCTAATGTGTAGAACGGGGCTTCGCCACAAAGTTCCAATTGTTTTTCCATATTCTCTTTGATCATATGCATGGGAACATGACCCGGACCTTCGATCATGGTTTGTACTTCATGCTTCCAGGCTATCTTGGTCAGTTCACCGAGAGTTTCCAGTTCAGCAAACTGCGCTTCGTCATTTGCATCAGCGGTGGAACCGGGACGCAACCCGTCACCCAATGAAAAGGAAACGTCATAAGCTTTGAGGATTTCGCATATTTCTTCAAAGTTGGTGTAGAGGAAATTTTCTTTATGATATGTGAGACACCATTTTGCCATGATCGCGCCGCCGCGTGAGACAATGCCGGTCACACGTTTTGCGGTCATCGGAACATAGCGCAATAACACTCCTGCGTGAATGGTGAAATAATCCACGCCTTGTTCACATTGTTCGATTAGTGTGTCGCGATAAATTTCCCATGTCAGGTCTTCAATTTTGCCATCGACTTTTTCTAATGCTTGATAAATGGGCACGGTACCGATGGGAACAGGAGAGTTGCGTAAGATCCATTCACGGGTGGTGTGGATATTTTTTCCGGTGGAGAGGTCCATCACATTGTCGGCTCCACAACGCGCTGACCAGACCATTTTTTCTACTTCTTCTTCGATAGAGGAACTTACTGCTGAATTACCGATGTTGGAGTTGATCTTGACGAGAAAGTTCCGTCCAATAATCATTGGCTCCGATTCCGGATGGTTGATGTTGGCCGGGATGATGGCTCGCCCTCTTGCTACTTCTTCACGTACGAACTCTGGGGTAATTTCCGCTTGCAGATTAGCTCCGAAAGAATTTCCTTTCAGTCGTTGTTCGCGTTCATCATCTTGCATCCATTGCTTGCGTTTCTGATTTTCGCGGATGGCGATGAACTCCATTTCGGGAGTGATGACTCCTTTTATGGCGTAATGCATCTGCGTGACATTTTTCCCAAACTTTGCGCGTAAAACCTTTTTGCGGGTTTTGGGGAAACGTTCGGTGTTGGGGTTTTCCCCTTCACGGTAGCCATCGTCCTTCGGCATAATACTGCGGGCATCGTAGTACTCAACATCTTCCCGGCCAGTAATCCAAGGCAGGCGAATGGGTTCCAGCCCTTCACGAATATCTATGCTGGCTTCAGGATCGGTGTAGGGGCCGGAGGTGTCATAGACGAGGATGGAACTTTCGTCATTTTCTTTATGGTCACCATTGCCATTCCCGATGACTGTTGTAGGGGGTGACAAAGAAATTTCTCTGAAAGGGACTTTTATATCCTTATGCAGAGTTCCATTGACATAAACTTTTTTCGAGTTAGGGGAAATCGGTTTGGTGGAAATTTCGATCTTTTCATCAGTCACACCGTGCCGGTTGCCATTACCATTTGGTTGAGTCATAACGAGTTGCCTCCAAAGTTCTGCGTATATTCAGATGAATGTTGTTTTATATCAGTTGAGTCCCAGATATCAGAAATCACGGCGACCCCGAAGGCCCCATGCTCCAGACATTCAGGAACGCGGTGCAGAGTTATTCCCCCTAATGCCAGTACCGGTAGGCGAGCAGACTGAGTCACCTGTCGGAGCGGGTCCAGTCCTTGCGGCGGGCCGTAACTGGTTTTTGAGGGTGTTTCGTAAATAGGACTGAAGGTGATGAAATCCGCTCCTTGTGTTTCGGCAAGGCGTGCTCCTTCCAATGAATGAGTCGAGACTCCAACAATCAGTTCCGGAAAATTATTTTTCACTTCGCTTGCCTGAACGCTGGTTTCTGTCAGGTGCACGCCGTCAGCTCCTGCCATGACGGCGATATCGGCGCGGTCATTGATGAACAGTTTGGCGTTGTAACGTTGTAAGAGGGGTTTGACATCAAGTGCGAGCGTTAGCAGGTCTTTTGAGTTCAGGGTTTTTTCCCGAAGTTGCAGGGAGCGCACTCCGCCTTGCAAAGCTTCTTCCAACGAACTGAGGAATCGGCTTTTGCCAATTCGCATGAAGTCGGTAATGAGGTAAACCTGCAGGAAATCCAAATCCTGTGTGGTTTTGAAAGGCGTCGAAGTCATCATCAGACTATAGTTCGATCAAGCCGTCCAGCGGACTGCTAGCTGAGGCATAAAGTTTTTTCGGGATGCGCCCAGCTTCATAAGCCATGCGACCGCACTCGACCGCCATTTTCATAGCTAATGACATTTTTAATGGATCTTTAGCACCAGCAATGGCGGTGTTCATCAAGATACCTGAAACACCCAGCTCCATGGCGCGGCTGGCATCAGAGGCGGTGCCTACCCCGGCGTCAATGATGACCGGAATACTGACCGCTTCTAAAATCAGTTTGATGTTGTAAGGATTGCGAATGCCGAGACCCGAGCCGATAGGTGCTGCCAGTGGCATGACTGCGGCACATCCAATATCCTCAAGTTTTTTGCAGAGCACGACATCATCGGTGCAATAAGGCAGAACATGAAAGCCATCTTTGATCAGCAGTTTGGAGGCTTCCAGTGTGGCTTCGTTATCGGGGAACAGAGTTTTCTCGTCTCCGATGACCTCCACTTTGACGATGTTCCCCAGTCCCGCTTCGCGAGCTAGTTCACAGGTCATCACCGCTTCTTTTAATGTATAGCACCCGGCTGTATTGGGCAGAAAAGTATATTTTTTTGGGTCGAGATGATTGAGTATGGAGTCTTTATTTTTGTCTAGTTCAATCCGGCGGACAGCAACGGTCACCATTTCGGCACCGGAAATTTCGATAGCCTGCCGGGTTTCGTCGAAAGATTTGTATTTTCCTGTTCCGACAATCAGCCTGGACTTGAAAGTTTTATCACCAATTTTCATGAATTCTTTTTGTGTGTTCATAATCATAGTCTTATAAAGAATTTAAATTAAATTCCACCGCCCACAGCATGAACGATTTCAACCTCATCGTTTTCCTGGATCGGGGTTGTAGCGTATTTAGACTTTGGAACGACTTGTTGGTTAAGGGCCATGGCAAAATTAGGGGCCTGAATGTCCAGCTCTCGAATTAGATCTTCAAGGTTCTTGCTTTTCAGAATTTTTCGGTCTTCGCCATTAATCGTGAGTTTCAAGAAAATCTCTCTAAAATTAAGGGACAAAGTTTAGTCCACAATAGTAATTAAATCAATTAGAGACAACCACAGATCAAGTCCGTATGGGATTTAAGAAGGGGTGGGCATAAAAAAAGCCGCATCCCAACCATTTGGAAATGCAGCAAATCTTATTAACGGAAGATAGCTTCACTTCCCTTCGCTGGCATGATCCAGATCAGGTTCAAAGGGTCGTCCTGTTTCAGGACTCTCAGTTCAAAAACACCCCCAGTGGTCGTCACTATTCTAGATTATTTCATATTTTATACAAGTCAAGAACTATTGACCTGATAATATAAAAGAGTAATATGCACATTATGTTTTCCACATCAATATTGCGCGTTTTATTAATTGTTTTCCTTTTTGCCATTGCGGGTTGTTCCACGGGTCCGAATCCCATAAACCCTTATTTTGAAATGCCGCCAGAACGCATTCCAAAAGTGGAGATGGAGTTGTTTAACCGTGCTCTGAAACAGCTTAGGAATAATCAACTGGATAACTCGATTGATCTCTGGAAGCGGTTTCTGGAGCACAGCCCTAGGTCATTCAGAGGCTATAACAACCTGGGTATGGCGCTCTACTCCAACGACCAGTTAGTGCCGGCCATCCAGGCTTTTGAAACTGCACTGGCACTGGAACCGTTTGACCAGAAAATCAAAAAGAACCTAAAAAGATCCTTGAGGTTTCAGGTCACGATTAAGCGTGAAAATAAAGACTATCCCGCAGCCATCGGGCATCTCGAAAGGGTGAAAAAACTCACTGACCTTGCGGAAAAAGAGAAAGTGGCGTTACAGATAGAAACTCTTCAGGACCTTATTTATGAGCAGGTCAAGCGAGCTAACACGTTGCAAAATTATGAAGCGTTTCTGGCGAAGTATCCTGACAACCCAAAAAACTCCGATGAAGCCCGGCGTTTTATTTCCAAAATGAAGCTACAGGAATCCACGTTGAGGGAGTTCCCGGAAATGCAGAGTGAAATATTGCCCACTCCTGCGCAAAGGACCACCTCGCAAAAGGAGGGGGTTGTTGTCCCTGAACCGGTGCAGAGTTTCCCGAATTTACCGCCTATTCGCAAAGAATCGATAGAGATAGTTGCAGAAGTACCAAAAAGAGACGAGGTGCAGGAATTTTCAGAAGAAATACAGGAACCTGTGATGGAAGAAGAAATCTCACCAGAACCACCTGCGATAAAACAATCTCCAGTAGAGGAAGTTGCGGTGGACCCAGATATGGAAATGAAACGGGAAAAGCCAACGGTCCAAGAACCTGCGCCTACAAGAAGAGTGCAGATTACAACCAAAGAAGCCCCACTTAGCGTAAGGGCAGAACCTGATGTCCGATCAAAAGCGCTAGCTCAGGTCCCCAAAGGTTCGGTCGTACCGGTTTTTCAGGAGGCGAAAGACTGGTTTCAGATCGAGTACCAAAAAGGCAAGAAAGGCTGGATCTCCAAAAAATACTCCGAGTTCATTAAAAAATAACCCCTCCTTACTACGCGGGTTCGAACCCTTCAAAGAGCATGGTTTATTGGGATTCATGTTGACCCGGTTTGACCGCATGAATATAATCCGCATCTGTGGCGGAAATTTTTAAAATTAAAACTATTGGGAAACTATGCCGACGATTGACAAAGCACAACTGGATTCATTGATTCAGAGTGAGTGGGATTATATAGAGTCTAGAAAAGGTGAGTGGAGCCTTCTTGAGGGGGAGCAGGATATGGAAGTGCTGGAGCACGTCTTACGTTGTATCCTTCATATGGACCTGATTCAGGATAAGCCTCAAGAATTCAAGGAGTGCATCAAAGTGCAAAACCCCGATGGTGGCTGGTCTAAAGAGTCCCACACCGAAAAAACCTCGATGTGGATAACGACTTTTGTCGGACTCAAACTCTGCCGAGGTAACATGGTTATCAAGGACCCGGAAATTCAGGCTACGGTTGATAAAACCCTGGAATATGTTTTGTTCATGCAGGAAGAAGATGGGCATTGGTCCGATCGTGAATGGTCTCATCTAAACACGACTTGTTCGGTCACCTGCTTTCTGACCATTTATCAGGTCACTCAAGATAAAACCGATGACGAACGCATCAATAAAGCCCGTATCAGGGGCTTCGAGTTTATCAAAACCTGGCAAACGGATTTAGGTCTCTGGAAAGATGACACCTTCCACCCTGCAGGCATCGAAACTACTGCACATTTGATGCAGTACACTCTGGTTCCTGCTTACTTCATCGATAAGATCGAATACGCCGGAAAAATGTGCATGCAAGCGTCCGATTCGCTGGTCACCGAGCAAGCTGAAAATGGCAGTTGGGGTAATGAAAATACCGACCACACCATGGACGCCTGCCGTAACCTGATGCTGGTTTCTGATACCTTCAAAGATAAATTAAAATACACCCCGATTATCGAAAAGGGAGTGCGCTGGTTGGTCGACATCAAAAATGAGCAGGGTTGGGGAGATTTTCCTGAGGAGCCGAGCAACGTGGAACGTACCGCAGATGGATTGGACACCTTGCTTAAATACCGGCGTTACTGCTCTGGTAAACCGATGTCTGATTTCTGGGCTTTTTCTAAATAACGGTCACCAGGCGTGGCCCGGTAGAGGTTTATTTTGGAAGCAATCATATTACTTGCAGGGTATGGCTCACGTTTAGATCGGAATGAACTTCTGCATAAAGGGCTTCTGCCTTTCGGTGAGGAGACGCTACTTTCCCGTCACTTGAAATGTTTTCAGGTTTTAGGTATTCAGAAAACCTATCTCATCCTTGGTCATAATGCTGCCATACTGAAATCTTATGTGAAGGGTCTCAATCTGGATTTGCAAGTGCATTTCATAGATAACCCAGTATACCGCACCACTGGCAACTCCTTGTCGATGGTAATGGGACTCAAACACTGCCAGAAAGAAACATTAATTCTCGATGGCGATGTTTTTTATCCGCCCGAGGCTTTGATCAATTATGTCCAGCAAGCACCTCGTTCTTCATTTGCACTTGTGCCTGCTGATATCAACGATGCCGAATGCGCGAAAGTATTATTGAATCCAACAGGAACTATTAATGCATTCATCACCAAACGAGCATTGACGGAGGAGGAAAAATCTGGTTTTGGTTTCGGTGGCGAGGCAATAGGGTTTTTCATGCTCCGCCAGGAAGATGTCCTTCGGTTTGTCGCTCTGTACGAAAACGATGAACCCACCTACCGATCTGTACTTTGGGAAACCCCGTTCACGGAGTTTGCGCGGAACACATCTTTGCACCCCTGGAATGTTGAGGAAGAAGGATGCTTTGAAATAGATACTCAGGAAGACTACGCCACCGCTTTCAATCGCTTTCAATCCCACCCGAATGAATATCAGCTTTCGCAGTTATAAAATTTAGCAGTGCCTAGTTTTGCGTATGAAAAACCATTAATATTTATAGTTAGTTATAAAATAACTCCATATTCTTTATTGAATCCCCCGTTGGTTGGTGTTTTTTTAACAGTTTTCCGAATAAAATTTTCCGTTAAATATAATAGGTTTAATAACCCTCCCCGATTGGTCTCCCGTTTTCTAAATTTTGGTATCTTTTTTTTAAAGCTAGTTCGACAGATTAAGAAATCCGGTTGTCATCCCATTTTAGCGATTTGATAAGCCTTGGGGAGATAACTTATCAAGGATTAAATTGGGTGAAGATTATGCAAGGTAAGAATGAGGTTGTGGAGTTTTTATATGGGAAAGTTGTTTTTTCTTTTCGAACGATCGAACTGCATAAGAGGAGGACAAGTCAGTGCTTGTAGAACCCGGGATATCATACATTGTCGTGCAACTCGCCAAGAACAGGAGCATAAACAATATTCCCCATGCGCGTGAAAACTCTTTAGTGACTCTGCAAATGGACTTTAATTCACAAGCTTTGGCTATCATCTTCTGGATTGTCCTAAGTATTTAGAAATTTTTCTTTAAAGCCTATCAGGCCACCGCCTTAAACACAATACTGTTTAATAACGACTCCCCTGCTCTGCTGTTTATTTCCTGCATAATTTTGATCTTTAATGGCTCTAAAACCGAAACCCACTCTTTACCCTTAACCCCTACATGGAGTATCCCTCGCGATACATTATCAATGGTAGAAACCCCTGAGATTTCTTTTCCCACCACCAGATTCCAATGATAGGTCAACCACTCTTTTTGGTTCTCCTTGGAAAACAATTCATCAGGAAGAGATTGGAAAAGAACCGACCGGATTTCTGACCAGTTTTTGCTTGAACTATTTTTTAATTTTTTATTCATAAACGGAATTCAGGGAAATGGTTTGACCCGCAATTGTATTTTAGCTATCTTAGCGA
>CAJQRI010000068.1 GCA_905612265.1 uncultured Nitrospinota bacterium | reverse complement strand
AAGAGAAGTGTTTGAAGAGTGCAAAATCTCTGGACTTTAAATTGCCAATTCCCGGTGTTGTTATTTCCTTGAAGTCCCGATGTGAACCGAGAAAGGATAAAGAGGAACTTGGAATGACACAGATGGAGACATAAATACTAGGGACACATATTTATATATTCATCCCTACACTAACCTCTCCAATCTTCAGTTAATAGCAAATCCGAGTTTCGTATATGTTTTGTACAAATAATAATTCCCTTATTTACAATGTTTTACAGAGATAAAATCATTGACGGTATAAGAGACTTTTAAGAAAACCTGTCAAGATCTTCCATTATCTGAAGGTTAATCAACAGAAGGTTCAAGAGTTACTACAATTCTGATCAACTAAATAAATAAATACTTAAACCAATACAATCAAAGCACCTACCCTCCCCTATCAAATAAACCTATATTAATTCTTTAAAGATATCTAAACCTATGCTATAAAACTATTCTTTAGTATAGGTATTCTGGGAAATAGTTAGCTTTTAGATACCGTGCTAATCGGTTTAACCAAATGTGATGATTTTTTGGAGTTAACTCTTTTTTAAGGAGTGAAAAATATTGATAGGAAGTAGAGAGTTTAATTTACTTGGAAAGAGGTATATCAAGAGCATAGTTTCACTAGTTATATTGATTGCTGTATCTATATTTTGGTACGGATTTCAAAATCAAGGAGTTAATGAAATGGTAGGAAGTAAAACCAGTGCTAATTTTTCAGGAGTAAATCTGACTGGTGCAAAACTTACAGGAGTAAACTTAACAGGCGTGATTCTTGATGGTGTTATTTTCTGTAACACAATCATGCCTGATCGAACGATCAATAACGTAGGTTGTAAAAATCAACCTTAACAACCGGAGTCATCTCGTTGACCAGACGGCATTACTGTTTTACATAACACTGAATTTTTGAGTATTTTGTCAGTAATTTTTGTTCCTGTTAGGTTAGCATTATGGAGATTAACACCATCCATGTTTGTATCACTGATCTTAGAATTGAGTATTTTTGAACTATTCATGGACGCATCCACTAGTAACGAACCAGATATATCTACCCCACTTAAATTCGCGTAACTAAGTTTGACCCTACTTAGGTTTGTATTAACTAATTCTGCACCTGTAAGGATTGCCATCACCAAATTTGCATCAGTTAAGTTTGCATTGGTCAAGTTTGCTTCTGTCAGATCTACTCTGTTCAGATTTGCGCTAGTTAGATTGGCACCACTTAAATCGGCATTTTTAAGATCAAAACCAACTAACTCTACCCCTGTCAAATCACAACCTGAGCATGATTTAGTAGTTTTTAGTTTGATTAAATTTGCTTGAACTTCTTCAGAATACTTCGCGCACCCTCCTAGGGAAAAAAAACAAACCAGGGATGAAAAGATTAGGGAATAAAATGATATTTTAAAAGAAAATATTTTATTCATGAAATAATTGTATTAAACAATCACTTTAAAGTCAATAGAAACAAAACTATAAGCTGGTAAGCGGTAATCATAATAAAAGTTAGAAAACTAATGCGTTAAGAAAGAGCAACGGTGGTATCAAAAAATAGTAAAGCTAAGGTTTAATCTCTTTTAAGTTACACAGTAGCCTTCTTTTTCAAGTAAGGCATAAGAGTCGATTACTCTGATGATAGTAAATACTGCATGTAGGCCTTTATCAAAATATACCTACCAGTTACTCCAATTATCCTTGTTCCAACTAAGCAAACCCAAAAAGCAGGGATTATTTCGAGACCCGACAGTGAATAGAAATGGGGTGTGGGTAAATTATTAGGGAGTATGCTGGCGAAGGGTTTTTAGGGGTTTTCTTTTACAACACCCGCAAACCAAAGTAACAAACAGTTCAGTCAAGTCAGTATTTTAGGGAATACACTATTGATGTAAAAACCTCAAAGGAACTAACTGGGTCATTAAAAGACACAAAAACCCAATACTTCAATTTTCGCCGAATTCAGAGTCGTTGGAGAGCTATTCAGTAGTCCTATAATCGTTCAATAGACCAGATACTCTCGGGTGTGTCTGGTCTTTTTTATTGGATAAAGGACAGTATATGGATGGACCGTATTAACGGGGTTAAAAGCCGACCCGGAATTGGCAAAAATGCCCGTTTTTTTCATCTCCATAGCGGGTGATGAAAACAAAGGCTACTTCCTCGAGGCCCCAGAGTAACTCCCAAAGCCTATTGATCACACCTAAATAAAAATATAATACCCTATATGAAAAAATACAAATGAGATAGTGGCTCTGTTGGTAAGCGATGACACTGGCACCCAAAAAATGCTAAGCAAAATACTGAAAGTATTATGGGCTGAATGTAGCTGAAGGAGGAAATGGTCAAATCGCCCTTGACGAGGTAAATAAACAGTCTCCATGAGTTATCTTTCTAGACCTGATGATTCCGGTCATGGACGGGTTGAAATTCCTCGAAGAACTAATAACAAGCCCGGAAGAGCGAGCAATACCCATTATGGTCATCACCTCGAAGGAAATCACCCATGCCGACCGACTGCTTTTGAACGGTGGTATAGAAAAACTGATCGAAAAGAAATCCCTCGACCAGAATGGTTTTCTCAAAGAAGTTCGCGATATGCTAGAATTCTGTCCATCTTGATTCTCTACTAAGAAAATACCTGCCTAAACCAGGTTTTTCCTACAACTTTCCGGTGACTTTTGAATCTAAAAATAAACCAACAGGGTTGAGGTTGCGAGATCTTCGCCTTTACACCTCCGTTATGTTCTTCCTGGGAATTTTCACCCAAAAATGCAGGAGAGAAGAACCCTACTCATAATGCTCAACAAAAACTTGGTTATAAATCATGGAATTATTTGAAGAAATCGACACCATTATTGAAGAAGTGAAAGACGAAGCGAATAACTTAAAGATTGCCGAATCTAAGGAGGAGGAAAAAGAAGCCTTGAAGGAAATGCTGGACGCCCTGATGCGGGGCGCCCGCCAAGTGCAGGAAAAACTAGATCAGTTTAATGATCGTCGCTATCGTTAACAGTCTGTTCTTTAGAAAAACCTCTTTTATTATTCCAGCTCTAACCTTTTCAAGTTAGGCAAGCTCTGATTTTTGGCGAGGTCTTGGGCTTTTTCAAAATCAATCTCATTGCGAACCAGAATGAGCATTTCTAGACTCTTCAGGTTTTTCGATTGCAATAAAGCCTTCATACCCTCTGTTGTAATCTGATTATTATAGAGGTCCAAAGTTTTCAAGTTCGCAAACCGAGGTGAGTTGGCAATCGCTAGGGCACCCCGATCGCTGATCTTGTTGGCACTAAAATCTAGAAAAGTCAGGGTTGTCGAGTTTTCTGACTCTGCCAGTGCCTCAACCCCTTCATCGCCTATCTCATTGCGGGTCAGTTTAAGTTCTTTCAGGTTCTTCATATTTGCAGACTCGGCAATCATCCGCGCACCCTGAGCAGTTACCTTGTTGCCCCACAAAGAAAGATTCTCGGTATGTTTGAATGTTGCCGATTCTGCAAGAATCCGCACCCCTTCATCTCCTAACTTGTTTCCCTGCAAAGCTAATGACTTTACATTTTTCAGTTCATCCATGTCAGCAAGGATCTGCATGCCTTTCACACCGATCAACGACCGATTCAAATTAACTTTTGTGCCATCCGATTCCATCCGCTCCTTTATGTGAGCCGGGATATCTGCAGGCGGACCTTTTGGCCGACCATAACCATGGCCACTATGTTTTCCACCCGGCCCCTTTTTTGCCGCACCAGGATGTTCACCATGTTTTCCAGAGCCATGTTCAGCCTGTTTGCCTTCATGAGGGGAATGCTCCCCCGCTCCAATTGCGGGCAAAGACCAGACCAGCCAGCCCAGCACCAAAACACCCTGCAATAATTTTTTATGAGTTCGCATGATAAAATTCTCCTTTTTATTTCGAGGCTACACAACGAAAGCCAATATAGTTTTTTTTCTGATTCGGTAATGCTTTACCACGAGTCGCCGGGCGAGCCAGATCCAGGCTAGAATACCATGATCCACCCTTGATCACTTTAAAGCGTTCGCCGTAAAAATCGTTCTCGTACTCATTACCCGGATAGGGTTGCAACCAATCCTCCATCCATTCCCAAACATTCCCTGACATATCCATCACTCCATAAGGACTGGCTCCTTCAGGAAACTTACCAACCGGACTGGTGTTGCGATAGTTATCTCCTTTGCCACGAATATTGGCGTTGAGAGCATCCGGTTCGTTGCCCCATGGGTAATATCGTTTATCAGTACCTCGCGCCGCCTTTTCCCATTCTGCTTCCGTTGGTAAACGCTTTTTGGCCCAGAGACAATAATCCTTTGCAACCTGCCAAGCAACACTCACCACCGGCTGACGAGGATTATTCAACCGAGCATTGACAAATTCACGCGGAGCCGGCTTACCTGTGGCTGCCATATATATTTTATAATCACCTACTGTGACCTCATACTTGTCAATTTGAAAAGCAGGCAAGTGCACATTATGCGCGGGTGTTTCATCGCGATACCAGTCGAGAGTTTCGGAGTGAAATTGCTTGGCCGCCCAAAAGATATCTTCATCAGAGCTTCCCATAGAGAAGGGGCCTTCAGGAATCAGGATCATTTCCCCCGCTTCCGCCTTTGAAGCTCCTGAGAACCCCATACCTAAAAGCGGCAACATCAATAGGAAAAACCAAAGTTTGAACATAGAATTTTTAGGAGCTACTTCGAAACCCATTTAATCCACTCCATCAACAAAACATTTACAGCAAGAAAACCAAACCTTGTTCAAGCGGATGGAATCATTCCTGTTTTCCGGGCATACTCAAAAATATTACCCGCTTCGATAATCTCAATCACCTCACCCAACGATTTCAACTCATAAATTTTATTGCTGGAACGATTGGTGAGAGTGCTCTTATTCAAATCAATGACCAGGTTATCCCCCGTTTTGATCTCTTTGACCATGCATTTGACGCTTTCGAAAGGTATGAAAAATCCACCATCTACCGAATTGCGGTAAAAAATGCGCGCGTACGACTCCGCAACAACAGCCCTGACTCCGGCAATTTCCATGCAAGCCGGAGCGTGCTCACGAGAAGATCCACAACCAAAATTTCTGCCCCCGATAATGATGGAATACTTCGACTCGCTCTGCCCGTTTTCCGTAAAAGGAATTTTTCCGTCCGGCAGACCCGCCTGATCGGCAGGCACTCCTGACATAGCAAACTTACCGTAATTCTTGCGCTCTTCGGGGTCACTCAAGCTGTAAACTAGATGCTCGGCAGGAATGATTTGATCCGTATCAACATCATTCCCCAAGACGTAGGCAACACCTTCAATCACTTTATTCATTTTATTTTCATGATTTTAGTTGTAGATAAATTCAGCAGGGTCTGTAATGTGCCCGGTCAGGGCAGAAGCCGCCGCTGTGTAAGGCGAAGCCAGATAAACATACGACTGCTTAGAACCCATACGCCCCGGGAAATTCCGGTTGGTCGTCGAGATCACCACTTGGTTGTCCTTGGCTCGACCGAAAGTATCTTGCGGTCCCCCAAGACAAGCGGCACAAGAGGGGTCACCTAGGTAGGCCCCAGCATTTTTAAAAATGTCTACAAGCGTTTCTCCTCCAATTTTTTCCTTATATAAATCTTGTTCGACTTCGCGGGTAGCAGGAACAATGAAAGTATCAATCTTCACTTTCTTACCCTTCAAGAGACGGGCCGCCGCCATGAAATCTGTGAGTTTACCGCCGGTGCAAGATCCGATATAAGCTCGGTCAAGTTTCACATCCACACACTCGCTCACCTTGGCTTTGTTATCGGGAGAATGCGGCTTGGCAACAATCGGTTCCATCTCACTGGCATTGTAGGTTTTTTTGAAAATATACTGCGCGTCTTTATCTGACTTGTAAATTTTGTAAGGTGCATCAGTTCTCTGCTGGACATAATTGGTGGTCACCTCATCGGCTTCGATAATGCCATTTTTTCCACCTGCTTCAATCGCCATATTACAGAGGGTCATGCGCTCTTCCATCGAAAGACTCATGACCGCATCACCACGCCATTCCATCGCCCGATAGGTCGCACCATCCACTCCGATATCACCAATTACATTGAGGATCACATCCTTAGCCATGACATGTTCAGGGAAAGTGCCGGTGAACTCAAAGCACATGGATTCGGGAACCTTGACCCAGAGTTTTCCAGTGCCCAGAATAAATGCCGCATCAGTGTTGCCGATGCCAGTGGAAAACATGCCGAATGCACCCGAAGTACTCGTGTGGGAGTCCGTGCCAAACAAAACTTCGCCAGGTCGATTAAAACCTTCCTGAGCCAGAGCAAGGTGGCACACTCCTTTATATCTATCCGTTCCCACATCAAAATAATGCGGCAGGGACTGCTCCTTCACAAACTGGCGAAGGATGTCTATATTTCTATTGGCATGGGTGTCCTTAGTAAAGATAAAGTGATCGGGAATAATCACTACCTTATCCCGGTCCCAAACTTTGGCGTTTTCGCCAAACTGCTTTTTAAAAATCGCAAAAGTACCCGGCCCACAAACGTCATGAGTCATCAACACATCTACATCTACCCAAATATTATCACCGGGCACAACCGACTCTTTACCTGCGTGTGCGGCTAAAATCTTTTCTGTAATTGTCATTCCCATGAAACAAGTTCCTCTCAAAGCGGATAATGACCCCGCAAGGGCTTTAGTTTTTCTTTTAAATTTCCGAAAAGGCTATTAAGTAGGTAAGATACCATTGAAAATGGTCAAACCATATAAAATTTTTATTTACTTGTTTTTTTGCTTAAAATGAATTTATTCGGGCCAAACAAGCCCTGAACAACCTGGAAAACAAAATGATCAAACTCATCAAAGAAACCCTCGACCGAATACGCTATAAAATCCCTCTACGCCCTCGGCAAGTTCAGATTGAAATCACCAATCGTTGCAATATGGATTGCCCCATGTGCCAGAGGGAAGATCTCGGCATCGAACTGGAGCATATGAGTTGGTCTCATTTCACTGCTGTAGTGGATAAATTGGACCATCGTGAAAATATCACCTTGACCGGTTGGGGAGAACCCTTCATTCACCCGAAAGTTTTCGATATGATCGCGTACTGCAAGGAACGAGGTCATCGTGTGATGATCACCTCGAACGGCCTGTTCACGAAACCCTCGATGGTCTATGACATCTTGAAGTCCAGCGTGGATGCTATTACTTTCTCCATCGACAGTGTAAATGGCAACGAAACCGTTGTCGAAGGCCATACCAGTAACAAGGTCTATGAAAATATCGAAGCCGTGGTGAAAGGCAGAAAACCCGGGAGCATGATCGTTAGACTGCAAGCCACTTTGCACATGGACTGCGAAAATGATCTTTACGATGTCATTCGTTACGGAGCCAGGATCGGATGTGACACCGTTAACGTGGGCCGACTCGATAGACAGTTTCGCCCCAACCTTATGCGTCCCGATTCCAGAGAAGAACGATTCATCTTCTTGAAAGCCGATGAGATTGCTAGCTCAAGTGGCATTCAACTCGATTGGTTACAATATTCGGTTTCCAATGGATTAACCCGGTTCTTTTATCGTCTGTTGAGAAAAAAGTTACACCGGTCAGGACAATATTGCCTGAAAACCTTTGACTACGCATACGTCACTCGTGAAGGCAATGTGACTCCCTGCTGTCTCCTGCCTAATGCAAAAATGGGCAACCTCCTCAATGACAGCCTGGGAAATATTTGGAAGAATGATAAATTTGATCATTTCCGTGAAAACTACCGTGACACCTGCGGCACCTGCGACTTGTGGGTGATTGATCAAGTCCCCGCAAGAGCCGAACCCACAACAACCAAACCCACCAGCTTGCAAACCCCCTTACTGGTTGAGTAGTTCCTCTACAAAAAACCTGCGATTATCATAACCTAGACTAATTTTGCTATAGCTCTTTAACTATCAGCGGGTTATGATCCCCTAATTCTATCTGTTTTCCAGCTTTAACCCTTTTTATTTGTAATGACTGATTCACACTTAAATAGTCCTCAGATTTTTGTCGATAGGCGTCCAATATGGATCGTGATTTTTGACCGCATGCGCCGGTATATATTGCTGGCCCTGTTTTTTGGTGTTTTTGCCGTGTTACTGGGACTCCAAGGTCCCAACGATCTGTCACCGGAAGGCTATAAAGTTCTGTGCCTCTTTATTCTCTGTGTCAGTCTTTGGTCGACCAATCTAATTCCTCTGTCGATTACCAGCCTGCTAGCCATCGCCTCAGTACCGCTTCTGGGAATCATGGATGCCTCTCAGGCTTATAGTTATTTTGGTAACAAAGCCGTTTTCTTTATACTCGGGGTCTTCATCCTCTCGGCGGCAATGATCGCCTGTGGTCTCAGCACCCGTATTTCCATATGGATTATGGAGCATTGGAGCGGAACACCCGGGCAACTGGTCACGTCTATCTATTGCTTTGCGGCATTCAGTTCGTGCTTCATGTCCGAACATGCGGTTGCCGTCATCCTATTTCCGGTCATCCATGAAATCGCGCAGTCCTTAAATTTGAAACGAGATAATTCTGTCTTTGGAAAATCTATGTACTTTGCTATGGCTTGGGGGTGCATCATCGGAGGAACTATGACCGTGCTCGGTGGCGGACGAGTGCTACTCGGCGTAGAGATGCTGGAAAAAGCCACAGCCGGGCAACAAACTCTGGGAATTTTGCAATACACCAAGTTGAGTTTTCCACTAGTGATACTCCTTCTTGCAGGTGGGTGGGTAGCCTTGAAAGTCTTGTTTCCCTCAGATATTCAAAACATCGATCGAGCACGAAAAGCACTGAAACAAAAAGCAACAGTCATGGGGAAGTTGACCTTTCAGGAAAAAGGCATCGCGCTGGTAATGGGGGCCACGCTGTTTTGCTGGTTCGGGTATGGCGATCAGTTAGGCCTTGCCAATATTGCCATCATTTCTATCGTTTTATTATTCGTGCTGAATCTTATTACCTGGAAAATGGTGGAGGATCATATCAATTGGGCTATTGTCCTGATGTATGGTGGCGCTATCTGTCTGGGAGAAGTCATGTCGGAATCAGGAGCAGCGTTGTGGTTGGCCCAACAAATTTTTTCGGGACTGATCGAATCAAGCGTCGTTTTCCTGTTGGTCATCGCGTTGTTGTCCACCCTGTTCACCACTTTCATGAGCAACTCGGCCGTCATCGCCATCCTTCTGCCTACCGCTATCAGCATGAGCCCAGCTTACGGTATCAATCCAGCACTGGCGACCATGACTGTAATACTACCCAGCAATTTCGCGTTCATTTTACCCGTCGCAACTCCGGCCTCTGCGCTGGCTTATTCTTCAAGGTTCCTGAACTTGAAAGAGATGATTTGGTCAGGAAGCATACTCAGCTTAATGGGACTTGTTTTCTACCTATTTCTCCTCATGTTCTATTGGCCAATGATCGGTTTTCAATAATCATGTCGATAAAATCCGTCAATCAACTGCAAGCAGTTGAACTGAAAAAAAAGCTGGATAGCGGAGAAGATATTTTTCTGCTCGATGTCCGGGAACCCTGGGAGTTTTCGCTGTCCGCCATTGACGGATCGGAAAATTTTCCTCTAGCTGAGGTCGTTGACCGGCAGCAGGAGTTTGTTTTCGAAGAAGAAATTGTGGTGATCTGCCACCACGGCGAGCGCTCACAAAGAGCGGCAACAGAATTGATCGAATGTGGATTCAAAACCGTCCACAACCTCGTAGGTGGGATCGATGCATGGTCACAAGTGGTCGACCCGACCGTACCCCGTTACCGGTCCTCGGGCTAGCCACCACCCGTGGCTAGTTTTCTCAATAATACTTCGCGCAGGGTGTTGATGGGAGCAGATTGACCGGTCCATAGCTCAAACTGCCGAGCCGCTTGATTGATGAACAATTCATAGCCGGGAATGACCTTACACCCTGCCGATTTGGCTTCGCGCAAAAGCCGAGTCTCTAACGGGTTGTAAACCGAGTCAAACACCACCATGCCTTCCTTGAAGTCTCTTGCCAGAAACGGACTTTCTGTGATATTCGGACTCATGCCCACCGGCGAACAATTAATCAGAACATCAATTGCACGCATTCCCGCATCACGTGCATGGGCCAGTTCGCAGTCGAGTTCTTTTGACAGACTTTCGCCTCGTTCTTTATTTTTATTATAGGTCACAGTTAACTTACCGCCTTTTTCCTTCACGCCGTAACCGATGGCCTTGGCAGTTCCACCCGAACCTAGAATCAACACATTCTTGCCCTGCAAAGAGGTGCAAGCTTCAAGAGCTGAAATAGCACCCGAACAATCGGTATTATAACCAACCCAAGCAGAACCCTCTTTTACCACCGTATTTACAGCACCAATTTTTTGGGCCGTTTCATCAATACGGTCTAATAAAGGCATGATCTTTTCCTTCGCTGGCATCGTGACACTCAAGCCACTAAAGAAATCTTTAAAGCTGTTGAAAAACTTTTCAACATTATCGACCAGAAAAGAAACGTAGATGTCGGGAGAGCCTTTTTCCTGAAAAGCACGGTTATGCACCAGATATCCCAGACTTTTTGATACCGGGTTGCCAATGACTCCATAAATTTTAAAATCAGAACGCTCGGCGTTGATCCGATAAATATCTTTGAGTATTTTTGCAGGAATCTGACCCGGAGCGCTTTCCTGCCCTGTTTCGAGACTGCCGAAGGTCAGGTATCCGCCAAACAGCGGAGAAAGAATTCGACTGGTTTCTCCCAGGTCGCCCATGCAGAGTCCTATCAGCTTTTGCTTCTCACTTTTGGCGCGTTTAAGCAGTTCAAACATTTTCAGGTTATCACTCAGGTCTCGGGCGTAGGTGACGATCTTGACAATTTCCCCAGGCATTTCGCACATAGTTTCATAAACCGGATTGAGATCTTCCGGAGTGTGTGAAAAGTCGTGATAAGAGAGAATGATTTTTGCCGGCTCGCTTTCTTCCAGAAAGGGTTGCAAATACTCTCGGGGAGTGGAGACTTCAATATCCACATAATCGGCTCCAGCCTTCAGAGCATCACGAAGCGACTGCAAACGGTCCTCATCCAAACCTTTATATTGCCCACCATCATGCTTGGAACGATTGGTCACAATGACCGGCAACGTGGACGAAGCGAGTAAAGCACTCAAATCTGGGGACACTATCAAGTCCAGGCGCAGCTCCAGAATATCGGCAATCACTAAAGCAGATTCGATCTGCTCCTGAGCTTTCGACATGGAGGGACCAACAATGGGAATACAAATCATCAGGACAATCCAATAAAAAATTCGTACTTAGAGAAAGGATAATACCAGACTTGGGGTGATTAAAAAAGGGTGTGTTGCATGCATATAAGGAAACAAATGACCTGTATTTTTGACTCCAAAAATTCCGCATATTTCAACCGTCGAGAAAATTCAACCAGTAGACACGCCAAAGTTTCTTAAATTAAAACTTTTGACTCTGCAAGTACTTCGGATGCAACTTCCCCATTCTTTTTTATTTCAATCTTCTCGGTTTGAACATTTTTTGCTTCCATATTTTTCGTCTCAACTTGCGTTGACTGAGATGATCGGATTTGATTCAACAAATGCCCCATTGCATGTTTAGTGAGCGCGGCTTTAGCCTCACTCGAAATACGGACATAGTCGCGTTGCCCCTGATCCCGTTTAACAGGGTTCTTACTGTTCAACTCTGCAATGCGAACCTGCCCCTGATAGGTTTTAAAAGCCCGGCTGACAGTAGCAATTGAAATTTCCATGACCTCTTGCTTTCAGTTATATATTTTTAGAAATTTTCGGTTTAATTCTTTGAGGAACTCCGTAGCCTTTTAAAAGCCGATGACCACTTTTCACGGCTTTGATCTTTTCCAGTACTTCGCTTTTCACGAGGTTGAGCTTTGTTTGGCAAACGGTTTCCTGCTCGATGATTTTTTCCAAATCAGATTCGATCCTCTTTGCCAGTTCTGCATTTCTACTAGTTAATGATGCGAGAATGGTTTGATCCAAATCACGCGACAAGCCGGCGATTTCCTGATCTGTCTCATTGAGGCCAGCAATCAAAGTCTCCTTCTCCTCGATAATCGTTGCTAATCGAGACTCGTCCTGAGTGTCTACAGCCTTCATTTGCTCTCTCATTTTTTCGAGAAGCCGGGCACAGGTTTCCTGCTTGTGTTTGAGAAGGCTGACAATTTCTATTTCTTGCTTATTCATAATTTAAATTCACACCACCGCGATAAGGGTTTGTATTGTTTTTTTTAAAATAGCGTTTTCGGTAAACCTGCGGAAATTTTCCGGCAATGCTCTTGGCGAACTAAACTGCATAATAATTTCATTTTCTTTAATTGCCAGTTCACCTAACTCCTCTCGCAAAATAATAGTCAGGGTTTCGGCTAGGCTCGGCAAGATCCCGGTTTCAGAATTGGTAAACAGGTCAACAACTTCTACCGAGTTAGAATCGAGCCCACGCCTTAGTTTTTTTTCATCTAAAACAAACGTATCGTCTGTCAGAGTATGGATGCCGATGGCACTCAATCTGCGTAACAGTTTTTCCTCGTCGCTTTGGAAGGACTTGCCGATTCCGCTTTTGACATTCTGAACTGCGGCGGTAATAGCAACTTCCTGCAGGTTTCTTTTCTGTGTATTGACTACCTCGATACCCGTTGCAAATGGGTTTCCCGATCGGCCTCTAAGTGTGTCTATATTTTGATTGCGCTGATCGAGTTCCCTCACCCTTGCCTGCGGTTTGAAGGTGAGGTCATTACGGATATCTTGAATATCCCCATCGCGCTTAAAAGTCTGCGAGACTTCAAGAAGATCATTAATTTTAGATATGGAGTTATTGAATTGCTCAACAAAAAATCTTATCTGGGCAAAAAATGTTACGGCATCAATGGAAATATTAATCTGAGCTGCCTTTTCCGAGGCTTGTTTGATGACCAGATCAGTATCTTCAATCACCCCTGAAAAAACGTTGTTATCACTGGGCACATGCTTTCCGTTGAAAGAAATTTTTGCTGTTTGAGGCTCCCGGATCAGGTTGGTGAGGCTCTGGTCATCAGAATCAAACTGGAGCTCTTTCTGGATTGGGAATCCTTTGCTATTTAATTCAAAGAATCCGAGACTTAAAAGAATCTCATCATTATCCTGCAAATCTATTTTGGTGCCCCCCCCCTGCCAGTCCTACCAGAACCAATCGGTTGTCCTGAATCAATGCCCGGACTTTAGTCTCAGCGGTCCCTCCATCCAAATTTTCGTTATTATTTATATCTTCGCCAAGGTCGATCTCGCCATCGCCATCAAGGTCTTCGATAATGTAAATCGCCCGGACAAATTCTGCGTTCGCAGTTCGAATAACATCCAACGTCCCGTTGCTATTGACATCTTCCGTTTTATCGAGCACCCCATTACTATTCAGGTCTTCCCCAAAATTGATTTTATTTTTAAGCTCGAATAACGAGTCCGTAGCTTCAACAGTAATTTTCGTGCCATTGATAGAGAAACTTCCCGTCAGGCCCAAAGCCCCCAAGGGAGTGGATTGTTCGTCAGATGCAAGGATCGCTTCTTGCGATAGCCGCACCGGAATGATGCGAAAGCTATTCAGCGGGGAATCCTTTCCTGCCAGAGCTTGCAACAGTTTTGATCGAGTTGAAGAAGCAATTTTTGGGTTCAGTGCATCATCGGCGAGCAATTCGGAAACCGTTTTTCCAAGACTTTTCAAAGAAGCAGTGAGATCGTCCAGTTGGCGGAGTTTCAGCAGAGTGAACCGCTCACTTTTATCCAAGTTATCCGCAATGGGGAGTTGTCTAGCTAAGGACTGCTTGGAAATGAGAGAAATTGCATCGGCTACCCGAAATGCGGCCAGAGGCCCGGTTGCCTCCAAATTTGGGACCTTTCTTCTATTGATAAATACGGAGTCAAATAGGATGTCCCGCTTGGTTTTCCGGGGGCTATTAGAGCTATTTATGGTGTCACGGGCAATACGGACATCCACGTTATTACTAGTCGAACGCGTGGAGTTTAGGGGCAAAAACGTGGAATTAATTTTATTTAGGACCTGCACGATTTTTTTCCGGTCTGGCGAAGAAAACTTGTTACGCCATTAAAGTGTTTAGTCGAAAATGTCGATAAACACATCAAGAACGGAAGAGTGCCAGTAAACCGGAAAAATAAAACGCCCGCCTCGTTGGTGCCGCGTGCAGTCACTTCGAACGGATTTTTTCCGTCAGGCCAAAGGCCAGGTAGATGTGACAAGGGTCCCAAAAAGGACTTCAAGCTGAAAATCGAACCTTCGAAAACTATTGGACCAGGCCGCAAACCATGCCAATAATTTTCGAGATCCTCTTTAATGCAATGGGGTTATCCCGGTTCTAGCTTGTCTCCTCTTGATGAGCTTCTTTTAAGACCTAATCAGCACGTTGCTGACGGGGCGGTTCGTTCAAATCAAACTACTAATATTCTGTCCACGCTCGGTTTCCACAGCTGAAGCATCGGAGTCATCCCTCAACTTAGAAGGCTGAGGGCCTAGCAACGAATTCGTACCCAAAACTTCCTGTATTTGATTTTCAGGCTCTTCAATCCGGTCCAGATCTGCCAAGTCACGACTAGCCTGAAGTTCACGCCGTTCTGCTTCAGCTATATACTGTTTTAATTCCTGATTCTTTAGGTCCGTGGGGTTTTGAAGGTCTTCGCCAACCTGTTGGCGGACTCCCTGGAATAACTCTACGAGGGGCGCCAAGCTTCCTAATTCATTAACAGGCTGTTGCTCCTGTTCTTCCGGAGCTCGGTCGGGGTTGTTTAATTCTTCTTCCTGATCTTCGATTCGCCTTGGTCTATCGGACTCCCACAAAGCTTCCCGCAAAAACTGGAACGTGTTGGTATTTCGAGTCTGGTCTAAAGAAAAATTAATATCTTCGGCCATGACTTCTCCCTTTTCAAAATTCTTCCAAGTTTATTGGCCCAATCCCTGGGAGTTTCCTAACTAGGAAACTTCCCCCCACCCTCATAATTATCAATTCGATATTAAAGTTTTAGAGTTATTTTTCGTTAAGAGATAAGACTAGAAAGTATCCTTTTCCTGAAAAATTTCCAACGATAATTATCCCCACCCAAAACTTAGTATAGGGGCCCGATACTCCTATCGGCTAAAAACTCTCAAACTTTAGTTTTAATTTAAGTTTTTTTGAAAAAAAACCAGTCTATTGCAATATTCACCTGGGGAAAGACCTAGAGAATCGCAAAAGACACTAGTATTCAAATAGGTAGGGAATTTTCGTAGGGTGCTGGCAATTCGCCTGCCTCAGGTCTCAGTTTGAGAAAGTACTTCCTGCCAGTCTTTATAGAAGGGAGCCATTTCATATTCCAGTAAATCAGCCATTAGCACCCAGTCCTGATTTTGGTTGGCCTCCAGCATTTGCGCCATAAATTCGGTTAATTTTT
Source organism: uncultured Nitrospinota bacterium (assembly GCA_905612265.1). Classification (GTDB taxonomy): domain Bacteria; phylum Nitrospinota; class Nitrospinia; order Nitrospinales; family VA-1; genus LS-NOB. The sequence continues at coordinate 18,677 of CAJQRI010000068.1, read as the reverse complement.
TTTGTCGCTCTTCAAGAGTTTGCTCTTTGAATATATCTACCTGAGCATTTACGATGGTCAGAAGAACCTGGGAGAACCAGTCAATGCCTTCAAGGATTTGAAGATAGTATTGGTTTGCCTCCTGCTCGTTGCCCATGCGAAACAGGTCTGCCGCCTTTTGAAACCCGGGAACCAATTTTTCGAGATACTCCTTCGCATTAGTCAGGTTATTGGCTACTAGGTCTTGCAACAGAGCCAACTCCAACTCCAGTGATTCAACGCTTGCGGTAGAAGTTTTTAAATTATCCTGAGTGTTGGAGGAAGCTTCCTGCCCATCCAGCCAAATTCTTCTTATATAAGAGTCCTTGCGGCTATTTAATATCGCATGTAGCACTTCCCCCAGAGTTCCCCCTTGAAAAGACGCCTCTTGCGTTTCAGCCCCATTTATGGAAATTTTCATTACTTCTCCTCAAATAAAATTCATGCTAATTCTAATCTGCTCAGAAAAGCATTGCAACCGGCAGTCTTTCTTTTTGCCCACATTGACAAGCCGGTAAGATGGCTTTTCTTGGTAGTACTAATACATAACCCTTGAGAAATCAAAATGGTCGACCCTTTAAGTGGTGTAACTTTCAACCAGTTGCTTAACACGATCAACCGGAATTGAACCGGATTGTAGAACTCCATGGAACGTATCTCTTTAGGCCAAAAACAGAACCGGACAGCCCGCCCAACCCTGAAGCGAACGCGTTATCAGCTAAGGTCAGCATCAGTGCCATTACCCAATCTGTCAGCAATGTCGAATCAGGCGACAATTTTGTCCCTACATGCTAAAGGCGGGCTCGCCGAAGTCGCTGGCTAGCTCCCATTCAACGGTCAGAACCTGTTGGATGGTACCTTAGGGCGAAATGCCAACCCGCTTAACATTCAGGCAGGCGCAGAATCAGGGCCGGAAAACCAGATGAGCCTCAATGTAGTGGAAAACACCAGCATTCAATCCCTGGGGGTTAACAATGCAGGTATATCCACCCTCAAGGTACGTTGCAGGCGGTGGATGATTTTGAACTGGCCTCTCAGACTCTGAATGCCGCTCGGGGACAAGTGGGAGCCGTTGGCAAACGCTTAGTCAGCACCTCTAACAGTTTGAATATTAAAACAGAAAACCTGCCCCTGAGTGAATCCGGCTAGGCCCATACCGATCTTGCTGAAGAGGTTAGTAATCTCCAGCAAGGGTTATTGAAGTTTGAAACATCCATTCGGTCTATGGCTTCCCAACTGCAAAACGAACAAAGCCGACCTCGCCTACTGGGTTTCACCATCTAGCGACTAACAGCTGCTGGTAGTTTTAACAATGGATGGCTCTACCAATAAAGTAAGTCAGAGGGCTTGACCGCCCTACCCTGAAATGATATTAAATACAATGCTGCTTGAAGAGAGGTGCTATTAAATATTATTGTCGGTCGTCTTATCGCAAGTCTGCGATGGAAGCCCACGCTGTCAAATTCGGAGAGAAATCTAATGGAAGTCAATGAAATTAGAGTAGAGATTAGAAAGCATCACGTGACTCCAGGGATCAATGTACTGGACCTTGTCATTGACGCCAATGGGGAAAATATCCGCAGGCAAACCCAGCATAAAGACGATGACAAATCCTTTGCAAAATTTGTCAACGACATCACTAAAGTTGCACAAGAACTCGCCGATGCCCGCATAGAATAACCGGGCAACGTCCGGTGGCAATTGGCAAAAAATTATTCTACCAAGACTGTTCTTTTCTCGCCAAATAAAGCTACCGCAAGTTACCTGAGGTTCTTCTCCTGAGCATAACAGCCAACCCTCCCTCAATCCCTCCCTGTCAAGGGAGGAGATATAAAAATGCAGAAGCTCGCGAGCAAAGCGAGTGTTGACCTTCCCTTGCCTTAGCCAACTAAGCCGGGGGATTAGTGATTTTTAGTTTTTTGAGTTTTTCTACTAGAGTAGTACGATTGAGGTTCAACAAAATTGCGGCCTTATTTTTGACCCAACCGGTTTTTTCCAACGCTTCGATGAGAAGTTCCTTTTCGAAATCTTCCATAATTTTTTTCAAGTTGATGCCTTCATCGGGGATTCCCACATGGAAGGATTGCTTCAACGACTGTTGCAGAATCTGCGTCGGATTTCCTTCAGGCTCAGACCCTTTTTCTAGAGGAATCCATTTTTCTCTGGGAACTTCGCCTAGCACTTTATCCGGTAAATCTCTCGGAGTGATCGTTGAGCCTATGCTCAGCACGACCATGCGTTCGACAAAGTTTGCCAACTCGCGAATATTTCCCGGCCAAGAATAATTCACCAATACATTCATCGCTTCATCACTAATGGTTTTATAACTGCCCGGTCCGTTACATTGCTTGAGAAAATAGGCGGCCAAAAGCGGAATGTCTGTTTTACGATCCCGCAAAGGAGGAAGGTTGAGAGGAATGATATTGAGCCGATAATACAGGTCTTCGCGAAACTGACCTTCCTCGATGGCAGCTTCCAGATTGCGATGCGTGGCAGTAATCACCCGGATGTCAATCGGAGTGGACTTGGTACTGCCAATACGATCTATCTCTCTTTCCGCCAGAACTCGGAGCAGTTTCACTTGTAAGGTTGGAGGCATATCACCGATTTCATCGAGAAAGATCGTTCCCTTATTCGCCAGCTCCATCCTACCTATACGGGTATTCACAGCTCCCGTGAACGCGCCTTTTTCATAACCAAATAATTCGCTCTCCAACAAGTCATGAGGAATAGCGGCACAATTAACAGCAATGAACGGTTTCGATGCTCGCGGACTGTTTAAATGCAAAGCCCGGGCAATCAGCTCCTTCCCCGTTCCGCTTTCTCCATAAATCATCACCGTGCTCTGAGAAGCTGCAGCTCGACCCACTATGTCAAAAACCTCACGAATCTCTGGGCTTTCTCCAATAATGTTATAACTTTCTGTGTCGAGTTTTATCTTCATAATTGGCGTCATTATAACAAAAAATACAAAACTATCAAATTTTTCAAGATGTTATGTGATTATCAGTGAGGGCGAAAAACGTCAAACATCCAACACAACCTAAAATAAGCAGATTTTTCAAGTGAACGCTATTTGATGGATTATTTTACGGGCAGGACTACGGTTCATAAGGCACGACATTCTCATGCTCGTTGGGATCGTTGCGCGAAACGATGGCCAGGGCTGATTCGCTATCCGACAGGTTCACCGGTTTATGCGGCACCCCCTGAGGAATAAAAATAAAGTCGCCTTCTTCGTTGATGATCGACTCTTTCAGGTTCTCGCCAAACCGGGTTTCAACCCTGCCTTTCAGCAGATAAATTGCCGTCTCAAAATCTTTATGGTAATGCGCTTTAGGAGACGCGCCTGGAGGAATCACCACCAGGTTCATCGACAACCCCACCGTCCCGGCAGTTTCAGTAGATATGCCCACGTAATAAGGCAGGTTCTGTTTCGTCGCAATCGTTTGACCAGGACGAACGGTCACAACCTTTTTGTTTAAGTCCAGACTCATCACAAACCTCTTTGAGGAAATACATTGTTTTGAAAACAGGTTAGCACAAATGAATTGAGTACCCATCAAGTTGCCTAGCAAACCTGTTCGTCATTGAGCGCGATGACTTGCTGACCTGCATTTTGCGCGAGAGGTTCTAAATCTCCCCAACCCCTCTTCGCTGAAGAGGGGTCCATTAAAACTTCCACATCTACGAAGGGGGTTGGGTGAATTTGGTTTTTCTATTTTGGTTCAAGATAATCTTTTTATAATCATCTTTTCTAATTCAAAAAACATTCTGAAAGCAGTTGGGTTTATCCTTGCGGGTCACGAACACTTCGGAATAATACGGCCACGCCACTTCACGGCTCGCGATGCCAAACAGAGGAACCCCTTCAGTCCCCCTTCTCAGGGGGAAGATCATTTAAGGGTTTTCGCGACTCGTGACGCTTATCGACCAGCGGGCTGAGACAACTCTTTTCTCGCCAGATAAAGCTATTCTAGTTGGCCCCACGCCTAGTTACTAGATTTCGATGTATAGACCGTCTTCTTCAGATGTGACTTTATAGGTGGGGGTGATATCCGAGCGGTTGAATTTGCAATGTCCTTTTCTAATATTCCAGCCGCATGCATCTTTATGACAGAAGACAAACATGTCTTTCAACACACCCTGCCCTAGACTCCCTGAGCAACAGCGGCACTGGTCGGTGATGCAATAAAATATACCCTTAACCTGAAACAGCCCAAGAACGTAGTCGATCTCGGTGTATTGATGTTTAAAGTTAATTTGTTTGCCGGTCCCTTCCGGCGGGACATCGCTGAGTTCTGAAATTTTGAGTTTAGACATGATCAGTCCTGTGGCAGGTAAGGACCATAACGGTCACGATAATATTTCTCCAGATCCCAGCGAAACCTTCCCAAAAGATGAGGAAGTTCTTCTGCAACCTGATGGTCAAATGCCACATAATCTTGTGATTTTTTCTCAATATCCTCTTCCCTTTTGACATTGGGGTCCAAATAGGAGTCGCCTAAAGCCGAAGTCCCAACAATAAGACTTTGCCCTTGTTTAATCCAACGTCCCAACGTGAGTCTTTCTTCATCTGTACCTGGTTCTATTGGCATAATACCTTTTCCTTGAGGGAAAACAAAGTTACTGGATTGCTCAAACCCCCTCAATCCCCCTTCTCAGGGAGAGGTTTAAACACTGACCTCACGCCAAATAGCCCATCCCCACAGAAGGGAATTGGGCAAAAACGTATTAAGCCTAGATAACCCCTTGCCAGCCAAATCCGGCTATTACTAATTGGCCCCACGCCGAGTGGTTGCAATGTCAGGGTGCAATAAGGTAGCATAAGTACCAATTCATTATCAATTTTGTCGTTAACAGCTTTAATTTATCTGAAAGTTAGAGGATATATATGTCGTCAGAACAGCAAGCGGAAAAAACTGCGGAAGAGCATTTCAAAGATGGCTTGGCATTTAGCAAACTAGGGGATGATCGCAGAACTTTCGAATCTTACAAGAAAGCTATTGAGCTCGATCCAGACCATTTTATGGCTCATTTCAATATTGGAATACGCTATGGCAAACTACGTATGAACCTAGAAGCTGCTCAATCTTTTCGGGAAGCATTGCGTTTAAAACCAGAGGCACCGATGGTTCATTACAGTCTTGCCGTGGTCAGCAATTTTATTGGCGAGATGGATGAAGCCTTCAAACATTACGAAGAAGCCATTCGCATCAACCCAGAGTTCGGCCGAGCCCACAGCAATATTGCCATGTTGCATTATGCGCTGAAACACGGCAAGGAAACCATTCATCATCTTGCCAAAGCGGCAGAGCTTTTCAAGCAGACGGGCGATGAGTTCATGGAAAAAAATGCCCGTGATCTGATTCAGGAGTGTGGCAGGGAATTTAAACTAACTCCTGAAGACTGCGTGACCTTATGACATTGATCAGCAATGGATTTTGATGTCGCTATCATCGGCGGCGGTTCAGCAGGCTATTCTGCGGCATCTACCGCTCAATCGCTAGGAGCCAGGGTAGCCATTATTGACCCTGGGCCTTTGGGGGGGTTATGTATTCTTAAGGGATGCATGCCGACTAAAACAATCTTGCGTTCCTCTGACATTATGGCGTTGATGCGTCGGGCCAAAGAGTTTGGCATTCAGTCTGTTGACCCGCAAGCTCACCTTCCCGACATCAATGATCGCAAAAACAAACTCATCAAGGAATTTGCCGATTACCGAATCGAGCAACTGAATGATCCCCGATTCACGCTCATCCAGGAACAGGCGGAGTTCATCTCCGCACACAAAATCCGCATCGGGGACAAAACCCTCAAGGCAAAATCCTTCATCATAGCAACCGGCTCTGTGATTGCCGACTATCCTATTTCTGGTCTCGAAGAAACCGGTTTTGTCACCAGCGATGATGTTTTAAAAATGCGCGAGGCTCCAGAGTCAATCATTGTTCTGGGTGCCGGAGCGGTGGCGGTGGAGCTTGCACAATTTTTATTGCGCATCGGCATTAAAGTAACGCTCCTGCAACGAAGTTCGCATATATTATCGTCAGGCGATGAAGACTTGGCGCGACCGGTCGAAACCCGGCTCCGCAAAGAGGGTATGAATCTTTATACCGGAACAAAGCTTCTGCGAACCGAGAAGGACAAGGGAAACCCTGTCGTTTATTTCCAGCATGAAGGAAAAGAAAAGAATGTCCGCGCTCAACTCATCCTGCAGGCATTGGGACGAAGACCTAACATCGATGGGCTACAACTGGAGTCAGCCGGTGTTAAAATCCACAAAGGCCGCGTTACTGTCGATACAAAAATGAAAACCAATCAGCCACATATTTTTGCAGTTGGTGACGTGAATGGAATTCATGAGGTCGTGCATATCGCCATTCAGCAAGGAGAAGTGGCGGGCTTCAATGCTATGCACCCCGAGAACGAACGTGAGGTTAATGATCGTCTCAAAGCTTCCGTCGTTTTTACCGATCCGGCAGTTGCCAGTGTGGGATTGAGCGAAAAGGAATGTCAAGCCAGTAAGATCGCTTATCTGACCGCATCCTATTCCTTTGACGATCACGGAAAATCTATGTGTTTGGGAGAAACAGAGGGTCACGTGAAACTACTTTGCGATCCTGTATCTGGAGAAGTGTTGGGAGGTCATATTGTTGGACCGGAAGCAGGAGAACTGATTCATGAGATCATCACTCTCATGCATTTTCGCGGTACGGTGAAAGACCTTGCAGAGATACCGCATTACCATCCTACCTTGGCAGAGATCCTAACCTATCCTGCGGAAGAACTGCTTAAACAATTGCCAAGTGATTGACAGCTAAATCGCTTCCAGTTTTTCAGCCAGACGGTCCATTTCTTCGCGGGTGTTCAATTCAGTTACGCAAATTAGCAGGCAGTTTTTTAGATCCGGGTAATAGGACTTCAAGTCATAACCTCCGATAATGCCGTCCTGCTTCAAGCCATGCAAAACTTCCTCTGCCGGACGAGGACATTCGAGGACAAATTCATTAAACGTGTCGGTAGCAAAACGGATTTTAAAATTCGGCACATGCGCCAGCCGGTTTTTTAGATAATCGGATTTTCTCAAGTTCAACACTGCCATCTCACGAAAACCCTGTTTCCCCAGAGTCGACATGAAAATAGCCGCGGCCAAAGCGCATAGCCCCTGATTTGTGCAGATATTGGAAGTGGCCCGTTCGCGCCTGATATGTTGCTCTCTGGTGGACAGCGTCAGCACATAAGCGCGTTTGCCATTCTGGTCCACCGTTTCGCCAGCCAGACGTCCCGGCATTTGTCTTAAAAATTTTTCTCGCGTCGCGAAAAAACCCACATAAGGCCCGCCATAAGAAACCGGCAGTCCTAATGACTGCCCTTCCCCCACGACTATATCCGCACCGTGCGCACCCGGTGCCTGCAAAACCCCCAAAGACAAAGCTTCTGCTACAACAACGATAAGAAGAGTTCCATTTTCAGTCAACTTTTCTTTTAACGATGTGTATTCTTCTACTGTTCCGAGAAAGTTTGGCGATTGCAAGACAACAGCAGATATATTCTCTGTCAGGCTGTTCGTAATGGCAGAGATATCAGTTTTACCTTTTTTGTCAAAAGGGATTTCCTTGAGGTTGAAGTCGCTCCCTCTAGTGTATGTTTCTGTCACCTTACGGTATTCGGGATGGATCCCTCGCGAAACCAAAAACTCCGTACGGCGGTTGACCCGATTTGACATCACCACCGCTTCAGCTAGAGCAGAAGCCCCGTCATACATGGAAGCGTTAGCAATCTCCATGCCGGTCAACAGACAGATCATGGTCTGAAATTCGTAAATGGCTTGAAGAGTACCCTGGCTGACTTCAGGTTGATAGGGAGTGTAGCTGGTGGCGAATTCGCCACGAGAAATTAGATGATCAATCAATACAGGAGAAAAGTGGTGATAGGCTCCGGCACCAAGAAAGATAGAATGGTTCTCAGCTGTGGCATTTTTTTTCTCCAGTTGTTTCAGGTATCCAGTCAGATCGCTCTCAGACAGGCTCTCAGGCAGGCCTAGCAAGGTATCTCCCAACTTCAGTGAGTCGGGGATGCTTTCGAACAGAGTATCAATATTCTGCACGCCAATTTCGGCAAGCATCAACCTGATATCCTGTTCTGTGTGGGGGATATATCTCATAGTTCGGAGAAGGAAGCGGAGGTTTTACTCCGTCTCCTTTTGACATTGTTCGGTGTAAGCATCCGCATCGAGAAGTGATTCAATATCTTTTTCGTTAGAAAGTTCAATCTCCACAACCCACCCTCCTCCGTAAGGCTCACTATTGACCTTTTCCGGGTTAGTCTCCAAATCCTTATTTACAGCTGTGACCTTACCGCTAACAGGTGCATAAAGATCGGAAACGGTTTTCACGGACTCCACAACCCCGAAAGGACTTTCCTGTTCAACCTCACTACCCACTTCCGGTAATTCGACAAAAACAATATCACCCAATTGTTCCTGGGCAAACTCAGTGATGCCTACCACGGCTTTTTTGCCGTCAATGCGAATCCATTCATGTTCCTGCGTATACTTTAAGTCCTTGGGAACCTCCATGATGCCTCCGTATATTAGCGATTAATCTTTTTTGACGCTGGTTGGTAAAAAAGGCGGCTTGACGACCTCAGCCGGTACGTTCAATTTCCTGATTTCCACTTCCAGTTTCGTTCCGGGTTCCGCATATTCAGGGGATACATAACATAGTCCTATCCCTGTATTCAAGGTGGGGGAAAAAGTTCCGCTGGTCAATTCGCCAACGGGAGCCCCATTTTTGAGTACCCGGTAATGCGGGCGAGGCACTCCTCTATCTAGCAGACGGACTCCTACCAGCTTGCGTCTGTTTCCCTCAGCTTTTTGTTTTTTTAGCTCTGTCTGCCCTATGAACTCGTCCTTACTCAGTTTGATGACCCATCCTAATCCGGCCTCCAACGGCCTGGATTCTTCATTTATTTCATTACCATAAAGGGCATACCCCATTTCCATTCTCAAGGTGTCTCTTGCTCCCAAGCCAATCGGCTTAAGGTCAAACTCTTTACCGGCATCGAGTATGGCCCTGAATAGGGGTTCAGCGTCGCCCGCATCAACATAAACTTCAAAACCATCTTCACCTGTGTACCCGGTACGCGCTATGATGCTTGCAAAATTATGGATTTTTTCTTTTGTAAAATGGTAGTATCTGATCTCACTCAAAGGGGTTTCACATAATTTTTGTAATAGAGCCTCTGAATGTTTGCCTTGAATCGCCAATTGTGCCGTTTCATGGCTGGTATTTCGGATAGTTGCATCGCAAGTCCCTGCATTCTTTAAAATCCATTGAAAATCTTTTTCCGCATTCGATGCATTCACACAAAGGAAATAATGATCTTCAGAAAAACGGTGGACCAGTAAGTCATCCACCACACCGCCATTTTCCAAGCACATAAGGGTATAAAGGGCCTGATTGTCATGCATTGAGTCGATATCATTGGTCACCAGTTTTTGAATCAGGCCCTTAGCAGAAGGTCCCTGTATCTCGATCTCACCCATATGGCTGACATCGAATATGCCGACACCCTCGCGGACACATTGATGCTCCTGCATGACCCCTTGAAACTGGATGGGCATCTGCCATCCCGCAAAAGGAACCAGCTTGCCCCGAAGTTCTTTATGGATATCGATCAAAGGGGTGGTTTTCAGGCTTGAGGAATTTTCTTGAGACATATTTTAAAAATCTGTTATTTTGGATCAAGTACGTAACCTCTGTGTATAACCAATTTCATTAGAGAGCGCAAGGTATTATAATAATATCAAAATAGAGAGGGTTTTTTTTGCATGAGTTCGACAAACGGTCATAAAAAATATGACGCGATTCTGGTAGCAGGAGAAGGAAAATCCAGCTACAAGGTCCATCATCAAAATAAGGCTTTTTTGACCATCAATGGCAAGTGCCTCGTCCATTATATTGTCGAGACTCTACAACAAGTGGAATCCATTCAGGATATTTATGTAGTTGGCCTCAAAGAAAGACTGCAACAGGTCTTTTTATCAGGACATGTGGATTTAAATTCTCCAAAACGTATTCACATTGTCGAGCAAAAGTCCAATCTCTACGAAAACGTCTGGTACACTTTCCTGCAATCCTTGAAGGATAAAAATGGAGAAGAAACGAATACCGAGTCTCATCGCGACCGTGCAGTCTTGATCGTGCCCTGTGACGCTCCGCTGATGACCTCACAGGAAGTGGAATATTTTATTTCCCACGCAGATATGGAGAACCACGACCACGTTCTGGGATTAGCTTCCCGCGAAAAACTGAAATATTTTTATCCTAGAGACGGCAAACCAGGTATAAAAATGGCCTATCTTCACATCAAAGAAGACAGCTTTCGGATCAACAACCTGCATCTGGTTAAACCCTTGCGCATTGAAAACCGTGAATACATCCAAAAAATGTACCAGTATCGTTATCAGAGAAATTTTAAAAACCTGATACTTTTTGCTTTATCGATTTTTGGAAAAGAAAAGTTGCGAAATTACAAAAACTATATCGGCCTTCAAATATGTCTGTTTTTTGCCAGTCTCAGGCTCGATTTCCTAGTGGACTATTTTCGCAATTTGAATCCAAAAAAAGAAGTGGAAAAAAGAATCTGCACCATTATGAAAACCCGTTTTATGGCCTTGGAAGTTCCCTATCCGGGAGCGGCTCTGGATATAGATAATGCTAAAGACTATGAAGCCATGAAAACCCGGTTTGATGAATGGTGGAAATATTTACGGGAAAATGAAGAACCCCGAACCGTGACTAAAAACTACAACAAGGTTTCCCGCGCCGCTCTTGCGGAGAAAGTGGTGCGACCTTCACCCACGCACTGACTACTAGCCGCAGAGGCAACTGACAGAGGCTTGACCAGGCCAAGAACATGATTCTAATGGTCGTGATATTCTCCCTTAACTTTTGTGCCCCGCAGGGGTAAAAAAGTTATTGTAAATTATTTACGGAGGTTCTCCGCGCCGGCAAACAATCCCCAGTGGATTGAAAATGCCCTTTGGATATTAAACAACTTATGACACAGGAACGATTAAGAAATTTTTCCATCATTGCCCATATTGATCATGGCAAATCTACTCTGGCCGACAAACTGATTCTAGCCACCTCGGCAATCCCCGAACGGGAAATGAAAGAGCAGGTATTGGACAATATGGATTTGGAGCGGGAACGTGGAATCACCATCAAAGCTCAAACGGTGCGCCTAAAACACAAAGCTGAAGATAAGCAGGAATACGTGTTCAACATGATTGATACCCCAGGACATGTGGATTTTTCCTATGAGGTGTCCCGCAGTCTTGCTGCCTGTGAAGGAGTGCTGCTGGTCATAGACGCAACGCAAGGCATTCAGGCACAGACCATAGCTAACCTCACTCTCGCCATTCAACATAATCTGGCCGTCATACCGGTGATCAACAAAATCGACCTCCCTAGTGCAAATCCCGAGTTCATAAAAGAACAACTGGAAGATGTCTTGCAGATAGAAGCCACCGACGCAGTTTTAGTCAGTGCCAAGGAAGGAATCGGAATCAATGAATTGATGGCAGCGGTAGTTAAACAGATTCCTCCTCCAATAGGAGACTCTTCCGCTAAATTACAGGCCTTGCTCTTCGACGCATGGTATGACGCATACCGGGGAGTTATCATTCTGGTCAAAATACAACACGGAAGCTTGAAGACCGGTGAGGAAATCATGATGATGGCAACCGGAAATCAGTTTACTGTAGAAGAGCTGGGCACATTTGATCCCAGAGAAGTAAAGGGAACCGAACTCCGAGCAGGAGAGGTCGGCTACCTGGTCGCCAATATCAAAGAATTGGACCAGACAAAGGTGGGAGACACCATCACCCATTCCCAAAACCCTGTTGAAAAACCCTTGCCCGGTTATAAGGAAGTCAAGCCCATGGTCTTCAGCGGATTGTATCCCATCAGCGGTGACGATTACGAAGACTTGCGAGACGCACTAAAAAAACTCACGTTGAACGATGCCTCGTTTTCATATGAAGCCGAAACCTCCACAGCCCTGGGTTTCGGGTTCCGTTGTGGGTTTCTGGGACTACTGCATATGGAAATTATAAGAGAGCGAATTGAGCGCGAATATAAAGTCGATCTTCTCACCACCGCACCTACCGTCATTTACAAAGTCGTCACCACCGACGGGAAAACTCTGATGATCGACAACCCCACCAAACTACAGGAACAAAAAAATATCGATCACCTTGAGGAACCTTATGTCTTAGGAACAATTATCGTTCCGGAAGAATATATCGGAGTGGTGATGGCACTGGTACGCGACCGCCGGGGAGTCCAGAAAAAAATGGAGTACATGAGCCCGGAAACAGTCTTACTGGAGTATGAGCTGCCGTTTAATGAAATCGTCCTAAACTTTTATGACCGTCTCAAGTCAGGTACTAAAGGTTATGCTTCGTTTGACTATGAATTTATAGAATTCAGGACATCCAGTCTGGTAAAGTTGGACGTTCTTTTGAATGGCGAATTGGTCGATGCGCTGTCCTTAATCGCACATAAAGATAAAGTGCATTATCAGGGCCGTGATCTGGTGAAAAAGCTTAAGGAACAGATACCGCGTCAAATGTTCGAGGTGGCCATTCAGGCCGCGATAGGCAGTAAGGTTGTCGCGCGCGAAACGGTTAAAGCACTTAGAAAAAATGTTCTGGCAAAATGTTATGGGGGTGACATCACCCGCAAACGCAAACTGCTAGAAAAACAAAAAGAAGGTAAGAAAAAAATGAAGCGCGTGGGTAGTGTGGAAATTCCCCAAGAAGCCTTTCTCGCAGTATTGAGGACCGATGACAAATAAAACCGACAATCTGACCGAAGAGAACCAAGTCCCAAAAAAGAGTCTCACCCGCGAGTATATCGAAGCCATTTTAATTGCCCTACTTCTGGCCTTGTTGATTCGCACATTTATCGTTCAAGCATTTAAAATTCCTTCTGGCTCCATGGAGAAGACGCTTCTCATTGGCGATCACATTCTGGTTTCCAAGTTCAGTTATGGGACGCATATCCCTAACGAAATTCCTTTTATCAACGCCAAACTGTTTGACGATATTGTTTTGTTTTCCTCAGTTCCAGAAAGAGGAGACATTATTGTATTCAAGTTTCCCAAGGATGAAACTCGAGATTTCATAAAACGCGTGATCGCCCTACCCGGTGACTTGCTGGAAGTTCGACGGCAAAAAGTTTTTATCAATAACAAACCTTATGAGGATACTCGCGCCCGTCATACCGAGTCTCCCTCAGACAGCCCTTTGGTACCCAGAGATGACTTCGGCCCCATTCTTATTCCAGAGGGTCACGTCTTTGTCATGGGTGATAACCGGGAAAACAGTCAGGACAGTCGTTATTGGGGCTATTTGAATGTCAAAAAAATCCGTGGCAAAGCACTTATAATTTACTGGTCCTGGGATCGAATAGAGAGCTGGGTTCGGTTTGAACGGTTCGGAAAGATTCTGGAATAACCTGACATGACAGATCCTTTGACATTAAAAAACAAACTGCACTCCCTTCTCACTCAAAGCAAGGCTGCTATTCTCGACTTTGACGGATTGCTAGCCGACTCAGAACCTTACCACTATCGGGCTTATAACGAAGTTTTTGAACTGTACGGGCACACCCTGGACAAGGAAGAGTATTGGGTAGAATGGACTTCAAAAGGAAAAGGTATCGCCGGAGAAATAGAACGCCACAACCTCAAACTGAATGTAGACCCGGTAGACCTGAGAAAACAAAAATTCGAGGTGTACTCCAGCTTTTGTCAGAGTGGAGAGATCAAGTTGTTTCCGTTGGCACAGACCATGGCTGAGAACCTTTCATTCAATCACAAACTGGCCATCGCGTCAGGGTCATGGGTTAAGGACATCCGCAATATTCTTAAGAATGCAGGCGCGTTAGATCTGTTCCCCGTTATCCTGGGAAAAGAATCTGCCCCCCGAGAAAAACCACATCCCGATATTTTTTTAAATGCCGCAAAAGAGTTGGGGTGCGATGCAAATGAATGTTTTGTTTTGGAAGACGCGCTGAAAGGACTCAATGCAGCCAAAGAAGCAGGAATGCCCTGCATCATTCTGAGAAATCCCTTGAATCGCAATATAAATTTTGACGGTGCAGAACTGATCTTTGAAAGTCTTACAGATTTTGTTGCGGCGTTGAAAAACTGAGTTATTTTCCAGCTTTTCTGAGTTCAGGACTTCTCTTTTTCCAACTCTGTTTTGAATCCGGAAAATATTTTCTGGATGGGGGGAATGATCTTTTCCTTCAACTCATCAGGCACCCAATTAATTTTTTCTACCGGCCAGCTTTCTAGGTTGTGGATATCAAGACCCGCTTTTGCATAAGGTCCTTCCAAGCTTTCTTCAAATCCGTAAATCAACGCACTTTTAAACACCGTCTCATAAAGGTCGATGATCCTCTCAGGATCATTCAGGCCGGTCATAAACCCTTCCATCATTTCTTCGATGATCGGATTAGCGTGCTCCTGAAAATCTTCACTGCAGGCCTTTTCCAGAGTACGGTAAATTATAATGATGTCTTGAAGTAGATATTTGATCTCTTGCGGGTCTTTTGCGACCGGACCTTTTGACAGGTCAAAAAACTCTTTATATTCCTTGATTATCCTTACAGTGTCACAGATGATCGACTCTTCCCAAGGCACATGATTCCGAACAAAGAACGCTCTCAACCATCTCACCGTTTCAGTGGCATCTTCCATGTGAAGTGTCAGGCTGGGCTTGGCAGTATTACTAAAGGGAAGACGGCCACCCCACATTTTCAAAGTTAACTCCAACTGCGGAGAAAATGCCTCTGTGAACACATCGCAATAAATTGAAACCAATCTCTCCAGATTTTGATGTTTATCCAAAAGGGTATTTTGCGGAAGATTAATAATGCAATAAAGCCTCCATATACGTCTTCTAGCCAATCCATTAGGATGAGCGATCAGGTAGGTGCCACCCCAGATTCCTGAAGTGATGGAAATATCCATCTGGTGAGTTTCCCGCATTCTTCGGGAAACTTCCGTAGCAACATTCTGATATAACTCGTTCAAGTGACATAAGTTGATCAAGTTGTCGTCTGCAAAAACTGGAGTTCTAACTAATTCTGTCATAGTTTCCTACAAGGCTATAGTTGTGAAACTCAACCGCTCTTAATACAATCTTAGAGAAAAAAACAAAAAAAAATTCCACCCCCAAAGTTGGAGGTGAAATTTCTTGTTAAAGCAATGATTCCAAAAATGGAATTAGTTCACTTGTACCACAGTAACTGTTACTCCAGCCGTGACCGGAGGGTTATAAGGAACGTGGTTGCCCTGCGCAAAAAGAGCCCTAATCGTATGTTGGCCTTTTGTCAGGTTGATAGTTTTACATTTAGAACCATCACCCATATGAATATGAGTGTCATCTTTTGCAACAGGCTGTCTCAAGTCCCTAGGAATAGACTCATCAATAATCAGATGATGGTGACCTTTACCAGGGTTCACACCATTTTTTGCAGGTTCCACTGCATAACCATTGGTTGACATACAAACTTTCAATGGGCTACTGACATTACTCAGCGTAGCCGGCGTAGTAATTGATAATGCTTGTCCAGAACTTGGAGATATAGCACTACCGCCTCCGGTTGTAGCCACGCAACCTGTAAATAAAGCCACTACGAACAATGCCATAACTCTAGAAATGATTTTCATAAACTCCTCACAATAAATAGATGAAACGTTAATCAATATAATACTACTACTTGACGAAATCCTATAAACCCGGTCATCCAGAAATTCGACCGAAAATAATTTAAATCAAAAAAAACAACCCCTGAAAAATTAAGAGGCTGGCCAAAGATTTTTCTGCCGATTGTCTCCTGAGCCAAGACCACAGCTAATAAACACGTTTCACAAGAACTGTATAGTGCTAATAGTAGAGCAAAATATGAACAAAATCAATCATCTCTTTTCAAAAAAACCGCTACTTAGACCTAAAATTCATTAGTTTTGCCATTTGGACTCAAATATCGCTATGCGAAAATTTCAAGGACAAGTCAGAGAATGAAGGCTATAATTCTATCCGCTTTCTTTAGCTGGTCCAACTTCCTCATAAACAAGAAAGACCGGCATCTTTCTACGAGTGCTTTGCGGTGGAGCCAAAAACCTTGAAACGTTTCCAACACCTGCTTATTCCAGTTATTGTTTTTCTGGGAATCCTAACGCTGGCAAACAGCCCGGGAACCCGATCGGCCGATTCCGCAAGACCTGCTTCATGGATACACCTTGAAAAAGGTTTAGATTTGGGCATTTTTCAAGCACCTAAAAAATCCGCTTTGGGCGACTCGTTAATTCGCATTTTAAGGGCCGACACCCACTACTTTGATTTGCGGCTGTTGAACGCTTCATCCAAAGACCAGGGCAAACGTCGATCTGTAAAAAACTGGGTGAATAAAAATGGCATGGTTGCCGCCATTAACGCGAGCATGTACCAAAGAGATATGAGGTCCAGTGTTTCTTACATGAAAACCCGGCAACATACTAACAGCACTTGGGTTTCCAAAGATAAAACCATCCTCGCTTTCGATCCCGCTGACAAGAACCTGCCCCCAGTAAGAATCATCGACCGCGATTGTGAAGATTTTAATAAATTACGAAAATTGTATGGCACCCTGATCCAAAACATTCGCATGGTCTCCTGTCGCGGGGAAAATATGTGGGCTCCGCACAAGAAAATGTGGAGTACAGCCGCTATTGGGTTGGATAATCAGAGTCGGGTCATGTTCATTCATGTTCGGTCGCCATACACCACCCACGATTTGATCAACATGCTTCTTGAACTCCCGATCAACCTGAAACAAGCAATGTATGTTGAAGGTGGAGCAGATGCTCAGTTATATATCAACACTGGAAAAGAGAGACACGAGTTTATCGGTAGCTATTCCAGTGATTCCAGGGAACATGATGAAAACACTTTTTCCCATCCGGTCCCGAACGTTCTGGGTCTGATGCGCCTCAAAAAATAAAAGGGGACCCTTTGCCAGAGAATAAGAAAAGTTCAGTTCGTCCTCGGTTCCGAATAATGACTGGAGATTTGATTGCTCTGGGACCAGGCAAAGTCGATTTATTGGAATCGATTGGGCAGGAGGGATCTATCTCTCAAGCAGCTCGGGAAAGGCACCTGAGTTACCGCCGTGCCTGGAACATGGTGGACACTATGAACCAATGCTTCAAGGAACCTCTGGTTGTCAGCATCACAGGAGGTAAAGGAGGAGGTGGTGCTATACTGACTGAAGGTGGAAAAAAAATCATTCAGCTTTATCGAAAAATGGAAAAAAAAGCCGAGGACGCTACCCGTGCAGAAGGAAAGTCCCTACAAAAACTCCTCCTCACCACTCGGCGTGAGGCCGACTAGCAACATCTTTATTCGGCTAGAAAAGAGTTAGCTCGGCATAAAAAGTAATTGCCAAATCCCTCCATTCGGCCTGGGGCCAAGACAACTGCTTGCTCGCTAAATAAAGCTACTTCTCACCGCTAGCGGGCGTTGCCCGAGAGGCGACAATTTCTAACCCCACAAATTTTATCGACAGATTTTCTCCCGGCAACTGACTGTAGGCATCGGTCTCATCTTCATATTCGTGAAAATCAAAATGGGAAACATCAAAACCAATTTTCCGGACGTCCTTAATCAGCGTTTCACAAAAATTGTCTTCTATCTCCACCAGCGTTTCAAAGTAACCGTGTGTAAGTTTGCTTCGGTACTCCGGGTCGTCAGCGCGTTTCAATATCTGGCATTCCAAATCGGTATCCAGAATCATCAGGAATCCCCCCGGTTCCAACGCTTCTGCTGCCCAGTGCAAAAACTGCTGGCGCTCTATCCTTTGCAAGTGATGTAAAAACTTGTTAGCTAATATGCAGCCATAATTCTTGCCGAGCGGACCGTCTGGAAAATCAACATTCAGAACTTCAACATTCTCCTTGCCAGAAAGTTTCACAAAGTGGATCAGCCCTTTAATAATAAAAGGCATATTGTCAGCCAGAACCAAGCGAGGAAAGTTTTTCGGCCAGTCATGGACCAGGCGGAACCCGGCAAGCCCCGTCGCCACATCCATCATGGGAGTTTTCAAATTAATCGGAACCAGTTCCATCGGATTATCCCAGGGAAAATTCTCGGTCTCATGTAGATAGAAGCTGTAACTTTCACTAAGCAGGGTGACCCATTCTGGATCATTATAAAGAACCGGATCATTTTTAATCAGGCTGACCAGTTCATTGAAAAGGATAGAAAACTTTTCATCCATCTGATCCAGAGATTCAGACAAGGACGTGCGGTCCTTGCGAAGATTCATATGGATATGATCAAAGTTGAGAACTACTGCCGGACGCTCGTGCAGAACGTATAACAAGTCTGCAATATCGATCAATATTTCAGGATAAATCATGCAGAGAAGTAGATTGAAAACCTCCTGATGCTCCCGACCTATTGCGGTATCCGGGAAGCCCAACTTGCCGTTCAGTAACTTAAAAACAGTTTTCACCCGCTGAGCCAACTCTGGAGACTTATTATGCTCCAAGCCGAGAAAATTCTTCCCTACATCAGTGATCAAAGGCAGCTGGTC
>CAJQRI010000067.1 GCA_905612265.1 uncultured Nitrospinota bacterium | reverse complement strand
ACGCCGACTGCGTCATCAAGTCGTCAATCGCAATAGATTCTGGCCATGCAGACAGATCAGGGATTTTGCCATGACTCTGGATTTTCTTTAAATCATCCTTGCTGAAAGGATAAAACAGGCTAAATCCACTCGCCAGTTCAGCCAATTCATCACCCTGCATGTTGTCTAACTGTGGATTGGCAACCAGAGCATTCACAAAATTTTCGAATTCGTCAGACAACTCCCAAAGCTCAGAAAAACGTTTAGCAAGAGCATGCTGGGGATCAATCCCCGGATCAATCGCATCGTCAATGTGAGATACAACCTGTTCAGCAGATTTCCCTGAATCTTGAAATGCTTTCATTGCCGCAGGTGGAATGGTTAACACATCCAATCCCGCTAGAAAAGCCACCTGTTCGCCATTTCTAATACTAGCCGCAATCAATCGTGAGCTCACTTCTTTGTGGTTGTCTCGCGCTGAGCATAACGCCTGTTGAGTTGCCAAAGTCACTTTTTCACCCACCAGATCACCCGTCCCAGCTTTGTGGTCTATGACCACTTGATTCAACCTGCCCAAAAAAACATTCACAAAATCAGGACTGGCCAAACGTGCTGCCAGATAGTTTTGCCGGACTGAAAACCCCAAGGTGAAATTAATTGGAACCTCTTCTTGCCTTAAAGTACGAACCGCCAGATACCCTTCAGGGGTCAGGGGCACTTTGACAGTAAAGTATTCCGGACAAACTTTGAAATACCTGCGACCAAAATGAAGCGTACGCTCCAAACTTCGGGACACAGCCGGGTGCAACTCAACACTGACCTTAACCTTGAAAGCCTGAACCAGACGCAGGGCGATCTTACAATTGATCACAAACCCCACCTCCAAAATCATATCCTCTTCAGACAACTCTAATCCTTCCAGTCTGATTTTATGGATGGTGTCTTCAATGACCTTGTCCATGATTCCACTTTGCACAACCTGGTTCGCCAAGGTGTTATTGGTGGTCAAAGCCGTTAGTTCCTCCTTCCAGATTGCCTGAGCTTTTTCTAACTCACCCGTGTCAACCCACACCTCAGTACCTAAAGCTTTTAGTCTAGCTAGTAAAGGGTCAGATTTGCTACGAGGCGATTCTCCTTCAATTTTTTCAAAAGCCAGCCCGTGCAAAACCTCTTCCAGCTTTTGGCTCACAGTATCCATGTATTTTCCCTTTCTAAAAGCCGGGTTTCCCCAAAAGCTTGAACATATTTTTCTTATAAAACTCAACACCCGGCTGATCAAAAGGGTTCACCCCATTCAAATAGCCAGTCATTGCCACTGCTCTCTCAAAAAAATAAAACATCTGCCCTAAAGAGTATGGCGAACGATCTTTAATTTTCAAAGTCATGTTGGGAACGTCCCCTTCCTTGTGTGCACTTGCCGCTCCCAGCCAGGATTTCTCATTCACCGTATCCAGCGTTTCACCAGCGAGGTAGTTTAAACCGTCTGCATCATTTTTAAAAGCAGGTATTTTCAACTGTCGCCGGGATGACTCAAGAATCAAGAAAGTCTCAAAAATATTGCGTTTTCCATCTTGAATCCATTGGCCCATGGAATGAAGATCAGGTGTGAACTCTACAGATGAGGGAAAAATTCCCTTCAGGTCCTTGCCTTCGCTTTCACCAGCCAATTGCTTCCACCAGTCTGCCAGATAATGGAAAGCCGGTTGAAATGTTGCCAGAATTTCATTGGTTTTTCCCTTCTGATAAAGCAAATGACGCATCACAGCATAATAGTAGGCATCATTTTGATCCAAAGAGGGTTTTTTATATAAAATCTCAGCCTGACAAGCCCCCTCCATCAATTCCTTAATATCTATCCCCGCAACAGCCATGGGGAAAAGCCCTACAGGAGTCAGCACCGAATAGCGACCCCCAACATCATCTGGAATCACAAAAGTCCTGTAACCCAGCTCATCAGCAAGACTTTTAAGCGCTCCCCTGCTGGAGTCCGTAGTTACGATAATACGATCCCGAGCCCCTTCAGTACCGTATTTATCCTCCATCATCTCTTTTAACAGGCGAAAAGCAATAGCCGGTTCCATGGTGGTACCTGACTTCGAAATAACGTTGAGACAGATGTCCCGGTCTGCTAACAAGTCAAAAAGATCCGCATGGTAATCTGAACTGAAATTCTGCCCAGCAAAGTATATTTCCGGCACACTCTCCCTACCAAACTGATTGGAGAAAGAGGAGCTTAGGTAGGAGATTCCTGCGCGGGATCCCAGGTAAGACCCGCCGATACCCACAACAATGAAAGCGTCACATATATTACGAATGGAGTCTGCTGTAGAAATGATCTCAGTCGCAACAGTATCAGAAAATCCCGAAGGTAGGCATGACCAGCCCAGGTAGTCCGAACCTTTGCCAGTTCCCCCCTCAAACCCGTCATGGCACAAGTTAATCTGTGACTGGAGGTCATTGACCTCCTGATCGGTCAAGAAGGGCTTGAGATTTTCACTATCAAGGGAAAGGTTTGACATTCTGAGTGTGGGGAATTATCCCGTTCATGAAAGACGTGATAACTATAAATGCGATAATGCTGGTTTTCCTACAGGATAAACATTAAAACCTATCTCGTATAGAGCTTGATGGTCCAAATGATTTCTTCCATCAAAAATAAAAGCGGGTTTTTCCATCTTATCAAAAATTTTCTGGTAATCCAGATCCTTATATAACGACCACTCTGTTATCAAAGCAATTCCATGAGCGCCTTCAACTGCTTGGTAGGGATCTTCAATAAACTCCACGCCCTCTTCACTATCATGCATATCTTTTCGGGCATTATCCAGAGCGTAGGGGTCGGTAATTTTCAAGTCGGCTTTTTCTTCAAGAAGACGTTTACAAATATAAATCGCAGGAGCATCCCGAGTATCACCCGTATCGGGCTTAAATGCAAAGCCAAATATCGCCAATTTCTTCCCAACTAGTGTATTGAACATGGCCTGCAGAATACGCCTTACATATCTTTCCATTTGGTAATCGTTGACAGATACAACCTGTTCCCAGAAAGCAGCAACTTCATTCAATTGGTAATACTCACATAAGTAAACAAGGTTCAAGATATCCTTACGAAAACAAGACCCGCCAAATCCTGGCCCAGCATTTAAAAATTTTGAACCGATGCGGGAATCCATACCAATAGCACGAGAAACTTCCGTCACATCTGCTTCTGTCACCTCACATAGGGAAGCAATTGTGTTGATAGAAGAAATTCTCTGAGCAAGAAAAGCATTAGCAACAAGTTTTGAAAGCTCACTACTCCATAAATTAGTGGTTATCAAACGTTCCTTAGGAACCCAATGAAGGTAAATATCGACCAAAACATCACGAGCCACTATCCCCGATGGAGTATCTTTTGAGCCAATCAAAATCCGGTCCGGAGTTTCCATATCTCTAATCCCCGTCCCTTCTGCCATGAACTCAGGGTTCGATAGAATTTCAAACTCGACAGAATTGTTACCGGAATGAAGGATAGTCGCCAAAGCCTCTGCAGCACGAACAGGAAGTGTGCTTTTTTCCACAACAATTTTATTGGATTTTGAGTTTTCTTTTATACGTCGTGCTGTTTGCTCAATGAACTGCAAATCGACAGCTTTTCCTGCTCCTTCACCAAACATTTTAGTTGGAGTGTTGACGCTGACAAAAATGATGTCAGCGTCATCAATAGCACGGTCAATATCTGTAGAGAAAAACAGGTTTTTACCACGGGCAGTCAGAACCCGTTCTTGCAGCCCAGGTTCAAAGATAGGGAGCTTATCGGAGTTCCAGGCATCGATTCTTTCCTGGGAGATATCAACAACCGTCACCTTATATTCGGGGCATTTGTTGGCGATAACGGTCATGGTCGGTCCCCCCACATAACCTGCCCCGATGCACAAAATATTTTTTTTAAATTTTTCAAGTTTCATTAAGAGCTTTTCGGTAAGGGCGAAGTGAGGCTTTAAGAAAAAAAGGCCTAGCCCTGAATGGACCAGGCCTATTTATTTAGGAAACAGTAAAAAATTACTTTTTGTAATTATAGGTCTTTTTCTTGCTGTTATAAGGTTTAGTACCTTTTTTGAACTTCAGCTTACCTTTATCATTGATCTTAAAGTCTTCGATCAACAATGGAGTTTTCTCCGTCTGCCCAACTTGCTTGGCGCGTTCATCTTTTTTCTCTAGTTTCTGATCTGCATTGTCCTCGCTCCAGTAATCCGCAATTTTGTGGACCTTCAACTTCCTTTCTTCGTAGTTGAATTTGTACTTATCGTGAACTTCTGGCTTAAAAGGTGTATTTTTATGCGTGTGACATCGAGTACATACATTGGCATAATCCCATCGCTGGCCGTAGTGCTCCGTTTCCGCCTTAGTGAAATTTCCTTTTGAGGATTTCATCACCGCACGGAACTGAGAACCACCCGCAACCGAATGACACATTTCACAACCCACCTGCTCCTTATTTGGCTCAGTCGGATCTATTTTAGTAGCCGTGTCCTTACCCTTTTTACTCTTACTACCGGCTGGTTTGAATCCGCCTTTTTGACGATAGCCTGTTGTATGGCAACGTAAGCAAAGAGGGGTTGTGGTGTAATCTTTTTCAGGATCTAGTTTGACGCGTAATTTAGCTTCCTTACGCTCACCGGGCTTCAATAATTTATAAGTGCCACCGTGAGGTGAGTTTTGCCAAGCCTGGTAATAAGGGTCATGGCAGCTACCATTACATTTAATAGCACCAACAAATTTAGGTTTCTTCCGCATGTCCTTGACCGCCTTGGCCCGTTTTTTTGGCTTGACTTCCCACTTATCAAACATGGCTGTCTCTTCTGCGGTCAGTACTACTTTCTTTTTCTTCTTTTTAGCGTCCGCCTCAATACCGGTCCCAAATACCAAAACTAAGGAAACCAAAACCAAGCTCAGAACTTTCACTATTCTTCCCATTTTCAACTCCATTTTCTCCTAAAAACTTGCAAGTATTTGAGGCTATATTTACGCAATAGTCTTAACATATAGATAAACCCATCAATTCTATATCGTTCAATGACAAGAGGAAGGATAATATAAATCCCTTATCGGGTCAATAGTCATTGCGGAGTAGCTCGCTGGCTTATTTTTTAATCGAGTAAAGAGATATAGACGGCCCAACAACCGCTTGCTATATTTACCCCTGCAAGACATTAAATTAATGTGAGGGATAATCACATCCTCCCAGATATAGCCTAGTTTTATTACTTAAAACCCTTCGCCCTTTATCTATAGATAGACAATCTAAACCTAGGACCAACCCTATTGAAACATAAGCTTTCTCATTACGATTTTGGCTTACCAATGGAACTGATCGCCCAAAAACCAACTCAGCGTCGAGGTCAGTCCCGCTTACTCGTCGTAGATAGGGAAAGACAAACCCTGACCCACGATACTTTTGGTAATTTAAAAAACCACCTCATAAATCATCCACTGATGATTTTTAATGACACTCGAGTTATCCCGGCAAAACTTCTGGTTCAAATTGGACCTAATTCCAAGCAGAAAGAAATTTTGCTCATTCGTGAGTTGGAACCCGGGTTGTGGGAAGTCATGATGAAGGGATTGAATCGTTTAAAACGAGAAACCACGCTCAAGTTCGAGAAAAGTGATTTAACAGCTCAATTCATCAGTCGGCATGATAGCCGGGCTGTTATACGGTTTTCATCTCTAGAAGGGCTTACAGCTCATTTAAAAGAAAGTGGTCGAATGCCCCTGCCTCCATATATCAAAAGACCTCTGAGCACGAACCCACAAACCCTGGAGATGGATAAAAAGCGCTACCAGACCATTTTTGCTTCACACACAGGAGCTATCGCTGCTCCCACAGCTGGATTGCATTTCACCCAGTCTCAATTAGCAAACCTGCGAGAAAATACGGTCGATACCGCCCGCCTGACATTACATGTAGGACCGGGAACTTTCGTTCCCATACGCGAAGAAAATATTATCAACCATAAAATGCAGGCAGAATATTTTGAAGTTTCACCTATTAATTGGAACAAAATCGCTCAGGCAAAAAAGCAGGGACAAAAATTTTTGGCAGTGGGAACAACATCAACGCGAGTCTTGGAGACCCAGGTCTTTGATAAGACTATACGGAAAAAGGTATCCGGTTGGAGCAACTGCTTTATCTATCCGGGATGGGAGTTCAGGAATGTAAATCACCTACTCACCAACTTTCACCTACCTAAATCAACGCTTTTCTTGCTCGTAAGCGCCTTCATGGGTGAGAAATTAGCAAAGATAGCCTACAAAGAGGCGATCAGTCAAAAATACCGCTTTTTCAGTTACGGTGACGCAATGTTAATTCTTTGAAAGTAAGATCTTTGGCCAAGAAGTTATAAAGTCGTGCCATCATCCACCACTTGCTTGAAAAACTTACCAGATTTAAAGCGAACTACCTTCCGTGCAGAAATATCAGCTTCTTCACCCGTTTTTGGGTTTCTGCCAACACGTTTAGTTTTTGCACGAACCTGGAATGTTCCGAACCGACGTAAGATTACCGGCTCGCCATGACCCAGTGATTCTTTTATCAATTCAATCACTGTTTCCACAGCTTCTTCAGCCTTGGCTCTTGACAAGCTGGCACGAGACGAGACCTGATTAATGATATCTTGTTTGGTCATACTCCCTCCTCAAAAACAAACTAATGATATTTTTAAAAATTTTTGGCCAAAATATTAATTGCTATGTTCAACCCTTGAGAGAAAGACTTACATCTCAAAGGGTGTCATATCGAGTTAAAACTAGGTAACTCTACGGCAAATAAATAACAACGAATTACTTGAATTGATAACATTACTTTATCACTTAAATTAAAAATATCAATAATTAATTCAAGAATTTAGCAGTATTTCCATGCCATCAAGATTTTGCAAATTTCTCACTTGACAACGCCTTAAAAAAAGAAAAAAGACAACATCGAGATAACCCCTTCTTTAAAAAGGTTTATGGAAGTGCCAAACTTATGGGGTCTGATAACTAAAAAACCAAGGGGACCGTAATTAGGGAGAGAGAGGTAACGGTTTATGCATTTGAACTATGTGATATACCTGATCGCCGGGTTTGACCAGATGCAGTTTTTCACGGGCAATTTTTTCAATTTCGTAGGGGTCCGATTTCAAACCCTTAATTTCCATCCGAATTTTTTCGTTCTTCGCCCGCAAGTTTTCATTTTCGGTTTTTATTTTATGTTGTTCTTGTTCCAACTGGTAAGCATTCAAAATTCCATTCTCGTGAAAAACCGCCATCAAGAGCAACAATAAAAAAAAGCCCAAGCTCAACAAAAATATTTTCTGATATCGAGAATTTAAAGTCATAAAATTTATGCTACTTTTTATTAAAAAAAAACTTAAAAACCGCCACGATCAGGTCAGGTTATAAAAAACATCCCTTCCACGGTAAATCGCCGTGTCACCTAACATTTCTTCAATGCGCAAAAGCTGGTTATATTTAGCAATACGATCCGTTCGGCACAAAGACCCTGTTTTTATCTGACCCGCGTTCACAGCTACAGAAATATCCGCAATACTAATATCTTCCGTTTCGCCGGAACGATGCGATATAACAGTCGTATAACCAGCTCTTTTGGCCATCTCCACGGCATCCAACGTTTCTGTAAGCGTACCTATCTGATTGAGCTTAATAAGGATAGAGTTTCCCACACCCTGCTGAATTCCTTTAGCCAGAATCTTCGTGTTGGTGACAAACAAGTCATCACCCACAATTTGAACGGAATCGCCAATTTCGTCCGTCAACTTTTCCCAGCCTGCCCAATCATTTTCCGCCAGACCATCTTCAATACTAATAATAGGATACTTGCTCGCCAAACTCGCCAGATAATCCACCATCTCGCTAGATGTCCATTTATTGTTTCCCTCTGCTGCGAGCGTATATTTTTTATTGGAGTACAATTCAGTGGCGGCAACATCCAAGGCAATTAAAATATCTTTCCCGATTTTATACCCGGCACTTTTCACCGCTTTGATTAAAACTTCAATCGCCTGTTCATTAGATTTTAAGTCAGGAGCAAAACCACCTTCATCTCCAACCGCTGTATTGAAACCGCCTTTTTTCAAAACCATTTTTAAATGGTGAAATACTTCAACACCCATTCTCAAAGCTGACGAAAAAGTCTTGGCACCGACAGGCACAATCATGAACTCCTGGATATCTACATTATTATCAGCATGAGCTCCACCGTTCAACACGTTCATCATGGGTACAGGAAGCTCTTTAGCATTTGTCCCGCCTACATACTGAAACAAAGGTAGGTCGAGATCGCTGGCCGCAGCCTGAGCCACTGCAAGCGAAACTCCCAGTATCGCATTGGCACCCAACTTACTTTTATTGGCAGTGCCATCCATCTCTATCATCAATCGATCTATCAAAACCTGTTCTGTGACTTCAACACCTATAAGTTCCAGAGCAATCTTGGTGGTAACATTTTTAACCGCCTTGGAAACCCCTTTCCCTAAATACACCTTGGCATCACCATCACGCAATTCGACAGCCTCTCTGGATCCTGTAGAAGCTCCAGATGGAACAGACGCCCTACCCATGGCTCCACTTTCCAAAGTCACATCCACTTCCAGCGTCGGGTTTCCCCTTGAATCCAAAATCTGTCTACCCTGCACCTCTATGATTTCACTCATAATCTCTGTTATCCTCGAGCCGCAGTTAACGCCTTGCGACTAGCTTCTATGGTTAGATTGATTTCCTCATCCGTATGAACCAAAGACATGAAACCAGCTTCAAATTGAGAAGGTGCAATATAAACCCCCTCTTCCAATAAACCGTTAAAATAGCGTTTAAAAAAATCCGTGTCGCAGGTTTTGACTGTTTCAAAATCAACGATTTCCTTGGAGGTGAAAAACATGGAGAACATCGAACCAACCCGGGTAAATTGAGCGTCAATGTCGAGGTCTTCGACATTTTGCTTTAGCCCCTGACAAAGTTTCGCTGACTTTTCTTCCAAGGATTCATAAACCCCATCTTTTGATAGCAAGTCAAACATCACATTTCCTGCTGCCATCGCCAAAGGATTACCAGAAAGAGTTCCCGCCTGATAAACAGAGCCCATCGGAGAAATATAATCCATCACCTGGCGTGAACCGCCATATGCACCCACCGGCAATCCTCCACCAATAATTTTTCCCATACAGGTGATATCAGGAGTGACTCCGAAAAGTTTTTGTGCACCTCCCAATGACACTCGAAATCCAGTCATAACTTCATCAAAAATCAAAAGCGCGCCTGCCTTTTTAGTCACTTCACTAAGAGCCTCTAGAAAACCGGGCTTTGGTGGCACTACACCCATATTGCCTCCAATAGGCTCGACAATTAGCGCAGCAATTTCCTTGCCCTCTTTTTCAAAGAGCTCTCGTACTCGGTCAATATTATTAAAGGGAAGGGTAAGTGTTTTCTCGGCAAGACTGGAGACAATACCTGGACATTCTGGAATCCCTAAAGATACAAGTCCAGATCCGGCCTTGACCAAAAGGCTATCTGCGTGCCCATGATAACACCCCTCGAATTTTAAGATCTTGTCGCGACCCGTGATTCCTCTGGCCAATCTCAAGGCACTCATTACTGCTTCAGTGCCAGAGTTCACCATCCGCACAACTTCAATAGATGGTACTGCTGCAACTACTTTTTCAGCCAATTGAATTTCCAACTCTGTAGATGCACCATAACTCGTACCTAACTCAGCTTGCCGAGTTATAGCAGTAACTATCTCAGGGTGTGCATGGCCAAAAATGAGCGGCCCCCACGATCCTACATAGTCGATAAACTCGTTACCATCGACATCTGTCATCCTCGATCCTTTGGCTTGTTTAATAAACAAGGGATCCCCTCCAACGGCATTAAAAGCCCTGACGGGACTATTCACTCCCCCCGGCATCACCTTTTTTGCTCTTGGGAAAAGAAGACTTGAGTTTTTTCTATCCATAACTTATTAACCAAATAAAATTGAGAGTTCATCTTTCAGCTTCTGCGGAATTTTCTCAGGAGCTGTAACCACAGCAAATTTGGCAGCGTCACAACAGGAACAAGGTTCAATGCTCCCCAACATGGGTATCAACTCTTTTATCACTTTTTGCGCCTGCTCTACATTTTTATGCATTATTTCCAGTACCGCTTCAAGGGTTACAGGCTCCTCATCTATATGCCAGCAATCGAAGTCAGTCACCAAAGCCAAGGTCGAATAACATATTCCCGCTTCACGAGCTAATTTAGCTTCTGTAACATTGGTCATACCTATAATATCAACACCCCACTGGCGATATAAAAGTGACTCTGCCCGAGAGGAAAACTGAGGGCCTTCAATACAAATATAAGTTCCCCCTTCGTGAACATTAGCGCCAGCTTTTTGAGCGGCATTAAAGAGCGTTCCCGCCGTTGAAAGGCAAACAGGATCTGCCATGCTGACATGACCGACCATTCCTTCAGTAAAAAACGTGCTTATGCGTTTATAGGTTCTATCAATGAATTGATGCGGCACCACAAAGTGACCGGGAGGCATATTTTCCTTCATGCCACCCACGGCGCTGACAGATATAATTCGTTCGACTCCGATTTTTTTCATCGCAAAAATATTTGCCCGAAAATTTATCTCAGAGGGTGGAATAACATGACCTACTCCGTGACGAGGAAGAAAAGCCAATTTAACACCCGCTAGTTTGCCGATAATGATGCTATCGGAAGGAGACCCAAACGGGGTGTTCACAGTTACTTTCTCGATTACCTCAAGGCCCTTCATTTGGTACAATCCGCTCCCGCCGATCACACCTAACAATTTCTCCACCATGGAAATTTACTCCACTGAATATTAAAAGGGATTTAGCTCAAAGATCATTGAGTTAAAATTAGGATGAAAAGCAGTAGACGAGCAGAGAGCTCATCCGATTAAACAATTCACAAACTCTCTCCCTTATCCGGAAAAGGTTATTGGTGTGCAACCTGTTTGTTCAACCAAATTATACCGAGTCTTCTTTTTTTCTTTCTACTTCAGCTAATAAAAATTTCAATTCTGCGATCTGATCTCCAGCCCTGCCAAATAAGGCTTCTTCTTTCTTGAGGTTTTGAATCTTGACACTAACATCCTCTGCAAGAAGGTTTAAGGTACTCAACCGTTTTTCTACCTCACCAAGCACCTTAATTTTGCTATTAAGCTGATCAATTTTTAATTCTGCATCTTCGGTAATGTTAGTCAGTTTTTCAATGTTCAAGGTCATGTTGTCGAGGTTGCCTCTTTCCTTATCAAGTCTCGCTTTTTCGATATTCGTTCGTTTGATAACCAACTCAAGTCCACCTAGAGCCTGCTGGACGAAATTAATTTTCTCTTCGCCCTCATGAACCTGACTGATGCGCTTTTCCGTTATCTCTAGCATATTGCTAAGTTGGTCCATTTTCTTTTCAACATCCAGCATGAGTTCCTTCTTTTCATCGAGAGCATCCTGCCTGTTGAGCAAACCCTTCATCATGTCATCAAGGTCTTGAAGTTTGGAGTCTGTCTTTTCCACCTGACCCGAGCACTTGTTCAACTCGTCCATCTTGCCTTCAAAGTTGGTAGCTATTTGTCCCAGTTCTTCGCGAATCTGGTCAATGCGGGAGATCTCTTCCTTCGACTCCTGAACCTCCTTAAAACGAGTACGTAATTCAATTTCCTGAATACTCAATTTAGAGGAAATATTGTTCATCCTTTTTTCCTGATCATCAATAGCGGCTTTTTCTTTGGCCATATCGAGGATTTTTTCCTCAATGGTATTTACCATGGACTTTAAGTCTTCAAGCTTCTGATCCACTTTCTCAAGGAAGTCGATTTTCTTGGTAACCTTGGCAATTTTGATGTTCGCCTCTTCAATGAAGAAATCCAGCCCGTCCACCTTCTTCTCCATCTTTTCAACGAGGGCTTTCCTCTGAACCTGGGTTTCCATCTTCACATCAAGGCTGATCACCATCGAACTGAGATTGTCGAATTTTTTATCAACCTGATCCACCAGCTGTTGCTTGCGGATGATTTCTTCCATCTGCTGATGAGTGGATTGGCTCATCAACTCAACCTGCTTGAGAATTCCAGGGAGGGTGTCAATCTTCCTCATATCATCATCCAGCCGTCTGACCTTTTGTTCTGCCTCCTCTGCCATAACGTTAAAGCGGCTCATTTTTTGATAGGCATCATCAATGACCTTCATCTCATCCTTCAAAATTTTCATTTTGTTGCTGAGATTGTCGATCAGAAAAGAATTGAGCTTGTGTATCTTCTCCTCAGTCTTTTCGATCATTGACTTTTCGTCATAGATCCTGGCTATCTTGGTCTCCACATCCACAGATAAAGAATCCAAGCCCCGCAAACGTCCGGTGATACTTCGGATCATTTCATTTTTCACGGAAATATTCTTGGATTCGATTTTCAGCTCGCTGATTTGTTGTATCAGGCTGTGAAGAGTCTCCTGGGTCTCGCTAATCATATGGCTCTGCCCAAGGAGTTTTTCATAATCTGACTGTACACTCGCAAGAATATGCTTTAACTCTTCCGTATCCCGAGTATGACTTTCTATAGTTTCCTTATCTTGCTTGATCCTCTCATAGCGGGTGTCGAGTTCGCTCAGAGTGTCCTTCATGACTCCGACTTTAACAGCGGCAGTTCTCAACAAATCCTTCATGTTGACAACATCCTGTACCTGACTCGAAACACTATCGAGCATATGCTCTAGTCGATCGATATTGCGATCGGCAGACTTGAGAAGCTTACTTTCTTCTCTAAGCTTTTTAACTTTGGAGTCCATGTCCCAGACCAGGACATTCAGGCGACCGGCATCTTCATTAGCTTTATCAACAACTTGCTTTTGCTGACTCAGGCTTTTAATTTTGCTGTCAATATGTTCGTTAAGAAGATGTAACCCCTCTAAATCCCTTTTCAGGGTGTTGTAATTAGAGTTAACCTCCTTTGACACAAGTTGAAAGTCACGCACCCGGACATCAAAATTCTTGATCTCTTGAAAGCGAACATCAAGCGAATCCAGTTTTCTAAGAGCATCGGGCACCTCAGTGCTAACACGGTCAAAAGACTTTTTCTTATCTTCCAGTTCATCTGATTTTTTTTCAAAATATTCAACCAGCAACTGCAGGTTTTTGCGCTCATGAGAAGCAACACTAATGAGTTCTTTAAATTCTTTGGAGTCAAAACCAGATTTCCCCGAGGGTGTAGAACTTTGTGGATTCTCAGGTATAAATTCTTCAGCCATAACAGAACCTGGGTCAAAGAGGATTAATTTTTGGCAAACGGCAACAACCGGATACCATAAGGCACTATGTTTTTATATACTTATGGAAAATCAATGTCAAGCAGGATAGCTGTTTTAGAGTAAATTCAGGCCTAGGCTCTTTGAATAAGATACTCCGCAATTTGAACGGCATTGAGTGCCGCCCCTTTGCGTAAGTTGTCAGATACCACCCAGAAGTTGATGGCATTCTCACAGGAAATATCATCGCGAATCCGACCCACAAGCACCTCATCCTGGTCAGCCCCATCCGTTGCCAGTGGATATTCATTATTTTTAGGATTATCAACCACTCTGATTCCATCACTCCCGGCTAAAAGTTCTTTAATTTCTTTCGCACTGATAGGCTTTTCAGTTTCCACATTTACAGATTCAGAGTGACAATAAAATACTGGCACTCGAACGGCGGTGGGCGAGATCAGAATCGATGAATCCCCCAAGATTTTTCGGGTTTCATCGACCATCTTCATCTCTTCTTTCGTGTAGCCATTTTCCAAGAAAATATCTATATGTGGCAGACAGTTAAATGCTATCTGATGAGGATAAACATTAGCTTTTATGGTCTCTCCACCCAGTAGATTCTTAGTCTGGGTTTGTAGTTCATCAATAGCTTTTTGACCGGAACCGGAAACGGACTGGTAAGTGGAAACCACAACCCGTTTTATCTTGAAATTATCATGAATTGGCTTTAACGCCACGACCATCTGAATGGTCGAACAATTAGGGTTAGCAATGATACCGGGTTCAGAGCCAATCGCATCCGGGTTCACTTCCGGCACCACAAGTGGAATATTTGGTTCCATACGAAATGCACTGCTGTTATCGATCACTATGCAACTCGACTTCACAGCAAAAGGAGCAAACTGACGGCTCACGCTTGCCCCAGCCGAAAACAGGGCAATATCAACACCATCAAATGAACTTTCGGTCAACTCCTCAACTAAAACAGAGCTTCCCTTGAAATCAAGAGCTTGCCCTACCGATCTGGCTGATGCCAGTGCCTTCAGGTTGGCGACAGGGAAGTCCCGCTCGGCAAGAATTTCGAACATTTTTCTGCCTACTGCACCCGTAGCACCAGCCACTGCCACATTATATTGTTCCTTCTTAATCAACATTCTTCTTCTCTAGCTCTTCAGCGACCATATCACCAATCTCTTTGGTCCCCACCTGCTTCATTCCATCAGACATGATATCTGCGGTGCGGACTCCTTTTGCCAATACCGCTTCAACCGCTTCCTCAATCCAGGTATTCGGTTCTTCTCTATCCAGAGAATATTTAAACATCATTCCTACCGACAAAATTGTAGCCAATGGGTTAGCCAGTTCCTGACCGGCAATATCCGGGGCACTGCCATGAATTGGTTCATACATGGCATACTTTTCCCCAAGACTTGCAGAGGGCAACATACCTATGGACCCTGTCAACATGGATGCCTCATCACTTAAAATATCACCAAACATATTGGTCGTCAGGATTACATCAAATTGTTTGGGGTTCCTCACCAACTGCATGGCGCAGTTATCCACATACATATGTGAGAGGTTCACATCCGAATATTCGGAATGCAAATTCGTCACAACCTCACGCCAGAAACCCGTGGCCTCCAGAACATTGGCTTTATCCACAGAACAAACAGACTTATTGCGCTTGCGGGCCACATCAAAGGCAATGCGAGCAATACGCACGATTTCTGGTTCCGTATAAACCAGGGTATTGAATCCTCTTCGCGTGCCATCTTCAAGTGTGTCAATACCACGCGGCTCACCAAAATAGATTCCGCCGGTCAATTCACGCACGACGAGAAGGTCCAACCCTTCAACCACTTCACGCTTCAACGTGGATGAATCTACCAAAGCCGGGAAAATACTGGCAGGGCGAAGATTGGCATAGAGTCCCAAGCTGGCGCGGAGCCCCAACAAAGCTCGTTCTGGTCTCAGAGCAAAGTCGATATTTTCCCATTTCGGGCCACCGACTGCGCCCAACAAGACCGCATCGGCATTTTGCGCTGCCTTCAAAGATGCTTCCGGTAAAGGGTGTCCGGTAGCTTCATAACCAGCACCACCTACCGGTGCTTCATTGAGACTTATCTTTAAACCCAGTTTTAACTCGATGATTTTGAGGATTTTTAATGCTTCCTCGACCACTTCCGGGCCAATTCCGTCACCGGGAAATACCGCGATATTAAGTTCAGTTTTCATATCTAAATCAAACTCCTAAATATAGGGATAGTCCACCCTACCCCCGGTCCTTTTACAAAAAGATCTCTACGGATCAAAGTTGATTATGCATTGCCAGCGAAGGCTCGTCGCAGTATACGGGCATAAATTTCGTTGTAAATATTTATTTTTGCATTATCATAACGCGTTGAAACTAAATCTATAACCGAGCACTCACCGCCACCAAGCCTATGTTAAATGGCAAACGCATCTGCGTCGTCATGCCGGCCTACAACGCCGAAAAAACTCTAAAAAAAACCTACGACGAAATTCCTAAAGATATTGTCGATGATGTCATCCTCACTGATGATGCAAGTACAGATGAAACCGTCAAAATATCACGAGAACTGGATATCAAAACTTTTGTCCACACTGTAAATAAAGGCTATGGAGGAAATCAAAAGACCTGCTATCAGGCCGCTCTTAAGAGCGGAGCCGATATCGTTATCATGTTGCACCCCGACTACCAATATACGCCAAAACTGATACTACCTATGGCATCAATGATAACAGAAGGGCTTTTTGATGCCATAATTGGCTCTAGAATTTTGGGGAATAAAGCCATGATGGGGGGAATGCCACTCTATAAGTATGTTTCAAACCGCATTTTAACCCTGTCGGAAAACCTGCTCATCCAGCAAAAACTTTCTGAGTATCACACAGGCTACCGAGTCTTCAGCCGAAAAGTGCTAGAGACAATTCCATTGCTGGAAAACTCCGATGATTTCGTGTTCGACAACCAAATGCTTTGCCAGACCCTTTATTTTGGATTTGACGTGGGGGAAGTCTCCTGCCCTGCCCTGTACTTCGACGATGCCTCATCCATCAGCTTCAGCCGCAGCGTCACCTATGGATTAGGCGTGATGCAAACTGCAATGAAATACGCCATGGCCAGACGTGGCATGGGCCATTTTAGAATTTTCAATCCCAATGGAAAAAAGTTAGAAGCCTAATACTCGACTTTTATCAGGCAAAGGCCATGAGACGGAGCGGTGGGGCCTGCTACTTTTCTATCGCAGGTTTCAAGGATGGTTTTTACTTGTTCTGCGGGGATTTTTTTCTTGCCGACATAAATCAGAGTTCCGACAAAATTGCGCACCATATGTTTGAGGAATCCTTTGCCTTCAAACTCGAAAACCACGTAGTCGCTCTGCCTTAAAATTTCGACACGCTTCATAGTCCGGACAGGAGATTTTGCATTGCAGTTACCGGCGCGGAACGATGTGAAATCGTGTTCACCCATCAAATATTTGGCTCCATTTTGCATGGCCGTAACATCCAGTTCATGAGGGACGAACCAGGAACGGCGGAAGTTGAGCGCCGAAGGGTAATCTCTATTTAAAATAGTGTAACGATAAAGTTTGCTCTTGGCAGAGCCACGCGCATTGAACGCCATCGGAACCTCGCGCACTTCTCTAATGCTAATATCGTGCGGAAGAAGACTGTTAAGAGCAAGCTGCATCTCACCCATTGACATTTTTGATGCGGTCACAAAATGGGCCGGCAATCCTTCGGAATGCACACCGGCATCGGTTCTGCCAGAACTTAAAACAGTTGTTCGAGTATTGAGGATTCTACTTAGACATTTTTCCACGACTTCCTGAATGGTGATGGCGTTTATCTGCACTTGCCAGCCGTGATAGGCGGTGCCTTCATATTCTATTAAAAGAAGATATTTCTTTTCCATTCCACCCTATGCATATAAATAAAAAACGCGTTGCACCTGCTCAACGCGTTTTTTCTCTTTTGTTTGGCCCGTCTTGCAATCAGTGTGGGACCGTTCACATTTATATGCGAACTTTCAATTTGGTTTTACTATACTTTTTAGGTGGACTATCAGCTTCTATACCGACCTCCTTCGATAAGGTGGGTCTCAAATCCCTTACAACAATAATATAGTCCGCCTTCTCTATTTCGCAACATTTTTTAAAGAAATATAATTATTTCTATTTATCATAGAAGAATACTCGCGAATAGGGTTTGACCGTTGTCAAAAGCAGATCATCCTGGGTCCGGGTGATGCCCACATAAATCATGTTGCGGCTTTCTTCTCTTCTAATGGGATAGTTATCTTCATCAGGTTCGACCATGGCAACGGAATCAAACTCCAAACCTTTAACCTGATGAATATTGGTCACCATAATACCGGGTTCAAAAGAAAACTGGTCGCGGTGCCCGAGACGAACTTCTCCTGACAGAAACTCTTCAAGTTCCTCTTTGAGTTCCATAGCCTGCTTCGGATAACGACAAATGATAGCAATGAGTTTATAGGGGTCGGCCTTGACCAAACGATTGCTCCACTCCACCAGATGCTCCAGCATGCTTTCCCTGTCGCCAGATTTTTTCCATTCGGGTTCAGCGCCCGCCCTTCCCTCAACTTTTTTCGGGTCTCCCGCCACTTTATGCGCCAACGTCATAATGGGAACGGTACAACGGAAGGAAACTTCGAGACGAATAATAGAATCCTCTTCCATTCCTAAATTTTCCACGATTTTGTTCCAGCCGATGAATTTCCTCGCCAACAGAATTTTCTGCGCCACATCACCGACAATGGTCATCTGGCGTTTATCACTGACCGCAGACGTCATGATGGCAAATTCAACCGGACCAAAATCTTGCGCTTCATCAACCACCAAATGATCGAGAGTCTCCACTCCACCTGTTCCATCCGGCAGTCCACCGTGTTTAAGCTGAATCAGACGCAGAACTAGAGACATGTCGAAATAATCCAGATTATTCTTCTCGCGATTTTTTTCCGTCAACCTTTTCAGGTAATCCAAGTTCGAGTCCAGTTTCGGATCGGGGGGAAGATGGGCTTTCAGGTGCTCGGAGTCTGACAACAAGTTGTAGACATCCTGAACATAATCTTCCAGGTCGAAGCTTTTACGTTCCAGAAGCTCCAAGCATTTATCCTTGTCAAATTTGGGCAAGCTAGACCCTTTGACATCATGAACGAAGTCTTTAAGTCGAGGCAACAGTGCCGTGCCTTCCGTCTTCTTCCATGATTTTATCTGGCCCGGCCATTTTTTAAACACCTGCTCCACTTCGGCATTCAAAGACTGGTACTGTTTTTTCACCCAGCCTTCAAGAGCACTGAGAATTTCTTCAGAAAACTTTATCTCCTCAACAAACGAGGGAACATTAAGAAATTTAAAGAAAGGCCGCCCGTGAACCACTTTGCCAACGATGGACAATGCCCAACTGTTGAAGGTTGAAGCTTGCACCCCATCAATGCCCATAGACGGTAAAGTCGCACTGACATAAATCTGCAAAGATTTGTTCATCACCACCACTCGGGTGTTTTGCGCTTTGGCGAAGGAATTTTTTTCGTGCAGGAGCCATGCAAGCCGATGCAGAGCTACGGTTGTTTTACCCGAGCCCGCCGAACCTTGAATAATTACAGGTCGTTCGGGGTCACTGGTGATCAGTTCAAACTGTTCCTTCGTGATTAAAGAAAGAATGCTTGGCAGACGTTTTTCGGTTGACCCGGCAACTCTTGAACGATGGGCAGCGATTTCATCCTCGACATCGAGTTTTTCCCAACCCGCCTCGCTTCGTCTGAAGACTCCTTCGGGCGTATCAATTTGAACCAGTTGGCCATTCTCAACCCGGTAAGACCGGCGCAATTGAATGTGACCGCTACGCTCGCGCTGATTGATGACCTCGTCGAATTCTTCTTCCTGCTTATAGTTGAAAAATAATCCTGCGATGGGACCATTTCGCCAATCCACGATCCCCGCTTCAATATTACTTTTTTTCCCGATCATGAAAGACACTTCACTGCCGTCTTCCTCCTTCGTGCAAACTCTGCCAAAATAAGGTTCCTGAATCAATTCATACAAAGCTTTATCGCTGTTTTTGCGTATATCCAAAATACGGTGAGCCACAGCCTCATCCGAAACCAGAGGTTGTCTTTCTTCGTGATTCCATTCATTGACTACTTGCTTGGTCAGTTCGCGGGCCGCTGCATTAGCACTAATTTTCGATGCCTGAACAATGGGAAGCTGTTGACATAGTGATTCTAAAGTATTTTCCAGTAATGTCTCTTCCTCTTTGATCAACTGCTTGTCTTCTTCCGTCAGTGCCATGCTTTACCTTCCAAAGGTTAAAAAATCCTTGCATTTAACAAGAGCTAAACTTATCAAGATAAATGAGTTAAACCTATAGGGTCAACCAAAAACCACCAAATCGGGTAATAAATATCTCAAGTTCCATTTTTTCTGACTGGAAACCCAATAAATCCTTTAAAATAAGTAGTTTTTAATTTAAAATGGCCGATTGAATTCCAACAATCAAAAGTCCGAAATTTTTAGAGATCCGGAGTAATTAAGGAGTTTTTTTATGAAAACGTATGAGGATCTGGAAGGTGATGGTGGATCCGATATTGTAGGGCAGGTGGTTCAATTAGGCGCAAAGCTTAGAGCCCGTCTCGATAAAATCAAATATAAAGTCGCATTGATGAGCGGCAAAGGCGGTGTCGGCAAAAGTTCTATCACCGCTAATATTGCCTCTTGCCTTGCAGACCGAGGCAATAAAGTCGGGATTCTCGATGCCGACCTTAACGGACCCAGCATCGGCCACCTTTTAGGGGTCGGCAACGATGTTCAACTGGAAATGAGGGATAATGGACTAGAGCCCGGAATCGGGCATCAGGGAATCCGCATCATGTCTATGGATATGTTGGTGAAGACCGCCGACACTCCGGTGATGTGGACAGAAGAAGCCGATGCCACAGCCGTATGGGTCAGTACTATGGAGTCTACAGCCATCCGTGAACTGCTTGCAGACACTAATTGGGGCGAGTTGGACTACCTTCTCATCGATATGCCTCCAGGAAGTGACCGCATTGACAACATCCGCTCATTGATCCCCGAACTGGCAGGAGTGGTTGAAATCACTATCCCCTCGCCCCTTTCACAGCATATTGTCACAAAGTCAATCACCAAGAACAACAAAATGGGCGTGCCTATAATCGGGTTGATCGAAAATATGGCTACCTATGTTTGTCCCCATTGCGATAAAGAAGGAAAACTGTTCGATGGGGAAGACGTGCACAAACTAAGTGAGAGAAAAGATATCCCCTATATTGGCAAGATCCCCTTTGACACTCGCGTGTCACGTAGTCAATCGGGAAACCTTTTTTATAGCGAGTTTAAAGATTCTGTTACGGGCAAAGCTATTGCCGAGGCCGTTGACAATATTCAAAAATTCACCACAAAA
This sequence comes from uncultured Nitrospinota bacterium, assembly GCA_905612265.1. Lineage (GTDB taxonomy): Bacteria > Nitrospinota > Nitrospinia > Nitrospinales > VA-1 > LS-NOB. The sequence goes on along the minus strand of CAJQRI010000067.1, from coordinate 17,584 downwards.
TAGTTCTATACAGGAGCCGAAATGAAATTCCTTTGTATCCCTTGTGACGTCAAGATGGAAACACAAACTGATGGCATCATGCCGGAAGAAAATACCAATCTTGCGATGAAGTTTAAATGTAAAAAATGTGGCCACATGATTGCTATGCTCACCAATAAATTTGAAACCGAGTTTGTCAGCAAACTGGGGGTCGAAATGGGCGGTGCCACCGATGTCAGCACATCACCCATGTCGGCAGTCGGTTCCTCTTTGGCTCAAGCTAAAGAAGAACTCAAAAACACCAACCCCGACTCTGAAGGTGATCTGATTTGGACCGAGGAAGCATTGGAACGTATCAAACGTGTTCCATTCTTCGTCCGTGGAATGGCTAAGAAAACTGTCATCAGCTTTGCTACAGAAAATGGTATTACGACTATTGACGCCAAAGTCATGGATCAAGTCCGAGAAAAAGTGGGCATGTAAATGCCAGCACAGAAATAAAAATTATCAGAATTTTGAAGCGGATTTGCGGATAGATACTTATTGCCGATTTTTATTCCCGACTAAGCAGATTTTTTTAAGAGCTATGAGATTTTATTCTCTCATAGCTCTTTTTTTCTTCTTAACGAGGAATGTTTGCCTCAGCTGTAGTTGGGGCACTATTAACTTCTTCCTTCTATAAGCTTGACAGTCCTTCAAAGAAAAACTAAAAAGTGTTTCTTCAGAATCAAAACCTCAATCTGCCGAGCCCATAGGTTAACAACTTAAAAGAAAAAATGGGGCAGCCTGACGACTGCTACTCTCGTTTGGGTTGGAAAGTCTATATTCCAAAAAACTCTGAATACTTTTTACTGTATTTGACAGCTTGTCTGGATATCCTTCCGCTATTTTTCAGGAAGAGGCGAAGGTGAAAGTTCAGGGATAACAACCTAGCTTGATTATGGAAAACCTATACTCCAGTTGTGTTTCAACGATGTTTCAAGTCTGTAACAAAATTAATGAATTATTTTCTAGTTTATGGATTATTCTCTAGCTTTCAGTCTCTTTATTTTTACAGGCTTCACATTCACACAGTTGTCTCAAAAGCTCATGCGTATAGAACCCGGTACTATGCCCGTCACTCCAGTCAAACTGAAAGGCATAAAGTCCCACGGCTTTAAGGTTTCGTGGTCGAATTTCATTGGGAATAGAGCCCGGGGCTATCAATTTCTTCCCACTCCATTCATCGATACAATTTGCGCACGGACAACTTTCCCGTAGCTTTTTAACCGAATATATCGAGTCGTGTCCATCGTTCCAGGAAATGCCCAGAGTGGACTCATCCACCTGTTTAATACTCTTGGGTGCAGGGGGAGTCATAATCATAATTCCTTTCTAACTTTTCCAATCCAATTCAAAAGACGCGGATACTTTGTCTCCGCTGTTAGCCTGATTGATACTGAGTTGCGCTGCCACCTTGCCTGCTAAATCTTTGTAGGCCTTACTTGCAGGTGATTCCGGGTTAGACATGACAATAGGAATACCAGAGTCCCCACCTTCTGCAATAGCTTCAATAATCGGCACTTCACTAAGAAGCGGAATATCAAAGTTGTCGGCCAGGGTTTTTCCGCCGCCCTGCCTGAATATATGATGTTTCTTGTCACAACCATCGCAGACAAAATAGCTCATGTTCTCAACGATACCGAGAAGAGGCACTTTGACCTGCTGAAACATTTTCACGCCTTTATCCGCATCAATCAGACTCACCTCTTGCGGGGTAGTCACGACTACTGCTCCTGAAATGGGTGCCTTCTGAGTCAGAGTTAACTGAACATCACCCGTACCAGGGGGCAAGTCAATAACCAGATAATCCAGTTCACCCCATTCCACGTTTTGAAGGAATTGCTGGATGATGCCGCCCAGCATTGGGCCGCGAAGCATCAAGGGCTGTCCCTGTTTCGTCAAAAATGCGGCGGAAACTACTTTCAACCCATATTTCTCATGAGGAAAAAACTTATTCTCCTCACCCACTTTTGGTGAAGAAATGGGGATGCCCATCATTTGAGGAATGCTGGGTCCATAAATATCTGCATCCATCAAGCCAACACGAGCACCTGTCAAAGAAAGAGCAATAGCCAGGTTAGTACTAACTGTGGATTTCCCCACTCCGCCCTTCCCACTCGCCACGGCTATGATATTTTTTACTCCAGTCAAAACTGGCTGTGCATGCTCCGTTGAACGAACAACAGCAGTCATGTTTACATCGACCTTCTCAACGCCTTCAATAGCCTGGACCTTCGTTTCACATTCGGTACGCAACTGCTCTTTCACCGGACAGGCGGGTGTGGTCAATTCAACATCGAATTTGACGCTTCCTCCTTCTATATTCATATTCTTGACAAACCCAAGGGTGACAATGTCTTTATGCAAGTCAGGATCTTGAACCGTCTTCAGTGCATCAATTATTTTTTCTTGTAGCTTGGGGTCGGACATCAATCGCTCCTTAAACAAAAATATTTTCTAAAACGGTAATGGGTCTTTATAATTATGGGGGAAATAAAAATCTATACTTAGTACTTAACCAGACACTATAAGATGATGCTCTCTTAAAAAAGATTTTAACTCTCTGAAATGAATCGCATTACTATTTTCCAAGGTCTTTTGGAGTTCTAGAAAAGGGACCGTCGTTAACCCTTGATTTCACTTGCTTTATAATTTTCTATATTGTATATAAACAAAACAGACCTACAATATATGGACATCTGCTGATTAGTGAGAATTACAGATAAAAAAGGAAAAAGTCTCTAACTTGTTGAAATTAATACTTAAAATAAAAACCTGCTGTCCACGCTCAAAAACTTCTAGCCTGGAAACTATATAAGACCGCAAACCACAAACGTCAAGCCGAACCACCCATCTTTTCTTAAACTTCAAAACAAACTGGGACCACTTCATGGGGCAGGAAAAAACTTCTGATTTACAACACGAACTCGAAACAAGATTTCTGACCTACGCGCTTTCAACAATTGTCTCTCGATCTCTTCCTGATGTAAGGGATGGTTTGAAACCTATCCATCGCAGGATCTTGTTTGCAATGGAAAGTATGGGTATGAATTCTGCCAGCAAGCATGTCAAATCTGCCAAGATCATCGGTGAGGTGCTCGGTAAGTACCATCCACATGGAGACGCCTCCACTTATGAATCCATGGTACGCATGGCCCAGGATTTTTCCATGCGTTATCCCTTGGTAGATGGAAAAGGGAATTTTGGTTCTATGGATGGAGATTCGCCGGCCGCCTACCGTTATACCGAAGGTCGATTGACACCCATCACTTCTTATTTGCTACAGGATATTAAAAAGAACACTGTCGAATTCCGCTCTAATTATGACAACACCTTAAAAGAACCTGTCGTACTACCGTCACGCATCCCCAACTTATTGATCAACGGTTCATCTGGTATTGCAGTAGGAATGGCCTGCTCATTTCCCAGCCACAATTTAAATGAAGTGATGTCGGCTTTAATTTCATTGATCGACACCCCTGATCAAACTGTGGCCGACCTTATGAAACATATAAAGGGCCCTGACTTTCCCACAGGAGGCATCATTCTAAACAGTAAAGCTAACTTGCAGTTGGCTTATGAATCTGGTTTAGGTGCAATAAAAATTCGCGGGCTATGGAAGATCGAATCACTGCCTCGAGGCAAAAAACAGATCATTCTCACGGCCATTCCATATAGCGTCAATAAATCCCGGTTGATAGAAAAGATCGCAGAAATCATCATTGCTAAAAAACTCCCTGCCCTTACCGATGTCCGGGATGAGAGTGATGAAAAGGTTCGAGTCGTGCTTGAGATTAAAAGTACGTCCGATGAAAACAAATTGATGAGCTATCTTTTCAAACACACCGAACTGGAAAATAATTTCCAAGTCAACTTTAACTGCCTCAAACCAAGCGGAGAACCCGAACGCCTGTCCCTTCTGGAAATATGTCAGGAGTTCTTGAAATTTCGCACGCAGGTGATCACACGCAGGTTGAATTACGAGTTGGCTCTTATCGAAAAACGCCTGCACCTCCTTACGGCATTCGCAATAATTTTTAATGAGCTGGACCAAGCCTTAAAGCTGATACGATCTTCCAAATCCCGCAAGGAAGCTCACGAAAAACTACAAAATTACTTTAAGCTAGATGACGATCAGACCAGCTCAATCCTTGAGATCCCTCTTTACAGACTGGTTGGAATGGAAATGGCGAAGATTCTGCAAGAGCAAGAAGAGAAACTCGCCGAGCAAAAAAGAATCCAGTCTATTCTCGCATCATCCCAAAAAATTTGGGATTTAGTGCGAGAAGAGCTTGAAGAAATCAAAAAGAAACACGGAGATAAACGCGTCACTCAAATTAAAACTGTCAAAAGAATCGAGTACAATGAAGAAGACTTCATTGAACATGAGGATGTGCATATTGTCCTCAGCCAAAATGGTTGGATCAGGAAATTGAAAAATCTGAGTGACCCTACAACCCTCAAGTTCAAAGAGAACGACCAACTGCTCGATACTCTGCAAACCAACACACAAAATCTGCTTGCAATGTTCACATCATTTGGAACCGTTTATGTATCCAAGGTTTACAATCTACCTTACGCAAGGAGTGGTTTTGGCGAGCCCATACAAAGTCTATTTAAATTTGGTGACGGGGAAAAGGTGATAGGCATGCTAGCACTTTCATCCGCAGGTGACGGTTCGATTACACCGATCGCAACAGGCCAAGCTTTGCTGAACTTCAGTAAAAAGAATAAACAAAAGAAAGGCGACCAAGAGTTCATGGTCGTAAGTGCTAATGGTTTTGGTTTTCGGTTTCCATTATCCAACCTGACCGAAACCACACGATCAGGAAGAAAAATCATGGGCTTGAAGGATGATGACAACATGATCGGTTTCGCTCCAGTAACACACGACCACGTTGTTCTAGCCTCTGCCAAGGGAAAAGCCGTGATCATCCCCACAGATGAGGTAGCCCAACTGACAGGTTCAGGCAAAGGAGTAATCCTCATGAAGCCTGGGGAAAGTAATTTAATCGGATTCAAATTTGTAAGCCTAAAGGATAAAGTCACACTTGAATTCAGCTCCGGTGATGACAAAGTAATCACTGTAAAAAGCGTCCGTCTCTGCAAACGCGGTAGTCAGGGTGTAATTATTTCCAAACGCAAAGCCATACTAAAAATTAAATAAATACCATGACAAAATACCGCTCTGAAGATATCCAAGTTCTCGAAGGCCTTGACCCAGTTCGCAAACGTCCGGGCATGTATATTGGTTCTACATCATCAACGGGCCTGCACCACTTACTTTGGGAAATCCTTGACAACTCGGTAGATGAAGCACTAAACGGACATTGCGACACTATCGAAGTGACTTTGGATAAGGACCATAGCGTCACCATTAAGGATGATGGACGTGGGATCCCGGTAGACCAGTTCCGCAATACAAACAAGAGTGCTATGGAAATACTTTTCACCACCTTGCATTCAGGGGGTAAGTTCGGCCAGGGCAATTACAAGGTATCCGGCGGTCTTCATGGAGTTGGCATGGCTGTAGTTTGCGCCCTGTCGGAGAACCTTATCGCAACTTCCCGCCGGGACGGATTTGAATGGCGTCAGACATATTCAAGGGGTGAGCCCACCACAAAAATCACAAAAGAAAAACCCACACGAAATTATGGCACCACCATATATTTCAAACCGGACGGGGAAATTTTTCCAAAGACAGAATTCAATCCCAAACTTATTTTGGAGCGGGCCGAATCGAAAGCCTTCCTCAATAAGGGACTTAAAATAATCGTCAATGAAAACAAAAACACACACTTGTTTCATTACCCGGACGGGATTCAGGATTACATAAAGAAAATTATCGGTAAGAAAGATACTTTGATGGAGAAGCCTTTCTACGTAGAAAAAGAAGATAAGAACTTAAAGTTAGAAACAGCATTTTACTGGACATCAAGCACCGATACTCAAATTCTTTCTTTCGCCAACTCCATCCGCACGATTGACGGAGGCACCCACGAGAACGGTTTCCGTAATGGCATGACTAAAGCGATTCGCGCCTATATTGACAGACGCAAACTGCTCCCCAAAAGTATACCTGGAATCACAGGGGAAGATGTTCGAGAAGGTCTCGTTGCCATTATCAACGTGTACCTGCAAGGAGAAGTGGAGTTTCAAGGCCAGACTAAAGGACGATTGAATTCGGAAATCACATCACAGGTGGAGTCTGTGGTCAACCACACTCTAGAAAACTACTTAAATGAAAATCAGAGTTTGGGAAATATTCTTGCTAACCGCATCATCCTTTCCGCCCAAGCCCGCATCGCGTCTCGTCAGGCGAAGGATGCGGTTCAGAGAAAAACCAATATTTCACATCGACTCAATTTACCAGGAAAACTTTCCGATTGCGCCACGACAGATAAAGATCAAGCAGAACTCTTTATTTGTGAAGGTGACTCCGCAGGCGGTTCCAGCAAAATGGCAAGAGACCGGAAAACCCAAGCTATTCTTCCCATTCGCGGAAAAATACTGAATGTAGAAACCGCAACCCTTGCAAAGGCTTTGGCAAATACGGAGATTCAAAATCTCATTTCTGCATGTGGTACCGGAATAGGTCCTAAATTTGATTACAATAAGCTTCGCTATGGGAAAGTCATCATAATGACCGATGCTGATGTTGACGGAGCACACATTTGCACCCTTCTTCTTACGTTTTTTTATAGATACCTTCCAGAAATCATTGTAAAAGGGCATCTATTTATTGCTCAACCACCTTTATATCGTATCGATGCCGGAAAAAAACTGTTTTATGCCTTGACCGATGAGGAAAAAGATAAAATTATTGACGACTTAAACGGTAGTTCATACGAAATAGGCCGTTTTAAAGGGCTCGGAGAGATGCCCTCCTCTGACTTGAAAGAAACGACCATGAGCAAAAAATCCCGATCCCTTATTCGAGTAGCACTTGGGTCGGCCGAACAGGCCAGCAAAACAGTTTCCGAACTAATGGGGAAAAATGCCGAAACGCGGTTCAAATTCATAAAAGAAAAAGCCGAGTTTGTTCAGGACCTCGATGTTTAGGTCATGTTTCTATTCATTCAACCTCCTTCATCACCACTATATTCCAAGTATTTCCTTCGCACATATCTACACCGATCAACGCCACTATTAATATAACTGAAATATTCCACTGCCTTATGAATCTACCTACGGCTGTTTAAATTTGATTTTTTTCGACTTGCAGTACGGTTTTAAGATAAATCTAAAAATTTATTTTTTTACGGAAGCGGGGAACGTGTCCATATTTTTAAACTAAAAAAACCATCCCTGAAGCAGGATGGAATTTATAAAACATTTAAAGGGGGTTGCGACCTGAAGCAAGTTTTGGCCATCTGTATTGTCTAGAAAAACTCCAGACAATATTTCTATGAGTGGGTGGGAATAGAAAGTCCGTCCTTCCATTGTTTTATTTTTTCCAGTGCATTTGTTGCAATCTTCTCATTTCGCATTTTTTTATCGCGAATCTTCATATCTTGAACCCAAAACAAACCAAAATTAATATTCATGGGTTGAAATCCTTTACTACGTGACTTGGTCAAGTAATTTATCAATGCACCCAATGCTGTATCGGCAGGCGGAGGCGTATAAGCCTGTCCAGTGATTTTTGCCACCGCGCTCAAACTCGCCAAAAGCCCCATCGCAGACGATTCAACATACCCCTCCACTCCAGTAATCTGGCCTGCAAAATAATTTTCTAATCTACTCTTCAACTGTAACTCGTTATTTAAAAGACTAGGTGAATTTATAAAGGTGTTTCTATGAATGGCACCTAATCGGAAAAATTCAGCATTCTCCAAACCTGGAATCATAGAAAAAATTCTTTTCTGTTCTGGGTAAGTCAGTTTAGTTTGGAACCCTACCAGATTGTAAGCAGAACTATCACGGTTTTCCCGACGTAATTGAACAACAGCATAAGCTATTTTACCGGTTTTAGGATCAGGCAGACCTACGGGTTTCAAAGGACCAAATGCTAAAGTGCGATCTCCTCGATCAGCAAGCACTTCAATAGGCATACATCCTTCAAAATAAGCAGGCTTTTCAAATGTGGCAAATTCCATCTTTTCCGCTGCCTTCAATTCTCGGATAAACGTATAATATTGTTCCTCGCTCATCGGACAATTCAAGTAGTCAGCATCTCCCTTATCGTAACGAGAAGCAAAAAATGCTTTGTCATAATCTATCGAGTCTGCATTAACGATAGGAGACAGCGCATCGTAAAAATATAGATATTCCTGACCAATTAACTTTGAAATTTGTTCTGACAACTTTGGTGAAGTTAAGGGACCGGTGGCAATAATGACCGGGTCTTCATGAGGAATATCCACAACCTCTTCTCGCTTGATAGTAATATTGGGGTGATTGGCTAACTTCTCAGTAATTTCCTGAGAAAACAAGTCTCGGTCAACAGCAAGGGCGGAACCCGCAGGAACGGAATTTTTATCACCGGATGCGATAATAATGGAATTAAAAATACGGAGTTCTTCTTTAAGAATGAAGGGTGCAGAATGAGGAAAGTTATTCCCTAAAGAGTTACTGCAAACGAGCTCGGCAAAATTTTCGGTTTTATGAACAGGATTACGGACAACCGGACGCATTTCATACAAAATAACTTGCACACCCCGTTCAGCCGCCTGCCAGGCCGCTTCAGACCCCGCAAGTCCTGCACCGATAACTGTTAAAAAGTCATTCACAATTAATCAAGCCGCAGCATCGGTTTTCTTATAGCCACAACTAGGGCAAAGAGTTGATGGATCTTCGTTCTTTTTCCATTTCTCAATCAAGAATGGATTTTTACATTCTGGGCAGGCTTCCGCGACAGGCTTGTCCCAAGAGGTGAATTTGCAATCAGGGTATTTCGTACAGCCATAAAAGGTTCTGCCTTTTTTAGACCGGCGAGCTGCAATTTCTCCTTCACAAGCTTCCTCAGGACAGGTAATACCCAAGCCAATCGCCTTGGTGAATTTGCACTCAGGGTAATTAGAACACGCAATGAATTTGCCGAAACGCCCTCTTTTCATGATCAAAGGAGAGTCACACTTATCACAATTACCTTCCACCTCATCATCCTTGGCACCATCCACAGAGTCACCTTTTCCTCCAAGGTCCTTCGTATTTTTACATTCTGGATAACCTGTACAAGCCATGAACTTTCCAAAACGCCCCCATTTAATAATCATGGGTTGGTCACATTTTTCACAGACTTCATCCGTTTCTTCAACCTGGGCTTTGAAGTCCTTCATTTTTTCTTCAGCTTTTTCCAAGTCTGCCTTAAAGGGAGTATAAAAAGATCTAAGGGCATCGACCCACTCAAGCTTCCCTGCTTCAATATCGTCCAACTGCTCTTCCATTTTCGAAGTGAATTCTGTGGTCATGATATCGGGAAAGTTTTCAACCAGAAGATCATTAATCATAAAGCCAAGTTCGACAGGTTGCAAACGTCTATCCACATTTTGAATATAGTCCCTGTCTTTAATCACACTGATGGTCGCCGCATAAGTACTAGGCCGTCCTACACCTTTATCCTCCAATTCCTTAACCAGCATCGCCTCAGAAAAACGAGCCGGAGGCTGAGTAAAGTGTTGCTCAGGAAGAACTTCCTGAACTTTTAATTCTTCACCTTTTTTCAAAGCAGGAAGCAGACGGTCATCAGCTTTTCCAGATGATTGCACCGCATCACCCTTTTCATCATCCTGGCTTTCTACATAGACTTTCATAAAGCCGGCAAACTTCAATATCGACCCGTTACTACGAAATAAAAATTTCCCCGTTTTGATGTCAAATTGAGTGGTATCCAAAACTGCGGGAACCATCTGGCAGGAAACAAAACGCGACCAGATTAACTGATAAAGCCGGAACATATCCTTTTCCAAACTCTCCTTGATGGTACTCGGCTCCAACAGAACATCAGTAGGACGAATAGCCTCATGCGCCTCTTGAGCTGACTTTTTACTTTTATATAAATTGGGGGTTCCAGGTAGAAACTCTTTGCCATATCTTTCAGGAATGAAGGCACGAACTTCTTCGAGAGCCTGGTCTGACAATTTCACAGAGTCGGTACGCATATACGTAATGAGACCCACAGTCCCCTTTCTACCCATGGCAATACCCTCATACAAACGTTGGGCAAGCATCATGGTTTTTTTTGGGGAAAAATTAAGTTTTCGTGAAGCTTCCTGCTGAAGTGTACTGGTGATGAATGGAGCACTTGGGTTTCTTTTTCGCTCTTTCTTGACAATGTCTTCCAGTACAGGCTTGGCGCCTTCTAAACCTTTGAGAATTTCATCTGCCTCAGCTTTATTGGCAACCTCAGCTTTATCGCCATCAATTTTAAACAGCTTTGCCTGAAACTGAGGTTTCTCACTGCCCTCCAACTCCAGCGTGATAGACCAATACTCGCGAGGCTCAAAGGCCAGGATTTCACGTTCTCTTTCACAAACGATCCGCAGAGCAACAGATTGTACTCGCCCCGCACTCAGCCCACGATGAACTTTTTTCCATAAGATGGGGCTAATTTTATATCCCACTAACCGATCCAAAATTCTACGAGCTTGTTGCGCATTCACACGGTTATGATTGAGTTCAGTCGGATTTTTGATAGCCTCCAAAACCGCCTTTTTGGTGATTTCGTTAAACGTCACCCTAACAATTTTTCCCTTGGTGAACCTTGCCACCTCATTACCAATATGGTGGGCAATCGCTTCCCCTTCGCGATCCGGATCCGGGGCGAGATAAATCATGTCACATTTCTTGGCAGCAGTTTTCAGTTCCTGAAGAATTTTTCCTTTTCCCCGGATAGTGATGTATTCCGGAGCAAAGTCGTTCTCAACATCAACGCCAAGCTTTTTCTTGGGAAGATCCTTAAGGTGCCCCACCGAGGCTTTAATAATAAAATCTTTGCCAACAATTTTTTTCAGCGTGTTGACTTTGGTAGGTGACTCAACGATCAGTAACGATTTACCCATAATTCCTCACTAGTTTTATTCATCGCCGTAATTAGAAATATACATTTTGCTACTCAGTTGTCGAACCAAGCCTCCCAATCCCACTTATAGCAGTGTAGCCGAAACTTGCTCAGGAGACAAATTGCTGTTTTCAATCAAGTCATCTATATGTCGGCCTTCCAATGATAATAAATAAAAAATCTTTCTTTCCTGATCATTATCAAGTTCAGGCTCAACACTTTCTTTCTTAGCCTTTAATCTTTCATCATAAGCGGGTAAAAGTTCTTCAAGAGTGGACTCTGGGCTATCAATCAACTTAGCGCCTGCTTTGATCAGACTATTAGTGCCACTACTTTTAAGCGGCATAATACTGCCCGGAATCGCGAAAACCTCTCTGCCCTGCTCCAAATTAAATTCAGCAGTGAATAAGGCTCCACTTTTTTCAGCCCCCTCAACAACTACGACCCCTAAAGCTAAGCCACTTGAGATCCTGTTTTATATCGGGAAATTATTCCCGTCGGGCCTCATAAATTAGGGACTCAGACACTATAGCCCCTTGCTCAACAATTTGTTGCTTTAACTTAATATTCTCCGGCGGATAGGTGTGCCCTAAACCACAACCAAATACAGCAATTGTATCTGCTCCGGCGGAAATTGCCGCATTGTGAGGCAAAGCATCTATCCCTATAGCCAAGCCGTTGATTATACTAAATCTCTCAGAAGCCCGTTTCAAAAAAAGCCCTTCCTCTATTAACTTGCCCTATTCAGAAGGCGTACGCGTTTCCACCACAACTAAAGTAAAGGAAATATTATCTAGAGCTTTGCCTTACTTGAGGAGGATCATAAGTAAGTTTTAGCAGGGTGAGTAATTTGGACTTTCCAGGGTTAGAGTCCTTACACTCTCTTTATCAGCCAGCCTCAATTCGCACTCTGTAACAGAGTCGGCATCAAAGCTCTTTATTTCGCCTGCTACCTTCTCGCCAAGACCCTGGACTCGCAACAATTGACTTCTTGATGCAGAAAAAACTTCAGGCAGTGAAACCAGCCCTTGGACTAAACGATAAAACAGGGTCCGGGGCCTACCTCGACAACCATATTTAACGCCAGCCAATATTTCAAAGATTCCCTGTCCATAGGGCTTTTACTCGATTTAATTCCGCGACAGAAACGTTAAAATTATAAATGGCATCATAATAGCCACCCAATACCCGAGTATATATAATGAGGGCTTCGAATAAGTCTCTCGGATCGCCAATTCCAAAATCATAATTAGCCGCTTCACTCACTAACAAAGCCCTCGTAATTTTGCGATTTTTCTGGGCAAGTTGCAACTTTCCTCTGTTCTCCACAGCTTTCAGATAACCGACCTTCAAATCCAATTCATTATTTAAGTCCTTCGTAAAAGCGGCAAGACCAGAATCCTTAAACCATTTTTTGTAGTCATTAAATTTAAAGTCAACAGGATCTATTACAGACTCGCGCATTTCTGCATCGACAGAATAGTTCTCATTGAACATATCAGCCATTGATAATCGTGCCACCGTTATATCACTACCCAACTCTAAGATATCATTTAAAGTCCCAGCAAGCCCTAGTTTAAGCTTTGTTATGGAAGATTGGCTGACCTCTTCCTCACCAGAATCATATTTTTCTTCGGATTTTGTGACCGCCTTTTCAAAATGCTCTTTGACTTCTTCCAGGATCTCCAGTTTCTGCATTTTACTTTGGATCTCATAATAATACTTTCGGACTTGATACTCTTTCTCGGCTAAAAAGGAAAGATCTTCACCCTTATGATGAAACCGTATGTCTTCAACCGCCTTTTGTAATCCAGGCAATGGTTTCACACCGGCAGCTAGAGAACTAGAAAGAAAAAGGGTAGAAAGTAGAGTTAATATTGCCAGGTTTGTAACTAAAGGTTTCATGACACTCCACAACGTATTTTTATGCATGAAAAAACGGACGTTTTATTGGAATTAAGAACAGAGATTTGATTAAAGGAAAGAAAAGAGGGGCACTAAACTTCTAAAAGAAACCTTGATGGCAACCAAGAATGTTCTCTTATATAAAAAAGTGTCCCGCTAAAAGGACAGAAGCTTAGAACCCCTCAGATGGTGTAAATTTAGCATAGCCCCCCCACCCCTGTCAATATTATTCCAAATATAACGCATAAATTTAACAAAATTTTGACAAAATACCCCTTTATTTTCAACTAGTTACCTATTAGTCGCCATTTTCTATGGGCAATTAGGCGATTTAAGGCCTTATTTTTCAAGAAGTTAATATAAATAGAACGACAACTATTCTGGGGTACTTTAAAGCCAAATTATTCCTACCTTGGTCTAATTAATACTCAATTTATCAGCATGTTAAGACTCACAGCAGGGAGAAGGGAATGGGTATGAATGTCACCAGAAAAATTGAAATAGATACCAGTCCTAGCACTCTATGCAGGGTGCCTAACTCTTCTGTATCATCCAACAAAGGCGCCGTTTTAAAACCCACCAACACTATCATCACTGCCCAGAAAAACCAGCCTGTCCAAAAATACCCTAATGGAAATAATGCCAGAAAAAAAAGACGTCCCGTCCATTTATGTTGTTTCGGGGACAATGCAAAGACAATATGCCCTCCATCCAACTGACCTATGGGTATCAAGTTTAAAGCGGTCACTAACATGCCTATCCATCCTGCAAACGCAATCGGGTGCAGATTAATATTTAAGTCCGAGGACTGTGGGTCCACTCCTAAGACAAATTCCGCGCAAATATTTAATATCAGAGAGCTTCCATAATTGACGCTTTCAATGCCCAGTAACGGCGAAACATATGAAAGGGACAGTCCATATACCAATGTTGGCAAGGCCACGATAAATCCAGCTATGGGACCTGCGCAACCAATCTCCATTAGAACCCTACGATTAGGGATGACCTGCTTGATTTGAATAAAAGCACCAAAGGTTCCGGCGATGAAGACAGGTGGAGCGGGGATGAAGTAAGGCAACGTCGAACGCACCCCATTCCTTCTGCTGGCCCAGTAATGCCCAAACTCATGCGCTCCTAAAATCAGAATCAAGCTGATTGAAAACAGCAAGCCACCCGACAAATAAGTTGTTACCAGAGTTCCCGATAGTAATAAGAAAAACAACCACCAGTTTTCTGTCTTTAGCGGCTTAGAGATGTCAGATTCAGAGGAATCTAATGAAGGAGGGGTTTCCTCAAGGGAGTTTTGATTGTCTTGCTTCACGCTAAAATTTCACATGGACGGTGTTAAAGGTTTATGGGTAAACTCGCGCGCGTTAGCACCAGAGTAATCGCCAGCTAATTGACCGTTCCCATAAAGTTTATATTTATAGATTATCAATCCTTCCAATCCAACCGGACCTCTGGCATGCGTCCTATTTGTGCTGATGCCAATTTCCGCTCCCAATCCATATCTAAAACCATCGGCAAAACGTGTTGATGCATTCCACATGACACTGGATGAACTGACCTCGTTAAGAAACTGCTCTGCACGCTCCAAATTTTCTGTAATGATGACATCAGTATGCCCGGAGCCATGCCGGTTTATGAACTTCACCGCCTCAGAAAAACTATCCACAATTTTGATAGATAGTTTAAGGTCGTTATATTCCATATCCCAATCCGACTCATGCGCCAGGGTAACTTCAGGAACAACCTGACATGTTTTCACGCACCCCACCAACTCCACTTGTTTTTCCTTAAATATTCCTACTAAATCAGGCAAAACCTTTTCAGCGATATCTTTATGCACCAATAAACTCTCCATAGCGTTGCAAGCAGCAGGATACTGCAACTTCGAATCTAGACATATGCGAATAGATTTATCCAAATCAGCAAGCTTATCAATATAGCCGTGGCAAACTCCTTCGGAGTGACCCAGAACCGGGATTCTTGTATTTTCCTGAATATATTTCACAAAAGCATTGCTCCCCCGTGGAACTACTAGATGAATATACTTATCTTCCTTCAACATGTCCGCCACTTCAGAACGTGTCTCAATCATCTGAACTGCCGATGTAGGTAAACCGGGCACTTTGCTTATTGCTTCCACCAACAGGTTAACAATCACTTTATTAGAATTCTGCGCCTCGGTTCCGCCTTTTAAAATAACTGCATTACCAGATTTCAGACATAGCGAAGAAATCTGCGGTACGGCATCGGGTCGGGACTCAAAAATAGCTCCGATCACACCAATGGGGCAAGTGACCTGCTTAACCACCAGATCTTGATCCATCTCCATCGTGCTTTTCACTTTTCCCACAGGATCTTCCAATGCCACTACACTACGAATGCCTTTTGCCATACCACTAACTTTTTCTTCATTCAAAGCCAAGCGGGCAATCAATGGCTGGGCAATGCCTTCTTTCTTTGCAAACTCTAAATCTTTTTCATTCGCAGACAAAATGGCATCGCAGTTTTCTTCCAGGGCATCAGCCATAAGTCCCAAAGCCTGATTCTTTAAATCGGTAGAAAGATGCGCCAGAACCAAAGCCGAAGTATTGGCATTTTTCGCAATATCAGTAATATTCATGTCTAATCAAAAACCCCAATTTACTTTAAACGGATTACTTATAAGGTTTTTACTCTAAACAGGATTATAACATCCCTTTTATTTAATTTTACTTGGGATAAACCGCTATTTTAAGGAAAATCCTGCACGGTGAACTTGACTTCCAAACCATCCTGCATCCAACCAAAATTACCGTGACCGGCTAGTGAAAAAATAATGCCCTGAGTATCAATTTTTCGAATGCGATTGTTGTCCCGATCGGTAAAAATCAAGTTCCCGGAATTATCAAAAACCATTCTGAAAGGACTTTTTAGCTGAGCCTGACTGGCTGGCCCATCATCACCCGAATAACCCGTCACTCCCGTTCCCGCAACTAGAGAAATGATGCCCTGCACATCAATCTTTCTTATTCTTGCAGTTTGCTCTTCAGCTAAATAGACAGTTCCATCACGCCCCAAAAGCAAACCTCCTGGCGATCTGATTCCAGCAGAAACTGCAAGACCGCCATCCCCGTCATCCTTAAATTCTCCGGTTCCACCAATGACTTTAAAGGTTCCATCGATTTCAATTTTAGCTATCCGACTACTCCCTGCATCAGAAAAGTAAAGAGTCCCAGCATCATCGACCATAACACTGTTAGGGTGAAACTCTTCCCCCATCGGCACCATAGTCTCATCCAACACCTTCTGGATAATGCCATCCCTAGTTATTTTTCGAATCGAACGACTTGTTGCGTCGGAAATAAATACATTACCCTCCCTATCAGTGGCAATGTCACTGATCGTGTAGAATGCAGCTTCCACAGCCGGGCCACCATCCCCACTATCGCCCTGTTGTCCGTTTCCGGCAAAATGCGTTATCGTGCCCTGGGCAGATATTTTTCGAATGGTCCAACCATTTCCAAGACGATGCACCACATAAACATTGTCCTCCTTGTCAATCGCCAGAGTCGAAGGCATAAAAAGGGAGGCGGATAGAGCCGGACCGTCATTCCCTTCATTGCCTTCACGTCCGTTACCTGCAAACGTCGTGATGATGCCATCCGGAGACAGTTTGCGGATTCGATGGTGCTGTAAATCGGTGAATAAGATATTGTTATAACTATCAATGCAAATACCTGACGGTGTGTTCAGTGTAGCTCCAAGGCCGGGGCCTCCATCGCCTTTAAAAAGCGAGTTGCCATTACCAGCAACCGTAGTCACAACATAATTTTTAAGCCCGACACTACGTACACGAAAATGAGAACGATCTGCCACCAGTAGTTTG
This sequence comes from uncultured Nitrospinota bacterium, assembly GCA_905612265.1. Taxonomy (GTDB): domain Bacteria; phylum Nitrospinota; class Nitrospinia; order Nitrospinales; family VA-1; genus LS-NOB. The sequence continues at coordinate 782 of CAJQRI010000067.1, read as the reverse complement.
TTGTCGGGGTGAATCGCTAAAGCGAAAGGCAGATGCAAGCTGGTCTCTGGAGCAATTTCGCTATCACCGTTAAAATCAGTGTCGCCCGTTCCCATAAAACTCGTGATGACGCCCTGCCCGTCTATCTTGCGAATGCGGTTATTGTTGCGATCCGCGATATACACATTATCCATTTCATCCACCACCACATCGGTGGGATAGGCCAGATTGGAATAGGAGGCTGGGCCGTAGTCACCCCCAAAGGCATGCATGCTGTCCCCTGCAAGAGTCGTTATGATTCCACCACTATCAACCTTACGAATTCGGTTGTTGCCCCGGTCAGCAATATAGAGATTGCCGTGACGGTCCAGGGAAATTCCAAATGGATATTTCAGCAAAGCATTAACGGCAAGGCCAAAATCACCACCAAAACCTGGAAGACCAGTTCCTGCTATGGTGGTAATAGTTCCATCCTGATCTACTTTGCGAATGCGGCTGTTGGATCGGTCTGAAATATAAAGCACACCTTTGAGCCCCACTTCAATATCTGAAGGAAGGTGAAGGTGAGCTTCCAACGCCGGGCCATCGTCTCCTCCAAAATCTGCCACCCCGGTTCCTGCAACAGTGGTAATGATACCATCGGGCGAAACTTTTCGAATTCGGTGATTATTGCGGTCGGCAATATACACATTACTCTTATCATCCACCGCTAATCCAGCAGGAAAGTTGAGGGATGCCTTTAAAGCCGGCCCCCCATCGCCGGAATAACCAGCAGTCCCGTTCCCAGCTATGGTGGTGATGAT
>CAJQRI010000066.1 GCA_905612265.1 uncultured Nitrospinota bacterium | reverse complement strand
AATGATTATACCCAAGAAGATGAAAAGCCCGAGCATGATATTTGTGTCGATGATTTTTATATGGACAAAAATGAAATGTCTCAGGCGCGTTGGGAAAAAGTGATGGGGTCTAACCCTTCAAAGTTTGTCGGCGCAGATTTTCCTGTTGAACAGGTCAATTTCCTGGATGTGGAAAAATTCATCAAGAAATCTAAAAGTTCTTGTCGCTTACCCACTGAAGCCGAATGGGAATATGCGGCGAGAGGAGGGTCTACAACTCGCTACTACTGGGGCAATATGGTGCATGAAGATTATACCTGGTATGAAGACAATGCTGACGAGACAAAGCCTGTAGGGAGTAAAGCTCCTAACCAGTATGGATTGCACGACATGATGGGCAATGTCTGGGAATGGGTCAACGATTGGTATGAACCCTACTATAAAATCCGGTCAAAAGATAACCCTCAAGGTCCGGAGGCGGGAGAGTCAAAAGTTGTTCGTGGCGGCTCCTTTGATTCCTCAGCTGGTGCATTGCGCATCACCAACCGTGTTTGGCTCCACCCTAAAAACAAAGTATTTCCAAAAGTGACCACCTACGGTCAGATCATTAACGAAGTCTTCAACTACATCGGCTTTCGTTGCGCACAATCCCTTCCTAAATAGATATAGGCTAGTAATTATTAGAAGATCGAGAGAGTGGTTGACTGATATGACTATCTGGCACCGGTGGTTCGCCGGTTAGCGGCACTCGCTACACAGGCCAAACATGTCGAGCTTATGGGAGGTTATGGTGAACCCGTTTCGGCTGGCAACTTCTTCCTGAAACTTTTCGATGAGTGGATGGTTGAACTCGATGATTTTTCCGCATTCTGTGCAGATCATATGATCGTGGTGGCTGTGCATATATGTATGCTCATAGCGTTTTTGCCCGTCACCAAAATCAAGGTCTGCAGCCAGGCCGCTTTGAGTCAGCAACGCCAGGGTGCGGTATACCGTTGCCAGCCCAACTTTTGGGTCGGTGAGGGTGACTTGATTATAGAGTTCCTCGGCGCTGACATGCTTTTCACATTCCAGAAAAGCATTGAGGACAGCACGTCTCTGCTTAGTGATTTTCAGCTTGTTTTGAACAATATAATCTTCAAGAACTTGTAATTCTTTGCTGGCCATATTTTTTTAATTTAAGAATTATATCGGGTTAATCTAGCACGGTCATTCAGATGGGTCAATCTCTGCAATAATATGTAGGACACTTGTCAGTAGAAAAAATTGGCCCAATGAAAACAATTATAAACTGGAGGATAGCTTGCTCATTTCTTTTACTAGTTCCTGAGCAGAACATTCTATCTGCTCACCAGTTTCCATGTTCTTCAACGCAAAATTACCGGAGCGGATTTCATTTTCTCCAAGGATAAGGCTAAACCGGCACTGAGTCTTATTGGCTTTACGCATCTGGCTTTTCATGCTGCTGGCTTCATAGTCCCGTTCAACTTGAAATCCTTTTAAGCGTAGATCGTGAGCAATTTGAAACGCCGCGGTTTTGGCTTCTTCTCCGAGACAGACGATAAAAATATCGGGACTTTTAGGCAGTATTTTTGCGTCATCAAAAGGCAACAGAGAGACCAGACGCTCAAGACCAAGGGCAAACCCAAAACAGGGTGTTGAGGGGCCATCCAGTTCCTCGACCAGAGTGTCGTAACGACCGCCTCCGCAAATGGCATTTTGAGATCCCAAATTATTTGAAGTGACCTCAAATGCAGTACGATTGTAATAATCTAACCCTCGAACCAGGTTTGGATTGACCGAGTAGGGGCATCCGGAAGAATCCAGTAGAGAACGCACTTGCGAAAAATGTTCGGCACTGGCTGGGTCAAGATGGTCTATGAGTTTGGGAAGTCCTTCTGCAATTTTTCCGCATTGTTCCACTTTACAATCGAGGATACGCAAAGGGTTGCGCTGGTATCGGTTTGTGCAGTTGGAGCAAAGATGGTCCAGATGTTTTTCAATTTCGGTTTTCAAGAGTTCGCGGTATTTAGGACGACACTCCTGACTGCCCAGGCTATTAATCTGAAGTTCGATGTTGTTGAGACCCAGTTCCTTAAAAAACTCCATGAGCATGGTCATCACTTCCACATCCACAATCGGGCTGGGCGAACCCATTGCCTCTACACCGATTTGATTGAACTGCCTTAAACGTCCTGCCTGAGGCCGTTCATATCGAAACATGGGGCCGGTATAAAACATCTTGAGCACTGAAGGGGGATTATACATCTTGTGCTCGACATAGGCGCGTACTACTGATGCGGTTCCTTCAGGACGAAGTGTGATGGAGTCTCCACCACGATCTTGAAAGGTGTACATTTCTTTTTCGACGATATCTGTGGCTTCACCAATACTTCGGCAAAACAGCCGCGTATCCTCGAAAATGGGGAGGCGTATTTCCTTGAAACCGTATCGTGGAAAATTTTTATGTGCGATGGACTCGATGTACTGCCATTTCCAGATTTCATTAGGCAGGATGTCTTTAACACCGCGAATGCTTTGAATTTTCATAATAATTTTATGTGGGTGCTATGCAGGCAGGGTCATCCGCTCAACCATTTGAACCAACCGCCTTTTTTTACTGTAGCCGCAAGACGCTCTTCAGCTAACTCCACATCTTTTTTGCTACCAATGAATAAAGGGAGACGGTCGTGAATGCCAGTTGGGGTAATATCCAAAATACGTTGCTTACCTGTGGAAGCTTTTCCTCCGGCATTTTCAACAAGGAAAGCCATTGGTGCGGCTTCAAATGAAAAACGCAATTTTCCTTTAGGACTTTTCGCATCTCGGGGATACATGAAGAGTCCACCTTTCAACAAAGTCCTGTGGAAATCCGCAACAAGAGATCCTATATAGCGCAATTTGTAGGGGCGTCCTGAACTTGGGGCATCTTCCTTCAAATAAGAGACCAAGTCCTTTTGTGCTTCATCCCAAACAACCCAGTTGCCTTCATTGATGCTATATGTAGAGCCTTGCTCAGGAATAACCAGGTCGGGATGCGATAGGAAAAACTCACCGAGGGCAGGGTCAAGCGTGAATCCATGAACACCATGACCGGTCGAGTATACAAAAATTGTGCTAGAACCATATGCGATATAACCAGCGGCAATTTGTTCGTCGCCCTTTTGCAGAATATCTTCATCGGTGACTTGGTCGCCCGGACTTTTCTTTTTGTAGATCGAAAATATTGTTCCGATAGTAACATTCACGTCAATGTTGGAAGATCCATCCAGTGGATCCATCATGAAAATATATTTACCCGGTTTATCTTCAGGGGGGATGATATAAGCCTCATCTTTTTCTTCAGATGTGATAGCGCATACAGTGCCTGATTGGCCGATAATTTTGGTGAAAGTGATATCAGAAAACTCATCAAGTTTTTTAACTTCTTCACCTTGAGCATTTATTTTTCCCGTGAGCCCAAAAATGTCTTCTCCAATTCCTGCGCTGTTGACTTCCAGAGAAATGATTTTGGCTGCGACCATGATTTCATTCATCAGGCTGGTGAACTCTCCAGTAGCCCCGGGAGTGGCTTTTTCCTGTTGCCTGATGTGTTGAACCAAGGTTGTATGTTCCATATGAATCCAATTCTCGGACGAGTACTAATCCGCTATTAAATTAAGAAGGCTTATTTGTCGAATATATTCTCAGAGGGCTGAAAAAAAATAGTGCTTTTCAGAAAGAAGCCCTGATATTTGAAAGGTCGCTGATTCTACAACATATCAAAAATCAGGGCAATGAAAATGGAGCAATTAGGAGACGGAAACAGGGATGCTGTTACGTGTTCTTCCATATCTCTTTCTATCGTTTTCGTTCAGAACCTTTTTCCGTAAACGTATGCTTTTCGGAGTGATCTCTGCCAACTCATCCTCATTGAGAAAACCAAGAATCTGTTCAAGGCTCATTATTACTGGCGGTGTCAGGGTGATATGCACATCATGCCCGGAAGTGCGCATATTGGTCAGCTTTTTTTCTTTACAGAGATTGACTACAAGATCATTGTCTTTTTTGTTTGTACCTACAATCATTCCGGTATAAAGATCTTCACCCGCTCCGACAAACATGGAACCTCTATCCTGTAAATTGAAAAGGGAGTGGCCAGTTGTCTTTCCATTTTCCATGGCAATGAGAGCACCATTAGCGCGCTGGGCAATTTCACCACAATGCGGAATGAAGTTATGGAAGTTGCGGTTAATGATGCCTGTGCCTTTGGTCAAAGTTAGAAATTCAGAACGAAAACCAAAAAGCCCGCGTGTGGGAATGACGAATTCCAGCCTTGCAGTAGTCTCTCCTTGATTCATATTTTGCATGGTTGCCTTGCGTTGTCCCATGGCCTCCATAACAGAACCCATATGGGCTTCATCAATATCGAGGATGACAAACTCTTCGGGCTCATGTGCAACTCCATCAATGTCCTTGATCAAAACTTCGGGGCGGGAAATGGAAAACTCATATCCTTCCCGGCGCATGGTTTCAATTAAAATAGTTAAATGCAATTCACCGCGTCCAGAAACCTTGAAGGTATCTTGTGTGTCTGTCTCTTCCACTCTGAGCGAAACATTGGAACGGGTTTCCCGGAACAACCGATCACGCACTTGCCTTGATGTAACAAAATCACCTTCACGGCCCGCAAATGGTGAAGTGTTCGAGGCAAAATGAATGGCTAAGGTAGGTTCGTCAATTTCTATGACGGGCAGAGCTTCCGCGCAACTGCTGTCTGTAATGGTTTCGCCGATTTCGACTTCTTTCATTCCGGCGATGCCGATAATATCACCTGTGGTTGCATATTCAGACTCTACCTTAGATAGGCCTTGGTAAGTATATAGTTTTGTTAGGGAAAATGAATGCTCTTTTCCCTCGCGATCAATCTGGATGTAGTTATTTTTTGCCTGAATTTTCCCGCGGTTGATAGTGCCGATAGCAATCCTTCCTACATAGTCGTCGTAATCCATTGAGGATACCAACATTTGGAAAGGGCCTTCAGAATCTCCAGGATGAGCAGGAACTTTCTCGATAATCAAATCGAGAACAGGGGTGATATCGCGATCCGGCTCATCAGGCTCCAACCTTGAGATTCCCTGCTTGGCAGAAGTGTAAATGACAGAAAAGTCCAATTGTTCGTCAGTAGCTCCAAGTTCAACGAATAAATCAAAAACTTCATCAACGACTTGTTCTGTCCGTGCCGCAGGACGGTCGATTTTATTTATAACGACAATGGGTTTGAGCCCAAGTTCAAGAGATTTTTTCAAAACGAACCGGGTCTGTGGCATTGGGCCTTCCACTGCATCTGCCAAAAGCAGAACTCCGCTGACCATTTTTAAAATCCGTTCCACTTCACCACCGAAATCTGCATGCCCGGGCGTGTCGACAATGTTGATCTTGTGACCTTTGTAGACGATGGCCGCATTTTTGGAGAAAATGGTGATTCCGCGTTCTTTCTCCAATTCGTTACTGTCCATGATGCAGGTTTCCGAGAGCTCACTGTCTCGGAACATGCCACTCTGCTTGAGAAGACAATCGACCAAGGTGGTTTTCCCGTGATCAACATGAGCAATGATTCCAATATTTCTAATAAGTTCCTGATTCAACATAGTTGTCTGTAGTCTGCTTTAATTGTGAATGAATAGATGCGGTAACTGAGTCTGAACAAACGGCAGTAGAAAACTACCTGCGGAGAGGTTAAACGGTCCGAAGCTTATGGAAGGGTAAAAACCAGTAAGGGGTTAATTTCATTGCGTTAACGATTCCATCAATAAATATTTGACTTTTAACCTTAACAGATTGAGTTGAATTAACCTAGAGCAAAAATAATGTTTGTAACGCATTGTATTTTATAACATAATTTTACTATGAATGTGTTAATTCAAGAGTTCTCCGAATATTTGCGATTTGAAAAGAGAAACTCACCACATACGGTTGAAGGGTATTGCCGCGATCTGCGACGTTTTGCACGGATTTTTTCCGATACCGACGTGTCTAGTCTGACAACGGTGGATATTCGTGGTTTTCTTCTGATATTGCGCGATGATGGACTGTCACCTTCTTCCATCGCGCGGAATTTGTCTTCCCTCAAGTCCTTTTTCCGCTATCTTTGTCAGGACAAACAACTTAAGGAGAATCCCGCAGAGATATTGGAGACTCCTCGTAAATGGCGAAAGCTTCCTTATTTATTGTCGCTGGAAGATGTCGACAAACTTTTGAGTTGTCCTGATATTAATACTGCCATTGGTTTACGCGATCAAGCCATGCTGGAAGTTTTATATGCTACCGGAATGCGTGTCTCCGAATTGATATCAGTGAAAGGGCATAACATGGATTTAGTGGCAGGGTGCTTGAGAACGATGGGTAAGGGCTCGAAAGAGCGCATTGTCCCTATAGGTATGGTTGCAATACGGTCGGTGGAGGACTACCTGTTAAATTCACGACCTTTTTTGGCAAAAGGGCAAAAGATCGAAGAGCTGTTCCTGACCCGACGCGCGCAATCCATGACCAGACAAGGGTTCTGGAAGATACTGAAAGGATATGTGAAGCGGAGTAATATTAAAACCAGTGTGTCGCCGCATACTCTGAGACACGCCTTCGCCACACATTTATTAGATCGAGGTGCCGATTTAAGATCGGTCCAGGAGATGCTTGGTCATGCCGATATCTCCACCACGCAAATCTACACTCATGTGCTGGAAAAAAGAATGCTCGAAGTCCACGACCAGTTCCATCCGCGTCATTAACCCACCAGTGAGCATTGGAATTGATTAGGGGCATTAGCCGAGATAATTCTTTGCTAGCCAAATATTATTATTGCCATCTGCCACCGGTAGCTCGCCAGGGGAATTATTTTGCTTGACTGAAATTGCTATAAAAGATAACATTCTCACTCGATATTCCTCCTTCTGAACTTAGCTTCCGGAAATGTAAAGGGTTTGAATTCAAGGGTTTTTTCAAGCCGTGATTTTTGTTATTGAGCATATACATGAAGAGGGTCTGGATTTTGAAATCCTTGAGCCCAAAGAACGCTTCAATATAGATTCGCTGGACTGTGTTTTAGCGGAAGATGTTAAAGTTCAGGGGACACTGGAAAGAACCGGTCAGGAGGTTCTGTTTAAGGGGAGTTTGGAAACGGGACTTTCTGTAACATGTACCCGGTGTTTGAGTGCTTTCAGTTTTGTGGTAAAAAGTCAGCTTAAGGTTATTTTTATTCCTATAAATGAAAATAACAAGCTGGCGCATGAAATTGAACTTTCCGAACTTGATGTGGAACAGGAATTTTATGAAGAGGGTCGAATTGACCTATCCAGTCCTGCCCGAGATTTGATATTATTGAGCCTGCCACAAGTTATACTGTGTCGGCAAGACTGTGAGGGGTTATGCCCCGAGTGTGGGACAAACCTGAATGTAAATAAATGTGATTGCAAAAACGAAGGATCTTACGATCCACGTTTGGCGGTATTACAAAAATTAAAAGACAAGTTAAAATAGGGAGTTATCATGGCTGTCCCAAAGAAGAAAACATCTAAATCCAGAAAAGGAATGCGTCGGTCTCACGATGGTTTGACTGCTCCTTCCTATGCAGAGTGTCCTCAGTGCCATGAGATGGCCCGCCCGCACCATATTTGTGCGCATTGCGGCTATTATAAAGGCAAAGAAGTGATGGAAGTTGAATCGGTTTAATACCTCGCTTGTTTCACTATTTGGACTCTAGTTACCCTCTCGTTAATTCCCAACGCTCTTTGGAAAGGAGCCAAACCCAGAAATGAAAATCGTGGTAGACGCGATGGGGGGCGATAATGCTCCAGAAGCCGTTGTAGAAGGTGCGGTCATGGCGGCGAGGGAATACGAAACGGAAATCATTCTCACCGGTTTATCCGATCAGATTCATGCGATCTTGGACCGTCTTGATCCTGATCATAATCTTCCGATTCTAGTTGTCCATGCCGATGAGGTGGTGGAAATGCACGACAGCCCCGGCAAAGTCTTGCGCTCCAAACGTAAATCCTCCATGAAAATTGGTTTGGATTTAGTTAAAGACGGCAACGCTTCGGCTTTTTTAAGTGCCGGCAATACCGGTGCTGTTCTGGCTTATTCTACGGTAATTTTAAGACCGTTAAATGGTGTTGACCGACCTGCCATTGCAATACAATTACCCACTTTAAAGGGCAACGCTATTCTTCTTGATGCCGGTGCGAATGTGGACTGCAAGACCAGCCAGTTGTTCCAATTTGGAATCATGGGTCATGTTTTTGCTGAGTACATTCTTGGAAAAAAAAACCCGCGTGTAGGTTTACTCAGTATTGGTGAAGAAGACGGCAAGGGTAATGAAATTGTCAAAGAGGCTTTTCAAATGCTCAAGGCCAGCCACATCAACTTTATTGGTAATGTGGAAGGCAAGGAAGTTTATCGAGGCAATGCAGATGTGATTGTTTGTGACGGTTTCACCGGTAATGTGGCACTCAAAATAAGTGAGAGCCTGGCCGAAATGATCGGAACCAATCTCAAGCGTATGTTTCAAAGTAACTGGCTCAGCAAACTGGGTTACTTATTATTGAAACCGCAGTTGGATGAGTTTAAGAAAAAGGTCGATTACTCGGAAACGGGCGGAGCTCCTCTTTTAGGGGTGAATGGTGTTGTGATTATCGCTCATGGAAGTTCTTCTGCAAAAGCGATAAAAAATGCTATCAACCGGGCTCGCGAATTGAGCGAGAAGAATATCAATGCACACATTCGGGAAGGCATTGAATCTAACTTTACGGATGTGGAAGCGTCTAGAGGAAATATTTGGAAGCAAATCAAAAGTATAGCTTTTGGGGCCGACTCCGAAAATCCTGACAAAGAAGCTCCTAATAAGTCGATCGATAAACCGATCGATAAACCGATCGATAAAAGTACTGACAAAACCTAAAATACTTCTTATTAAAATGTCCGATACCTTCAAGGCTGTAGTCACGGGGACTGGCTCGTATTTACCAGAAAAAATCCTCACAAATAAAGATCTCGAAAAGACTCTGGACACGACAGACGTTTGGATTACTGAGCGTACAGGAATTAGTGAACGCCGGATTGCTGCTGAGGATGAGTCTGCTTCAACGATGGCAGCCAGAGCGGGTAAACAAGCATTGGAAGTGGGTGGAATTAGTCCGGACGATGTGGACTTGATCATTGTTTGTACTTCCAGCCCTGATGTGTTATTCCCATCCACAGCCTGCTTTGTTCAAAATGAGTTGAAGGCTTTCAATTGTGCTGCTTATGATATTTCCGCCGTATGTTCCGGGTTTGTTTTTGGTCTTTCTATTGCTGAGCAATATTTAAAAAATGGTCGTTACGAAAACATTTTGCTCATTGGCAGTGAAGTCAATTCCAGAATTGTAGATTGGACAGACCGATCCACCTGCATTCTTTTTGGTGATGGGGCAGGGGCTTTACTGCTGAAACGGGTAGAGCAGGAAAACTCTGAGGGGATTTTATCCACGCATATTTATTCGGACGGACGTTTGTCGGATCTGATCTGCGTTCCAGGTGGAATTGGCAGAACGGGAGTTAATAAGCAGGACATCGACGATAAAAAATACTTCATCAAAATGTCGGGTAATGCGACTTTCAAGGTAGCGGTTAAGAGGATGACGGATGTGATCCGCGAAGCGTTGGAGTTTAATAGCTTGAGTATGAAAGAGGTGGGACTATTGATTCCACATCAAGCCAATCAAAGAATCATCAGTGCTGTTGCCGCAAGACTGAATTATCCAATGGAGAAGGTATTCATGAATATCCATAAATATGGAAACACCTCTGGAGCTTCTATCCCAATCGGGCTAAACGAGGCGAAACGGAGTGGGCGTATTCAACCAGGAGACACCTCTGTGCTCGGTGTGGTTGGGGCAGGTTTGACTTGGGGATCGGCGGTGATCAAATGGTAAAAACGGCTTTTGTTTTTCCCGGCCAGGGTTCTCAGTTTGTGGGCATGGGCAAAGACTTTTATGATCATGTACCAGCGGCTCGTGAACTGATGGAAGAGGCTAATGCGGTTTTAGGGTATGACCTCGCAAATATTTGTTTTAATGGGCCTGAAGAAACTTTAAAGTTGACGGAAAACACTCAGCCTGCATTGCTGGTGCACAGTACAATGGCCTTGAAAATATTGAGGGAAAATGGTATAGATTCGGTAGTCGCGGCGGGTCATAGCTTAGGAGAATTTTCAGCTTTGGTTGCAGCAGGGGCTCTGAAGTTTAAGGATGCTGTACGGTTAGTTCGTTTACGGGGTCAATTCATGCAGGAATCGGTTCCGGCTGGGGAAGGGACAATGGCCGCCATTATAGGCTTGCCGATTGAGGCCCTTCAGGAAGTGTGCGATCAGGTTTCCAAAGAGTCCTGCGTTGTGCAGCCTGCTAACTTTAATAGTCCGGTGCAAACCGTCATCGCAGGCCATACAGTGGCGGTTGAGCAGGCTTCCGCAAAAGCTCTGGAGGCGGGCGCAAAAAAAGCCGTTCTTTTGCCTGTAAGTGCTCCATTTCACAGTGTTCTTATGAAGCCGGCTGAAATCAAACTTCAAAAAGAATTGGAGCAGACTGAATTTTTTGACTTGTCCTTTCCTGTGATCACCAATATTGAGGCCAAACCCATCACTAAAGGAAGCGACGCAAGATCAGCCCTAGTTAAACAAGTTTGCTCTCCAGTGTGTTGGTCAGAAACAATGCAGGTGCTGACAGATCAGGGTGTTGAACGAGTGGTCGAATTGGGATCGGGAAAAGTTTTGTCGGGTTTGATTAAAAGATTTAACAGAGACATAAACTGCTATCAGGTTGGAGATCGCGAAAGTTTGTCATCTACCCTGACGGCATTAAACGCCAATTGACTTAATCGTTCAAATAGGATTTTTTAATGGAACTGAAAGATAAAGTAGCTTTGGTCACTGGTGGAGCCCAGGGAATTGGTAGAACCATTAGTGAAGAGCTGGCCCGGGCAGGAGCTCATGTAGTATTGGGGGATGTTAACCTGGAAGGGGCTCAGGCGAGAGCGGAGGCCATAAATAATAGTGGCGGTTCTGCTTCTGCTGTTAAGATTGATGTCTCAAACGCTACTGAAGTGCGGGAAGTTTTTGATTTCATCATGAAAGATAAAAAACCAGTGGATATCGTGGTCAATAACGCTGGCATCACCCGTGATGGTTTGATGGTCCGGATGAAAGAAAGTGATTGGGACCTCGTTCTAGATATCAATCTTAAAGGAAGTTTTCTTTGTAGCCAACAGGCGGCAAAGCAGATGATGAAGCAAAAAAGTGGTGCGATTGTCAATATCGCTTCCATCGTTGGGGTGATGGGAAATTTTGGTCAGGCCAATTACTCGGCATCTAAGGCTGGAGTGATAGGTTTGACAAAAACTCTTGCACGGGAAGTTGCTTCCAGAGGGATTAGAGTAAATGCGATTGCACCCGGTTTTATCGATACAGAGATGACGCGGGTTTTAGATGAAGAAGTGCGTCAAAAATTAATAGAGCAGATTCCACTTGCAAGACTGGGACTGCCTGAAGATGTAGCGCGTTGTGTTAATTTTTTAGTATCTGACAAGTCCAGTTATATAACTGGTCAGGTCATTAATTTAAACGGTGGTATGTTGATGTGATTACAACAAGGAGTTTTAAAAATTATGTCAGTTGAAGATAAAGTTAAAGATATTATTGTTGATCAGTTAGGTGTTGATGAAAAACAGGTAACGTTAGAAGCATCTTTTGTTGATGATCTGGGTGCTGATTCTCTGGATACAGTAGAACTAGTGATGGCTCTTGAAGAGGAGTTTGATATTGAGATTCCGGATGAAGAAGCTGAAAAAATAGCTACAGTTCAAGATGCTACAAGTTATATAGCCAGCAGAACCAACTGATTGATCATCTAATCCCCAGGGTGCAAATATGAAAAGACGCGTTGTCGTTACTGGATTGGGGATCGTTTCACCTTTAGGGCTTGGGGTGGATGAAAATGAGACAGCTTTGTTTGAAGGTCGTTCAGGGGTTGATTATATTAAAACCTTCACTCCTGAAGAAGAATTTCCTGTCAAAATCGCAGGAGAAGTAAGGGGGTTTGATCCAGCAGACTATATCGACCACAAAGAAATAAAGAAGATGGACCGGTTTATCCATTATGCAGTTGCTTGTAGCAAAATGGCTTTGGAAGACTCCGGTATTAAAATTAGTGAACAGAATGCAGAGCGGGTCGGTGTCATTGTTGGGGTAGGCTTGTGTGGGTTGCCTGCTCTTGAAAAGTATCACGATGTTTTAAATAAAAAAGGAGTGAAAAAAATCACTCCTTTTTTTATTCCCATGTTGATTGCCAATCTTGCCTCTGGTCAAGTTTCAATCACGATGGGTGCTAAGGGTCCTAACTCTTGTGTCGTCACAGCCTGCGCTACGGGGACACATTCTATTGGAGAGGCTGCAAGGCTTATTCAGTATGGTGATGCTGATGCGATGTTCGCGGGTGGTACCGAGTCGGTTATCACTCCACTTTGTGTTGGAGGTTTCAATGCGGCCAAGGCTTTGTCTACTCGTAATGACGATCCTCAGGGTGCCAGTCGCCCCTTTGATAAAGACCGAGATGGTTTTGTCATTGGTGAGGGATGTGGTGTTGTTATGCTTGAAGAGTTGGAGATTGCTAAAAAACGCGGTGCAAAAATTTATGGTGAAGTTATCGGCTATGGTCTTAATGGCGATGCATACCATATAACAGCAACCGCTCCAAACGGGGAGGGGGCAGCGCGTTGCATGAATCTTGCTCTTAAAAATGCTGGTATTAACAAAGAAGATGTGGATTATATAAATGCGCATGGAACTTCTACTGGGGCCGATGCAACGGAAACACAAGCTATCAAAACTGCGTTTGGTGATCATGCATATAAGTTGGCTGTCAGTTCTACTAAGTCCATGACCGGTCATTTGCTGGGAGCGGCAGGAGGCGTCGAAGCAATTTTTACCCTTCTTGCTATGGAAAAAGGGGTGATCCCACCCACTATCAATTACACCACTCCCGATCCAGAATGTGATTTGGATTATGTTCCTAATGTAGCCCGAGAAAGAAATTTAAACGTGTGTGTTTCTAATTCATTTGGTTTTGGTGGAACTAACGGTGTCCTTATTTTTAAGAAATTTTTGAGCTAATTTTCACCATGATCGAAGTGCCTTCTGATCGCACCGATGAAGTTTTCCCTCTTCAAAAAACTCTCGGGTATACATTCTCCGATATAAGGCTCCTCAATAAGGCGCTTACCCACAAGTCCTATGTGAATGAAAGAAGCGAACTTCTCAAGCATAATGAAAGGTTCGAATTTTTAGGTGACTCCGTTCTTGATGTTCTGGTCAGCGATTATCTCGTTTCCGAGTTTAGTGATTATGCCGAAGGGACCTTGTCAAAGATTCGTGCGGCAGTGGTCAACGAAACTTGTTTGGCGGACCTTGCCCGGAAAATAGAACTGGGTAAATACCTGCTTCTTGGCAAAGGTGAAGATTTTTCAGGAGGAAGAAACAAGTCCTCTATTCTGGCAGATGCTTTTGAGGCTGTTGCAGGAGCGTTGTTCAGAGATGGTGGGCTAGAATCGGCATCCCAGGTTTTTCTTCCATTATTGAAAGGTGAAATATCTAACTTTTCCCACTCCTGGGATTTTAGAGATTTTAAAAGTGAACTTCAGGAATACACACAGAATAAATGGGTTTGTACCCCTAAATATAAGGTAGTTAATGAATTGGGACCAGATCATGCCAAGGAATTTGAAGTCACCGTAACTATCAAGAATCAATTTAAAGGGCAAGGGTCAGGGAGTAGTAAAAAAGAGGCTGAACAAGCAGCGGCCAAAATGGCTATGGAAAAATTTTCGGAGTCATCCAAAGACTGAGAATGGTTTTTGACGGGATATATCTTTTATAAACTGGCATATTTTTAGTAGAAATATTTTTATTGAAATGACACTCAAACTGCCCTCTACATATTCTAAAAAATGCTGGAAGATTGGATTTTAAAGAAGATAGAAATTGAGTCCTCTAAAGATAAACTAAGGGGGATAGATCTCTGTAGCGCCAAATTAATGGGTGCTAAGCTTGATGGTGCAGATCTATCTCAAGCTGATTTGAGTGGGGCTTATCTCATCAAGGCAGATCTCAGTAAGGCAAGCCTGATTGAGGCAGATTTAACGGGTGCAGTTTTAAGCGAGGCCAACCTTTCCGGGGCTGACTTGGAGGGGGCGGAACTTATGGACGCCTATTTACATGGAGCTAATCTAAAAGATGCTGTTAATTTGACATGCGACCAAATAGAGTTATCGAATTTTGACAAGCAGACAGTTTTCCCCGACTATATTGATATTAGTTGGGCTGAGAGTGGACATTGTGAGTGCCATGAAAAATAAGAACGCTCACAAAGAACTCACCTCATTATTAACAAAAAATTATCTTATGAAATAGACCCCGTTCCACAGTACAAGGAACCTCCGCGTTTTGAGCCTGAAATAATAGGATCAAAAGTTTTATTTGGGTTCAGCGTTGAGTTGAGAGTTTTTTTTCGGTTCTTGTCTTAATAGGTTTCTGGTAATCTCTAAACCAGTTTTTCAAGAACCTGTCTGGATTGTTTTGATTTTCTTCGTATAAAGACTTCTTATCCTGTGAAAAATAAAAAATATTTGATTGTTCCGGTTTTTGTTTCTCATGAGGGTTGCCCTTACCGTTGTTCATTTTGTAATCAGACTAAAATAACGGGTATAGATACAAAGACCGATAAAAAGATGCTGAAAGAAATATTGCGTACTCACTTAGAGGTTTTAAACTCTGAGAACCTACCAGAGAAAAGGGAATTGGCTTTTTTTGGTGGAAGCTTTACCGGTATTAATCTGGAACGCCAGAAATATTTATTATCTGCAGTTCAGCCATGGATTTTGTCGGGAGAAATCCAATCCATCAGGGTTTCAACCCATGCCTTGTTCATTGATGACATCAAGTTATCATTGCTGAGAAAAAATCACGTTGAAACAGTAGAACTGGGAATCCAATCCACAGATGATGAAGTATTAAATCTAGCAGGGCGAGAATGCCCGTTCGATGTCATCCAATCTGCTGTCGATAGGATTCATGCTATGAATTTTCGTTTGGGCTTACAATTAATGCCCGGTCTTCCCGGTGATAACGAACAAAAATTTCAAAAGTCAGTGGATAATGTTATAAGCCTTAAACCAGATTTCGTCAGAATCTACCCCACTCTGGTTATTAAGAATACTGGGTTATTTGATATGTATCAGCAGGGAACTTATACTCCCTGGAGTTTGGAAAGAATGATTGAGGCGGTTAAAGAAGCTGTTGTAAAGTTTGAAAAGGCTGGTATTAAGGTCATAAGAGTGGGTTTACATCCAGACCCATCCTTAATGGAAAATTATGTTGCTGGACCTTTTCATCCTTCATTCCGCTATCTGGTAGATAGTCGTATTATGAGAGAACGAATGATAAAGATGATTCGTTCATTGGAGCAGGTTCCTTTATCGGTTACTTTCAGAGTACCCGCCAGAAAAGTATCTCTTTACCTTGGACACAAGAAAGAGAATATTTCCATCATTAAAAATATTTTTGGGTTGGATTCCATTAGTTTGCAACAGGATGACATAAACGATCATCTGGAGCTTGTTGCTTCATAATTTTGATTATTAGTTTTTCACAAAGGAGAAAAATGTGGTTACGATAGGAATGAATTATAAAATGATACCAGGAAAAGAAAAAGTTTTTGAAGATGCTTTTGATGCAGTCATCAAGGTGATGAATGAGATGGAAGGGCATTCGAAATCTTTTTTATACAAGGATGTGAACGATGCTCAGTCCTATCTAATTGTATCTGAATGGAACGCTGAGGATGCGTTCAATGACTTTATACAATCTGATAAGTTTAAAAATGTGGTGAACTGGGGTAAGGAGAATATTCTAGCGGGTCGTCCTTCCCACACTGTTTACAAGCATTAAGATTCTTTATGCGGGGTCTTGTTTAGGAGTATGTTCATAATGTCCATCCCGAACGGCCCTTTGAATCTTTTTGTAGAACAATTCGGTGTCATGAGGTAGTTCACCAGGTATACGCCAACGAACCTTGACGATCTTTCCAGCTGGATGCTCTATGATTGAAGTAATCTCTCCAGTATTTCTGGAAAATGGTTCATAGAGGTTATCGCCTAATCTTAGTTTCATGTTTTTGGTTTAGTTTGTCTTCGATTTGGTTAAGGATCTACTCATTATACTGTTTAATGTCTTGGTAATAAATTATTTAATAGGTACAACCTAAACAAAAATCTCTGAGTTGGAGAAAGCATAATGGAAGATTATATTGTCATGGCCGCCATGTATCCCACTATGACTTCGGGTAAGGTGGATAAGTTCTTGGTCAAAATAGGAGATAAAGTTGCTCCCGGAACCGCCGTGGCTGAAATTATTTCTGAGGGTTATTTCACTTTGTTGTCGGAAGTGGCAGGAAGAGTGAAAGAGCTTTATGTCATGGAAGGTGACTATGTTGAAGTGGATACTGCTATAATAGAAGTGGAATTGGCTGAAGAGAAGTGACCCTTATTCACAGGGTTGAGAATAAATATGCTGCTGTTGCAAGATAAATAGCTAGCCCAAGAATATCATTGATGACAGTGATGATTGGGCCGGTACTGATGGCCGGATCAATACCCAGGTTTATGAGTAGAATTGGTGCTAATGAACCCATTAGTGATGCTACAGAAACAGCGAAGATAATTCCCGTCCCCACCACTACACCTAATATCGGATTTGTATGTAAGATGGGCTCTGAAGCCAAATAAACGAGACTTCCGCACAGCAACCCAAAAATCAAGCTGTTTAATATTCCAACAGAAAGCTCACTCTTTACTACCATAGCAAGATTGTCTTTTTGAATATCTCCCGTCGCTAAGCCCCTCACTATAACCGTAGCCCCCTGAATTCCAACATTACCTGCCAATCCAATTACAAAAGGAATAAAGAATATGACTGCGGCAAAATCAACAAGTGTTGTCTGATAGAACCCAAGTATCCAGGCGCTGATCAGACCTCCTATAAAGGTTGTGAACAACCATGGTGCTCGGGCAATAATTTTATTGCTAATTTTTTTTGCAAAAGGGTCCACCTTGGCGGTTCCGACCATGGTGTATATGTCTTCACTGGCACTGTCCTGCATAGCTCGAATGACATCGTCAAAAGTGATGATTCCCTGAATTTCATTGTTACTGTTGACAACAGGTAAACTACTGAGATGTTCTTGCCCCATTATTTGGGCCACTTTTTCACAAGGGTCATCCAGTTTTACTTTGGGAGTTTCAGTGCGGACAAACTCTTTTGCCAGGGCAGAGGTTTGAATGTTTAGCAAATCTCTCAACTTAAAAAAGCCTAAGAGTTGGTTTTTTTCATTCACGACATAAAAATAAGGTATGGCTTCCTTATTGGACTCTCTTCTTATTTTTGTGAAGATATCGCCAGCTCTACTATCAAAACGGACTTTATTGAAATCTGGATTCATCAAACCACCAGCAGTTTCCTCTTCATAGCGGATCAGGTCTTTGATCACTTCAGCATCCTGAATCTCCATTTTGCTCAGAAGCTCTTCCTGGGTGTCATCAGGGAGCTCCTGGATAATGTCAGTAGCCTCATCTTCCGGCATTTTGTCCAGAAGAGCAGCTAGGTAATTTAGATCAAGAGACTTCTGGATTTCTAGACGGCTATCTATATCAGTTTCATAAATTAGTTCTTGTCTTTTTTCATCATCATCAAGAAGATGGAAAACCTGTGTTTTTTGATCTTGGCTTAATTCGTGAAGCCGGCGGGCAATTTCAAAGTGATCCAGACCGTTAATGAGAGTACGTAATGACGACTCTTGAATATCTGGATCTTTGAAGACCTCTTTTATTATTTCAATAGGCATAAAATAATTATAAAAATGGTTGAAATTGTCGTACTCTGAATATAATAGGATTGATTCTCAATCCTGAAACGTTATTTTTGAGTGAGGAAATATGGTCCTGAATATGTCCCATGAGGACAAAAAAAGATATCAAAAAACGTTTGGAAAAAAGAAACTTCAAGTACGAAAAAAAAGATCCTCAATCCTATCAGATAAGACTAAAAATCTTCTATCAAAAAAATTTGATGCGGGTCACCCTGAAGGTAAAGAACAAGACGCTCCTCAAATAGATGCTCATGTAAAA
>CAJQRI010000065.1 GCA_905612265.1 uncultured Nitrospinota bacterium | reverse complement strand
CCAACTCAATGCCTTCCTGCCGGTGCCAGAGAATCCACAAATCCCTTGTGGCCTTCTCGCGAACGGCAGGATCTTTACATTTCAAATCTTCCAGCAACTGTCCAGTTTTATCCATAAATCTATTATAGCGGAGAACCGGATATACTACATCAACAAAAGAAAAGTCCACAGGCAGGCAAAGATCAAATGGTAGGGTTGGTTGCTAATCGCGCTATTCTTTTTCGGTATGTGGCTCGCCCCCACCAAAGCATCCATCAGATGCGCTAGCCAGTCTCAGGAGTGATCCACCATCCGGTCAATCATCATGATCCAAAAACTATCCAATCCGAGCCACTTCGTATAAGGGGGGAGGTTTATATCTGCGTTCATCGGTGTTTGTGATATTCACAACATTAATTTCATACTTAGAACGGGTACATTTATAGTTAATCATCCGGCTGAACTAAATTGCGGGATCGTTGCCAACTTTTTCCATTTGTTGAAGTAGTAGCGGACTCTTCCGTCTTTGGTGGGATAGATTTTTTCGTATTTCTTTTCCCCACCTTCTTCTGTCTCGACAATCACAATTTTCTTATCGAGCAGTTGGGTGGATTTCGCCACATATAGAAAAGTATAAGGCTGGTCTCTTGCTATTATGCGGTGCAGCTCACGCGCCATAACGATCTGTTTCTCCCGGTCATACTCCCGGCGGATTCTTGTTATCAGTCTATCTGCTTCGGCATTTTTATAGCCGACGAAGTTTAGTTGCCTAGGTCCTGCCTGGCTTGAGTGCCAGATCTGATAAAGGTCCGGATCGATACCCGTGCTCCAGCCCAGCACCAGAGCATCGTATTTGAGAGCGTTGACAAAATCTTTGAGGAAAACGGCCCACTCAAAAATTTGCGTGTTGCATTTGATGCCTATCTTCCTCCAGCTCTCCTGCACGATGGTGAGAATGTTTTTGCGCACAGGGTTGCCACTGTTGGTGATGAGGTTGAACTCGAATATCTTTCCGTCTTTTTCCAGCCAACCATCGGTATTCGTCCTCCAGCCTTTTGCGTTCAGCATTGCCAGTGCGCCCTTGGGGTCGTAGGGCAGTGGTTTTACTTCGGGATCGTACCAGTCGGAAATTTTCGGGTAGGGGCCGGTCACCCTCTCCCCTTCCCCATAAAGGATGTATTCAATGATCGGGTCAATATCTATCGACATGCCAAGGGCCACGCGAATATCTCTATCTGCAAATAAAGGATTGCGCAGGTTATAGCCGATGTAAGAATAGAAATAGCCTAGACTAGAAAAATTCTGGTATTTTTCGTCGGTGGAAAACCGCGCCACCTGATGAGGTTGTACGGAATAGTTATCGACTCCCCCAGCATAGAACTCCATCTCCTGAGTCAGACTGTCGGGAATAATGCGCATGACATACTCTTCATATTCAGGTGCCCCATCCCAATACTTATCGTTACGGACAAGGCGTATCTGCTCGTCAGACTTCCACTCATCGAACTTGAACGGCCCTGTACCAATCGGCTCGCGACCAAAATCACTATCCCTCAAAGTAAATACCTCAGGGTCACGTCCTCTTGCTTTAGCTTCTTCAACCAGTTTTTCCCGAGTGAGCAAATGCTCGGGCAAGATGCCCATAGCCCAGGAGCCCATAGCGGGTGAAAACAGGCGTTTGTAAGTGAAGCGGATTTTATGCGGCCCCAGTACCTGCGCATTTTTTACCGGTTCGTAATCGGACTTTCTCGGCGACGTGCCTTTCGGATCCATGATCGATTCATAGGTGAACAGCACATCGCCTGAATCAAACGGATGACCATCGTGAAAGGTGACATCAACTCTCAGGTCAAAGATGATCACAGGGTTATGCTCGGTCAGTGGCAATATTTTTTTGTAATCCGATTCCAGTTTTTCCTGTTGTGAAGTTTCATCAGCGCGGACAAATTGGTCGTAGGGAAACTTATCGAAATAGTCTTCGCCAAGCCATTGCTTAATGGGCTCAAAGAAATCCTGATCAATATTATTGAGAGTGAATTTTAGGCGCGGCGGCTGGTGGAGGGTGTAGGCGATTTTTTGTGGCTCGGCTTTCGCGTCTATTTGGGGGACTGCTAACACCTTCCGCACAGATTTCCCCGGTATTACTTCGATGAAGCGCAGGTTTTTAGTCCATTCCGTGTTGTGTTGAAGTGCGGCAAGAAGAGTTTTGGGCAAGTCCACATCCGTAACAGCAATCTTGCCTCCGGGTAAAAAAGCGGATGTGTTAAGTGTCAGCGTCGCTTCT
>CAJQRI010000064.1 GCA_905612265.1 uncultured Nitrospinota bacterium | reverse complement strand
AATGCGGCTTTGAAACAGGCAAAGTGCCTCAGGCGACTGTCGTTCTGGTCAGCCGTGATGACAAAGAGCATTCTTCCAGCGCCAGTGGCGATGGTCCGGTGGATGCAATTTATAACGCCATCGACAAGATCACAGGACTCAGTTGCAAGCTTCTTGACTATCAGGTAATGGCTAAGACCAAAGGTCAGGATGCCCAAGGTGAAGTCACTGTTCGCGTTCAACATGAAAAAAGAGAAGTACTAGGGAAAGGTGTTGGAGTTAACACCATAGAAGCCAGCGCGCTCTCTTATCTCAACGCGATCAACAAGCTAATACTCAAGTCAAAATCTGACTTGGTTCAAGGTAACGAAGAATCGAGGCCTTGAGCTAATCAAGCTACACGTTTTCAAATCTCCAAAACCCCTTTCGTAAAAGGGGGAGCTTCAATGAACTCCTCTTCTCCGATGAAGGATTGGGGTGATTTGCCTTCAAACAAAGCCTCTGAACAGGAAAACAAAATCTCCAAACGAGACACATTATTTAAACAGGATACTGGCAAAAAACCTTTCGAGTTTGACGAGTCGGTTGCCAACGTTTTCGTGGATATGCTAGGGCGAAGTGTTCCGATGTATCAGGAGTGCCAGTCATTGGCCGTTCATTGGGGCGCACGGTTCGCCAAGGCAAACACATCCATCTACGACCTGGGTTGTTCGACAGGCACCCTGCTTCTTAAATTAGCTCAGTCGATAGACAAAAATAAGGGCATTGCTTTACATGGGGTTGATAATTCTCCAGCCATGTTGGAAAAATCCCGCAAAGTTCTTAAGCAATCTCCGATCCCCTGCGAACTTTTTGAGGCAGATCTAAACCAGGGTATTTCCATTAAAAATGCGTCTGTAGTAATGATGAACTACACCCTTCAGTTTGTTTTACCGGAGCATAGAATTGCCTTACTAAAAAACATCTTTGAAGGGCTGGTTCCGGGTGGTTCACTAATTCTCATCGAAAAAATAAAAAGCGATATTCCGGCGCTCAACGAAACTTTCATTGATTTCCACCATCAGTTTAAGCGAGACCGTGACTATTCAGACTTGGAAATTTCCAGAAAACGCGAAGCTCTGGAAAATGTACTCATCCCTTGGACTGTGGAGGAAAACCAGAGCCTCATCAAAAAAGCTGGATTCCACACGGTAGACCTGTTCTTTAAATGGAACAACTTTGCCGGATTTATTGCTTTGAATTAGAAACTATTGTATTCTTAGTAACTTGAGTAGTAACACCCCGTTTTAATTGATGTTTAGATGAATCAGGAGATGCCGGTCATGCCCAATTACGATCATAGTTGTGAAAAATGCAAAAAAGATTTCGTGATCGAAATGAGAATGTCAGAAGTAGGTGAAAAAAAAGTTGCTTGCCCTGAATGTGGATCGAAGAAAGTTTCTCGCAACGTGACCAACAACACGTTTTGGAGTGAAAGTATAAACCGCTATAATTACACCAAAACCAATAATGATTAACTCCTACGCCAACTAAATTATGCTGACTCAGGTTCAACCCCGTACGCAAAGTTTTCCCGGTCGCTTTGGCGAACTGGTCCAGTTTCCTCTACAGCGAATCCATATAGAGTTGACCAACGTCTGCAACTTTGACTGCACCTTTTGTCCCAAGCAAGAGATGACCCGCCATTATGAGTACATGGATTTTGAAAGGGTCTGTGGAATCATTGACGAAATCGCCGAATACAATATGGCCGAAAAAATTACCTTCCATGTGATGGGTGAGCCATTCATGCATCCGCGTTTTTTTGAAATTCTCGAACATGCCGCGCAGTTAGGGGTGAAGACGGGTATCACCACGAATGGAACTTATCTCGATGAAGAGATGGCTATCAAGCTGGAAAAGGTGACCGCATCTCAGGTCAATATCTCCCTGCAGACTCCTGACGAAGAATCTTTCAAAACCCGTAAGTCTCGGCGGATGAAGTTCGACGAATATCACAATCGTATTTTAAAGTTCATCGAAGGCTGTCTGAAGCAGGAAAAGCCACCAAAAATAAAAGTTCATTTCCTTAATACTTCTATCAAAACCGAGGTACCCGGTGAAGACTGGACAGTAGGGACGATGAGTGTCATCAACAACACCAAAGAACTACGCAAAACCTTTCGGTATTGGGCTCGCGAAGTTCACAAAATATGTCCACCACTAAACGAAGAAAAACGATTGGAAGTTCAAAAGAATATCGACAAACTTTCTTCCTTTAAATGGAACGTAGTGGAAGTCGCACCGAACATCCATTTCGAGACCTACATACTTAACACATGGGGTAATGCATTTACCGAGGGTAGTAAAGTGGTCCCTTCAAAAACAGGTTATTGTAGTGCCTTGTCAGACCATTTTGCCATCTTATGCAATGGGGATTTGACATACTGCTGTGTAGACTACGATGGCAAGACAAAAGCCGGGAACGTATTCGAAAATTCGATTACAGATATCATGAACACCCAGCCGGTAATTGATGCGGTAGAAGGATTTAAAAATAATAAAGTAGTACACCCTCACTGCCAAAAATGTTTGGGCGGGAGCACCTGGTTTAAATCTGTGGTTAATCGGATAGGTTCCATCATTATCTGGAAATACCTCAAAAAATTCTTTTACAAAACAAGCTAAAACAGTCGGGATGTAGCGCAGACTGGTAGCGTACCTGCTTCGGGAGTAGGGGGTCGGAGGTTCAAATCCTCTCATCCCGACCACTTTCCTATATTCTCCTTCCTGGTTCACTCATTTATCAAAAATTTTTTTTTATCAAACTTTTTTGTAATTTAACTCGTAATGATAATAGCAAGTAATATAGAAAAATCTTTTGGCCCACAAGTTCTATTTGAAGATGTCTCTTTTCTCATCAATAAAGGCGAGCGAATTGGATTGGTCGGTAAAAATGGTACCGGGAAGTCTACATTATTCAAGATGATCATGGGCGAAGAAAGGCAGGACTCAGGAACCCTTTCAACCCCAAAAGATTATACGATCGGCTCGTTGGATCAACATATCCACTTCACCAAACCTACAGTTATCGATGAATGTATTGAAGCCTTGCCCGCTGAAAAACAATGGGATCATTATAAGGCGGAGATTATTCTTTCTGGTCTTGGCTTTTCTGAGTCAGATTTCCAAAAAGACCCCACCACCTTCAGCGGTGGATTTCAAGTACGAATTAATCTTTGCAAAGCTTTGTTAGCAGATCCCAATATGCTTTTACTCGATGAACCCACCAATTATCTCGATATACTTTCGCTCCGTTGGCTCAAAGAATACCTGAACAAGTGGCCAGGCGAAATGATACTCATCACGCATGACCGAGATTTCATGGACAAGGTTACCACTCATACGTTGGGCATACATCGAAGACAAGCACGGAAAGTCACTGGTGGTACCATTAAATTCTATGAGTTGATCGTTCAGGAAGAAGAAACTTACGAACAAACCCGGAAAAATCTAGAGAACAAACGCAAAGAAATGCAGTCTCTTGTAGATCGGTTTCGCGCTAAAGCCTCCAAAGCAACCATGGCCCAGTCACGACTTAAAATGATGAAAAAAATGGGCACAATGGAAAAGCTGGACACAGAAAAGAATCTTGGGTTCAGGTTCAACCACCTCCCCTGCCCAGGAAAAATGATCTTGAACGTGAAGAACCTTTCTTTCTCCTATGATGGCAAACCTGAAAATAATATTTTTTCTGATATATCCTTTTCCATTGGTCGAAGGGATCGTATAGCAATAATCGGGGCCAACGGAAAAGGTAAGTCGACGTTATTAAATTGTTTGGCAGATGAATTGAAACCCAACTCGGGCTCCATCGTTGCTCATCCATCCGCTCACCTTGGCCATTTTGGTCAGACAAATATTGATCGACTCGAACCCAAAAACAAGGTATTGGATGAGATACTACGTTCCAACCCCAACCTTTCCCTACAAGCCGCCCACAGCATATGTGGTGCTATGATGTTTGATGGAGACTTAAGTAAAAAAAAGGTGAGCGTATTATCGGGAGGGGAAAGAAGCCGTGTGCTGTTAGGAAAAATTATTTCTCACCCCACCAATCTCTTACTCCTTGATGAGCCTACTCATCATCTGGACGTAGAATCTATTGAAGCCCTAATCGAAGAGTTGAACGATTATGCCGGTGCGCTGGTGATTGTTACCCACTCAGAACTTATCCTTAAAACCTTGGCTAAAAATCTGATCATTTTCCATCAGGGCCGAGCCGAGTATTTCCATGGTGGCTACGATGATTTCCTTGAAAAAGTGGGCTGGGAAGGTGAACCGGTTGCGGAGAAAAAAGTAAAAGCCAAAATCAACAAAAAGGAAGCCCGAAAACTACGTGCCCTGGAGCGACAAAAGGTTCAGACTAGCCAATAGTTAATTCTTTATAAATAAGTCTCTTTTATTAAAATATAATTCTAAATCAATTCCTCAAAGTTATTGGCAGGAGTTTGGTTGAAGAGCTTGAATGGTTGAGAGTCATACGTGGATACCGTCATCTCAAAGAACTCAGAGAGGCTATGAAGAACTTAAATTTAATAGAAAGCACCATTAAAGTGGGGTGAGGAGTTGTTTAGTTTCAAAGGAAAATGGGACTTTGCACCTATTTCATATAAAGAGATGATCGTTGATTATATTTTCAATCAAGGCTGATATAATTGAAAGTGTTGAAGGATGACAATCAACGTTTACTATTGAAATATCCATGAACGTTCTACCTAAGCACACCCTTCGTCGACGAGCCAACTACCAATCAAAACTATTTTTCACCATTTTCCTTAGTCAGACCGCCACCTTATTCCGTAGTAATAATTGCGCCTAAATTATCAGGTAACATTCTTTGAACAACGATGAAAAACAATTATTGAGTGAAGAACATTTAATAGATAGTTTTTCCCGGCACGCTAAAACATACGACCGTTATGCACAATTGCAAAAGTCCATGGCAGAAAGACTGGCATCACTCCTCCCCGTTCCATTACCAGACTATATTTTTGAGATAGGCTGCGGAACAGGACTTTTCACAAGACATCTCCTGACTCAGCCAGTAAAACAACTCACCCTCAACGATATAGCCCCGGGTATGCTGAAGATTTTAAGTAATTCACTAACATTGCCTTTAAACACAAAAATATTCCCTGGAAATGCAGAGCGAATTCATTTTGAAAAGATGGATTTGGTTTGCGCAAATGCTGTGTTTCAATGGTTTAAGAATCCTCAGGAAGCACTGGTAAAAATCAATCAAGCCTTAACGCCTAATGGGAGTTTAATTTTTAGTACATTTGGCCCCAAAACTCTTATAGAGTTTAGGCAAGCAGCAAATTTGCTGAGCCCCATTAATCTTTATAACAAAGACTCCTGGGCTGATATGATTCGTGATTCCGGTTTTACCATGAAGTTTTGGGATGTGGAGATTCGAAAAATATTTTTTTCAAGTAGCCTTGCATTGTTGAAAAATTTACAACAGATAGGCGCAGCACCAATAAGAATGATAAAAACGGGTGGACTCAGGAAATTGATACGAGATTATGATTCCAGATTTTCAACATCGCAAGGTGTTTATGCAACATGGGAACTGTATTATTTTTCCTTAGTTCGTGAAAACTAACTGTCGCTATTTCACACCAGCTACCTAAGTCAAGATTTGTCCCTCTTAAATAAAGTATCTTCCAAATGAGCAATTCTGTTCTAAATAGAAACCTTGCCTCCTTAAAAACAAAGGACCCTGCCCTATTTGAAAAAATTACACCCTTAAAAGGCTCAAAATTCTACGCCGCAACAAAATCCAAGTCTGGGCACCCTTCACTGGTTCATGTAGACCAGGATGGTAGAAAAAAGCAAATCGATAGTAATTATGACCCAGTTGGCGAGGCAATTCGTAATTTGGCGAGATTCAATATTAGCGGATCAATAAACTTTATCGTTCTTGGGTTAGGCCTTGGTTGTCTGGTTTCTCAGATAATAAAAATAAATTCAAAGCATGCAAAAATTTTTATATTTGAAAAAGATCCTGAGTTATTTGCATTGGCAATTCGTGAAGCAGATTTCACCCAAATTTTTGAGCACCCAGGAGTGAAACTGTTTGTTGATAAGGACCTTCGCGATGTAAGCCATTTTTTGGAACCCGAGAGAACTAATTTCACTCTCAACGAGTACTGCCTTATTAGTCAAAAGGCTCTTGTAGAAAAAAACTTTGAGTATTATGGGGTTTTATATAAAGAAATTGAAAAGTATTTTAAGGAAAGCAGAATCAATTTAAAGACTCAATCAGTTCATTCCAAGGTGTATTATAAAAATATTTTTTCTAACCAAGAATGCTTGAGGAGTAGTCCCGGCATTAAGAATTTGAAAGACTGTTTATCCGGTATCCCTGCAATAATTTGTTCAGCAGGGCCGTCTTTGGATAAAAACATTCAACTACTTAAATCCTCTCGCAAAGGTTTTTTTCTAATCGCAGTTGCAACGGCTTTGAAACCATTGCTTCATAACGGAATTCAACCGGATGTGGTCATTTCGATTGATCCTGATGAATTAACCATTCGATCCTTTGATTTATTCCGAGACTCAGGTGATACATGGTTGGTTTATAATGCCGCAGTTCCAAATACAATCCCAAAAATTTTTCCAACTAGAAAAATGGCGTTTGACTTGGATGTCCATCTTGCCAAATGGTTCAACAAGCATTCGGATGCAAAAGGTAGTTTAGGAAAAACAAGTTCTGTAGCACACTCGGCTTTAAATTTCGCTGAATTTCTAGCCTGTTCTCCAGTTATTTTGATTGGTCAAGATTTGTCTTTTCAGAATCAACGCCTGCACTGTAATCAATCCTTTTATTTTGAAGACAGTATCAATTTAGTAAGCCGATTTAATCCATTATATTATTTAAATCGGTTGAAATATCTAAACTTTGGTCCAAACCTAACTGAGCGCATAGATATATTTGGGTGCCAAGTCGGAAGCACGCTTGCAATGGATAGTTACCGACAAATATTTTCCAGCAGCCTTGACACTTCTAAAACCGTAATTAATGCTACGGAAGGAGGAGTGCCCATAAAAGGGATGAAGAATCTTTCATTAAGAGAAGCACTTCATTATCATTGCCGGAACTCTATAAAGAAAAAGTTTGATTCATTTATAGCCCCCATGTCTCTTGAAATAGATGCTCTTGAAGATTTACATGAGTCTACATGTAGACTACTCCGAAACTTAGAAAAAATTTCGGAAGAAGTGAACGCAATAAAAAAATTACAGATAGACGCTCCATCAAATGATCAAAAGCAATATTTCGTGGATCATATGGGAACTTTATATAAAAGCATACTGGAAGATAAAGAGATCGCTTTATTGCTGCAGGACTATGATTTTGCTGGGTTTTCAGATTGGTACCGCTCTAGCAGTCAGATATTGAATAGAAAAGAACTATTCAAGGACTGTAGTCAATTAAATGAAGAGTATGAGCGGGATCTGATCTTTTTGAAAGTTTTAGCGGATTCTGTGAAGTATTTGAGGTTCGGTTTTGAAAGGTCTCTGTCTCCAGAAAATTAGATTTTTTTAGAAGACTTAAATTGCAAAATTTTATGGTCACACAATGAATAGTCTCTCAAAAAACATGGATGCTGAGTAAACAAATCAATAGACTTCGTTCATCTATCCTGAGGTGAATTAGGCAAGGTCACTATATAAGTTGCACCCTACCCTAATTCGCTCTTCAAGGTGATACTACCTCTGTGCCATTCAACAACCTTTGCTAATAAAAATGCCTAAAATATTATTTGCTCACTAGCACTTATAACGTATTTACAATGATAAAATATTTTCTACTTCTTGCGCCAAACCGTAACCGGAACCAAACCATTTCCCTCTTAAAATCCCATTTTTATCAATCAATAGAGTTGAAGGAGTTCCTTGAAGTTTGTAAGCATCAAATGTTTTCGCTTTAAATTTCTTGTTTTTCAAATAGCTCACTACTTGTTTCGTGATTAGTTTTTGGTTTTTAGTCGGGAAGTTGTCAAATTGGGGAAAATCTTTTTTGATGAAATTTTGAGCGTCCAACAAATAATCATCCGAATGATGTGGAATCACTTTATCCCATGCCACGGGGAAAGGTATAGTGTAATCAAGACAGTTATTATTTAGTAGTCCACTGGCAATTAAAACCTCAAGTGTTTCCCCCACTACTTCCCCTGTGTCGATCAGTCTTTGTAAGTTTTCAAAAGTATTAATGTGAAAGTCTTCGAATGCCGTAGCCAGCCCCCAGACTAGTAGAGGCGTATCTATGAATTTTTGTCTAACCTCAAGGACTTCAGGTATTCCATGTGAGAAGCAACCGGGGCAATTGACCTGAAATACTTTTATAAGTATGGGTCTTCCAAGTTCATTGCTGATATTAGTTGAGGGGCCTCCCAGCCACTCTTCAACCTCTAAGTCAATGGCTTTTAAGTTAACCTGCGGCATAAGAGGGCTCATCGTTAACAACTTTAATTAAACGATGGATCATATTACGCATCTTTTCTGGCGGATTTTTACCAAGAGCTTCTTCTAGTAAAAAAATTGCGCGACTTTTTTCTCCTTGGTGATTATGAATGATGCCTAGCATAAAATAAGAAATAAACCTCTTGTCACCTTGGGCATAATCATCCAATATTTTCTGAAAATTTTTCGTAGCAGTGAGATATTTTTTTAAACGAAAATTCGCTGACCCCATAGCAAATTGAATATTATCTCGTAAAAATAGAGGTGGGTTTTGTTTTTTAAGTTTCGAAAATAGTTTCAAACTTTTTTTAAATTGACCATTCTTAAAACTTTTCACTGCCAAATTATAGTTAGCGATTGAAAAAATGGTAGGTGGCTTAACAGCCATTATTTTTTTTAGTTTTGCTTCTGCGGTAATAAAACCAACTTTTGACATTTTGAGATCTTTCTGCATTTGTATTTTTCGTTCATGCTCAGATTCGATTTTTCGGCCATAGTAAGAATTCATCGAAACAATCTTGGGGTTGATCTGGTTCATGGATTCAAACAGAGCAATCTCTTGATTAGATAAGGTGGCATGGTTGACGAAAAGAATCTCGATTTCCTCGGTCAGGCCGTCCAACCATATTTGGTTGGCTTTCCTTTCAGACAAAACGGTTTCATCCGGCGGGTACCATGAGTGTCTTTCCTCTTGATTTATAGGCCAGTGGGTTCTCTCTGTAGGCAGATAACCAACGCAACCCCCTAAAAGGAGGGCTAATAAAATTATGAAATTATTTTTCACTGCACTTTTCATCGTCTTGCGGTATATAATCATTAATTAATCAAATAAAGATAGTCTATCTAATTACTCCTTACTTATCAAGATATTAGGCATATGAAAAACTACTACTCTGTTCTGGGTCTCTCTAATGGAGCTTCGGACGTTGAAATCAAAAAAGGTTATCGCAAATTAGCCATGAAATATCACCCCGACCGAAATGAGGGTAATAAGAAGGCAGAAGACAAATTTAAAGAAATTAGTGAAGCCTATGCAGTTTTAAGCGACAAAAAAAAACGACATCAATATGACCAGTATGGCTCAGAGGATTTTCATCAAAAGTACTCCCAAGAAGATATCTTTAATGACTTTGATATGGGTGATATGTTTAAGGGTTTTGGTGGTAGAGGTGGAAATCCCTTTCAAGGACAGGAAAGATCAGGATTTGGCAACCCATTTTCCCATGAGAGACGTCCTCAGCGTGAAGCTCAAATACCTCCTATTCAAAAGGAATGTACGATTAATTTTGAGGAAGCGGCAATGGGTTGCCAGCGTACTATTTCTATCTCCAGAAATGGTACTCACGAAGAAACAAGTGTAAAAATTCCATCTGGAATCGCACATGGCAAGGTTCTCCGTGTAAAAGGTAAGGGGCAACAAATCTTATCAGCTCCTTCTGGAAACCGCCGTGGAGACTTGCATCTCCTTATTCATGTTCTTTCTCATCCACTTTTTCGGCGTGAAGCACGGGATGTAGTCATCGATGCAGAAATAATGTTAACCCAGGCGCTTTTAGGCGCAACAATTGAGGTTGAAACATTAAGCGGAATTAAGTCTATCAAAGTTCCACCAGGAACACAGAATGGAACAAAACTTAGGCTGAAAGAAGTTGGAATCAAATTTTTATCAGGAGTTCGTGGTGACCAATTAGTAAAGGTTATCGTTAAGATTCCCAAGGAACTCACCCAAGAACAACTCCCGCATATTCAGTTTTTGCAAGGCACCGGAATTTAATATATTCAAATAAATTAATTTTCTTTGTGATTGATGAATCTTATAAAAGGTTCTATGTAGCATTTTTATTATTACTTTAAATGGAGTCACTTGTGGCACATGTAAATTTTAAATCAGACAATGTGATTCACGAAGTCGAAGATGGAACTCCTCTCATAGATTTTTGTGATGAGGTTCAGGTTTCTCTATCCTTTGGTTGCACAGAAGGGACTTGTGGGGTTTGCGAAGTTACAGTGGTAGAGGGGAGAGAAAATGTATCCCGAATAACTGAAGAAGAAAAGGATTATTTATTACCTGAAGACCTGGAAGAAGGAATGCGGCTAGGTTGCCAAGTTAAAATTCGCAAAGGGGATGTGACGTTAAGTTGGAAGAAAGCAAAAGCGAAGTAACCAATTGTCTTCAAACCAAACCACTATCTATGATTTTGTAACCCAATCTTTTCATCATCCACCCCTTGATTTCCTCTGACAGCTTTTTATTACCATCGTCAATTCTTACTCCGAAACAGACCTTGCTGGGTATTTCTGCATAACTTAAGGCTTCGTTTGATTTCACAGACTCGTGACATGTCTTTAGTATACTCTGACTGTCTTTACTTCCATAAAACAGTCAGCATTCTTTTTACCACGAGAGCGGAAGTGTCCGGAACAGATAAAGGCTTTCTCTTGGGGAGACCTAACATAAGAAATACTAACAAGGTTAATCTTTAGATATAATTGATATTTCGCTAACACTAATGGAAAGCCGAGGGACAACTTGACTTGTTACTTGGAATTGGTTATATTTTAAATTGAATAAACTCTTTAATATAGTCCTGTGAGACTATCAAGGGAAGAAACAATGCATGTACCGAAAAAATATTTAACAACCTCCTTTTTGGGCTAATTTTGGCCTTGTTGGAGGTTTTTTTTTGCTTGCTTTTTACTTATGAGCTCAACTCTTCTGAACGCAAAAGACATTTCCCGTGCTATAAATCGCATCTCGCATGAAATCCTGGAACGAAATAATGGTGCCGAGGGTATTGCTCTGGTTGGAATTCGAACCCGAGGAGTTGCACTATCTCATAGGTTGAAAGAAAAAATAGAAAGCATTGAAAATTTAACGATTGATCATGGAATTCTCGACATCACACTTTATAGAGATGATTTGGCAGAAGGAATCCAAAAACCCGAGCTGAGAAAAACTGAAATTTCTTTCGCACTGGAAAACAAACATATTATTCTCTGCGATGATGTTTTGTTTACAGGAAGAACTATTCGTGCGGCCATTGACGCTCTCATGGATTTCGGACGTCCCTCTTCCGTCCAATTAGCCGTATTGATAGACCGAGGTCATCGAGAATTACCAATCCGACCAGATTATGTAGGCAAAAATTTTCCCACGGCCAAATCAAAGCGAGTTCAAGTTCTTCTAGACGAAGAAGATGGTGAAGATAAAGTAATAATTCAGGAGCAATCCAAGTAATGCTTCTTTCAACTAAAAATATATTGAGCACGAAAGAATTAACAAAGCAGGACATCCAACAAATTCTTGATACTGCCGATTCGTTTAAAGAAATTTCTACCCGAGCCATTAAAAAGGTTCCAACCCTTCGTGGTAAAACCATCATCAACCTATTTTTTGAGCCGAGCACTCGAACAAGAACTTCATTTGAGATTGCTGGTAAGCGTATGAGTGCAGATGTCATAAACATCTCCGGCTCTACAAGTAGTTCAGTAAAAGGTGAAAACTTGATCGACACAGCTCGAAACCTGGAAGCTATGAACCCAGACATACTAGTAGTTCGTCATCATTGTTCAGGAGCTCCAGCACTTTTATCGCAATTTATCGATAGCCCGATCATCAACGCTGGCGATGGTTCGCATGAGCATCCCAGTCAGGCATTGCTGGACCTTTTGACAATCCGCTCTCATAAGGGAGACTTAGCAGGTCTCAAGGTTGTAATTGTTGGCGATATCAGCCATAGCCGAGTCGCCCGGTCAAACATTAGAGCCATGCAGACCATGGGTATGAAAGTTCGTGTTGTAGGCCCTCCGCCGCTCATTCCTCCTGACTTCGAGAGCCTGGGTGTGGAGGTAAGTCACAACCTTAGAGAAGCCGTGAGAGATGTGGATGTGGTCATGGTTCTTCGTATCCAGATGGAAAGACAAAATCAAGGGCTCCTATCAAGCCTGCGGGAATATTCAAACTATTTTTGCCTGACTTCAGAAAGTCTGGCTAAGGCACGTGATGATGTTCTTATAATCCATCCTGGCCCAGTCAATAGAGGGGTGGAAATTTCCTTGGATGTGATGGAAAGTCCGCGATCTTTAATTTTAAATCAGGTTACCAGTGGAGTTTCCATTAGGATGGCTCTATTTTATTTATTACTTGGGGAGAATAATGCAAACCCTAATTAAAAATGGTTGGGTCATTGACCCTGCAAACATGATTGACGGCTCTTTTGACATTCTGATCAGCGATGGGAAAATTGAAGCCGTTGTGCCTCATGGAAAAATTTCTGCAAGCAAAATAAAAGGTGCGGAAGTTATAAATGCAAAAGGTTGTGTGGTAGCTCCCGGCTTCTGTGATATGCACGTGCACTTCAGGGAACCTGGCCACGAGTATAAAGAAACAATTGAAACTGGCAGTGCCTCGGCTGCGGCTGGAGGGTTTTCTTCAGTTGCGGTAATGCCCAATACGTCACCGGTTAATGATAATCGTTCCGTCACAGAACTAATTCTTTCTCAGGCAAAGAAAACAGGTTTGGTCAATATCTACCCCATTGGAGCTATCACGAAAGGTTTAAAAGGTGAAACTCTGTCGGATATGGGGGAACTAAAAGAATCTGGTTGCATTGGTTATTCAGATGATGGAAAACCTGTCATGGATAGTGAACTGATGAGAAGGGCACTGGAATACAGCAGAATGTTTGACCTTCCTTGCATACAACACAGCGAAATTCTGGATTTGACGCGTGGAGGTTGTATGAATGAGGGTGTTGTCTCTACAGAGTTGGGTTTGAAGGGCATGCCTGTTGAGGCGGAAGATATAATGGTGTTTCGCGATATTTGCTTGCTCCGAAAAACTGGAGGTCGGCTTCATGTAGCGCATATAAGCAGTGGTGGAGCTGTAGACCTGGTTCGTCAGGCCAAAGCCAAAGGTCTTCCTGTCACTTGCGAAGTTGCTCCACATCACTTCACTCTAACTGAAGAAGCCTGCCGCAACTATGACACCAACGCAAAAATGAGCCCTCCGTTAAGAACTAACGAAGATATAGATATGATTAAAGAAGGCATCAGAGATGGAACAATCGATATCATCGCTACCGATCACGCACCTCATGATCTTGCAGACAAACAAGTAGAGTTCGACAACGCTTGTTTTGGAATTGTTGGTTTGGAGACAGCCCTACCCCTGACTCTTAAACTGGTCGATGAAAAGGTAATCACTTTACAAAAAGCGGTAGATCTTCTCACCCATCAACCTTGTCGTATTTTTAATTTAGATAAAGGAACTCTGGGAATTGGGAAAGATGCCGATGTTGTTATT
Organism: uncultured Nitrospinota bacterium; assembly: GCA_905612265.1. Classification (GTDB taxonomy): domain Bacteria; phylum Nitrospinota; class Nitrospinia; order Nitrospinales; family VA-1; genus LS-NOB. The sequence continues at coordinate 3,875 of CAJQRI010000064.1, read as the reverse complement.
TTTAATCCTAATACAAAGTTCACTATAGAACCCGAAAAGTTTAAGTCTCGCAGTAAAAATTCCCCTTATAAAGGCTGGCAGGTTAGAGGTAAAGTCCTTCATACTTTGGTAGCTGGAAGATCTGTATACTCAGACCAAAATGAATAACCACATATTAAATTCTTGAAAATAATGAAGAAAGTATATTTAGCCCTGGCCGATGGAAAAGTCTTCGAGGGAAATCATTTTGGCGCCGAAGGGGAAGTAGACGCAGAAATTATTTTTAACACCAGCATGTCCGGTTATCAGGAAATAATCACCGACCCCTCCTATTGCGGACAAATGGTACTGATGACCTATCCTCTCATTGGTAATTATGGCATTAACCCGCAAGACTTTGAATCCGACCGCCCTCACCTTTCAGGACTTATCATCAAAGAACTAAGTGGCATTACTAGCAACTGGAGATCAAGAGAATCACTGGAGGAATTTTTAAAGAAATTTGGAGTCATTGGTATACAAGGAATCGATACACGCGCTTTGACCCGGCGTATTCGTGAAAAAGGGGCTCAACAGGCAGTATTGACGACAATTCCCCAAGATCATAAAGAATTGATTCGTAAAGCACAAAACTCGCCAGGGCTAGTGGGCCGAGACTTGGTAAAGGAAGTTACTTGCCAGGAGCCCTATGACTGGGAGGAAGGCGAATGGAAAATTCTCAATGACGAAAATTCTCTCAGACCGAGAGTGGATAAAAAATATTTTGTGGTTGCCTACGATTTGGGAATAAAAAGAAATATCTTAAGAATGCTTGTCGAAGCTGGTTGCCTCGTGCGGGTTGTTCCTGCATCCACCCCACCTGATGAAGTGCTAGCATTAAAGCCTGACGGTGTATTTTTATCCAATGGACCAGGAGACCCTGAAGGTGTACCGTATGCAATTCAAAATGTTAAATTTCTTTTGGGTAAAATCCCGATTTTCGGTATTTGTCTAGGACACCAAATCTTGAGTCTGGCTTTAAATGGAAAAACATTCAAACTTCCATTTGGACATCATGGGGGAAACCAGCCTGTAATGGATACCCCTACTGGAAAAGTAGAAATTACATCTCAAAATCATGGGTTTGCTGTGTCGCAAGAATATGTTGATTCTTCAATTAATGTGACCTCGATAAACTTAAATGATCAAACTATTGAAGGTATTACTCACAAAGAATGGCCTGTATTTTCAGTTCAATACCATCCTGAAGCTTCGCCCGGACCGCATGACTCCATTCATCTTTTTCAACGATTTACACAACTCATGAAAGCAGGAGTTTAATGCTTAAGGAAAACTTAGAGCAGCTCTTCGAGTTTATTGCTCAACACATCCCCGCAGAAAAAATCATGCAGGCTAAAAAAGAATACCAAAAGACGACGGGGGAAATTTATGAGGATGACAGGTCATACAATACAAGAATGGCTTTGTTTCTAGAATGGTACCTACTCGATAATTATATACCCGGAACTCAAAACACTATTTTGGAAAATATCATTGAGGAAAATCATCTCACATGGGACCAAAGTCATTTGGAAGCATGCCAAGACATAGCCAATAATATTCAGGCACTTTTTGAGGTTAAAAGAATTCGCGACAACTCGGTAACCGTTTTAGATTTATTCAATGATGAAAAATATCTGGTTCATGAGGGTAACTCAAAATTAGTATTTAGAAAAAATGACATCTTCCAAGGACGGATTGTTCATCATAAAGATAAATGGAATTTCACCGGGTACTTCTGCTTTCATCCCAACAAGACTCAACGCTATTTGAAGGATGAGGCAAAAAAAATCTTCTTGATCCAGCGAATATGGAAGAAAGAACTTTCTGGTCTTGAAAAGGAGTTGTCAGAAAAAGAAAAAAAATCGTCAAAGAACTATAAATATATTCAGAAAGTTAAAATCAAAATTGAACGCATGGATAAGGGCACAAAAAAAAACAACTTGATAAATAAACTTTTGTTTCTAGAACATAATGGCAATTCAATGGCTATCAGCAACCAGGAGACAAATAAAAAAATCAATCGTTTAAAGATCGAAACCATAAAGCTTGAAGGACGAAATCTTATTTCAGAATTGATCAATAAACTGGCTTACATGAATTTGAAATGGGAACGCTCCAGACAAATAGAAATCTCTGATATATATAAAAACTAATAATGCCCAAACGAACTGACATAAAAAAAATTCTTCTCATAGGTGCTGGCCCTATTGTCATCGGGCAAGCTTGTGAATTTGACTATTCTGGAACGCAGGCTTGTAAATCTCTAAAGGAAGAAGGTTATGAAGTTATTCTGGTAAATAGTAACCCTGCTACCATTATGACTGATCCTGAATTCGCGGATCGCACCTATATAGAACCCGTTACTCCTGAAGTTGTTGAGAAAATTATCGCACGTGACAGGCCTGATGCTTTGCTTCCAACAATGGGCGGTCAAACTGCCTTGAATGTTGCTTTGGCCCTGGATAAAAACGGGGTTCTAGATAAATACAATGTTGAGTTGATCGGTGCTAATGTTGACACTATCAACAAAGCGGAGGATCGCAATCTTTTTAAAGCAGCTATGTTTGATATTGGGCAGAAAGTTCCACCCAGTGGACATGCCGAAACTTTTGTAGAAGCCTGGAAAGTTGTTGAGGAAACAGGATTTCCCGCAATCATTCGGCCTTCATTCACATTGGGGGGAACTGGTGGAAGCATCTCCTATTCAAAGGATGACTTTGAGTCACTTGTTGAATTTGCCCTTAGCGTAAGTCCTGTCAAGCAGGTGTTGATCGAAAAATCTCTCATTGGTTGGAAAGAGTACGAATTAGAAGTGATGCGGGACGTCAAAGATAATGTTGTTATAGTCTGTTCAATAGAAAATCTTGATCCAATGGGTGTCCACACTGGTGACAGTATAACCGTTGCGCCTGCCCAAACTCTTACCGACAAAGAATATCAAATAATGCGAAATGCGGCGATTGATATTATTCGTAAAATTGGTGTTGAGACAGGCGGCTCCAATATCCAATTTGCTGTCGATCCCAAAACTGGCGAGATGATTGTTATCGAGATGAACCCTCGCGTATCCAGAAGCTCTGCTTTGGCATCTAAGGCTACAGGGTTTCCTATTGCGAAGTTTGCGGCTAAATTAGCGGTCGGCTATTCCTTGGATGAAATCAAGAATGATATTACTCAGGTCACCCCGGCTTCTTTTGAACCGACCCTAGATTATTGTGTGGTTAAAATACCACGTTTTACGTTTGAAAAATTTTTCCAAACAGAACCAATCTTATCGACACAAATGAAATCTGTCGGAGAGGTCATGTCTATTGGCCGTACTTTTAAAGAAGCCCTGCAAAAATCCATTCGTTCGACAGAAACAGGATTCCATGGTTTCGAAGAAAATTTTCGTTTCAGCCTGAACCAAATTGGTTTATCGACAGAACAGCAAAAGGAAAAACTTTTGGCCGCATTGATGATCCCTTTTTCAGATAGACTTTGGCATGTTGCCGCCGCTTTACGAAGAGGCATTTCTATCGAGCAGATTCACCAGATTACAGGTATTGACCCATGGTTTCTTGATAACATCAATACCCTCATAAATTTCGAGAAAAAAATAATAACATTGAATGATATTACTAACCTAGACGATGAAACTCTTTTAAAGGCAAAAGAGTTTGGATTTTCTGATATTTATCTATCAGGGCTTCTAAACTGTAAGGAAACAGAGATCTTTCAGCGTCGTAAAGAGGCAAATATTTATCCAGTCTATAAACGAGTTGATACTTGTGGTGCTGAGTTCGAGGCTTTAACCCCATATCTTTATTCCACCTATGAAGAAGAGTGTGAAGCCGATATAACTCAACGAAAAA
>CAJQRI010000063.1 GCA_905612265.1 uncultured Nitrospinota bacterium | reverse complement strand
CTGGCCCCAGAGTGCGGATGTATGCATAAGCTCGTAGCAACATGCCAAAGTTACCGTTGAACGATTTCAGTCTGCCGATGCTATCAGGTCGGTCTGCGTTGAGCTTATACTTTGACCCTGCTTTCTCGACGATGGGAGCAGGCAGATAGGGTTCGAGAATATCTTTGATGCATACAGGACCTGCACCCGGTCCACCTCCGCCATGCGGTGTTGAAAAAGTTTTGTGTAAGTTGATATGAAGCACATCAATACCCATATTCCCCATTTTGACGATACCCATAATGGCGTTCAGGTTTGCGCCGTCGCAATAGACGAGTCCGCCTTTTTTGTGAACAATTTCGCAGATTTTTAAAATGTCTTTCTCGAACATGCCCAGCGTATTGGGGTTGGTCAACATGATGGCCGCTGTCTCTTCATCCATTGCCGATTCGAGCTTTGCTACATCAATCGTCCCTTCTGCATTGGATGGCAGTTGCACAGGTTTGTATCCGCAAAGTGTGGCACTGGCTGGATTAGTTCCGTGCGCGGAATCGGGTAGTAACACTTTTTTTCGGGGATTGCCGTTAGCCGAGTGATAAGCCTGAATCATCAGCATTCCGGCGAACTCACCCTGCGCTCCGGCGGCGGGGTGAAGACTAGCGTGATCCATACCGCTGATAGTTTTCAGACATTCTTGTAACTCATACATCAACTGCAAACTGCCCTGTGAGTCGGAATCGGGTGTCATAGGATGGTGCTGAGCAAAACCGGGTAACCGTGCTAGTGTTTCATTAATTTTCGGATTGTATTTCATGGTACACGACCCCAACGGATAAAAATTGGTATCGATATTAAAGTTCCATTGTGAAAGCCGGGTGTAATGTCGCACTACATCGAGTTCTGTCAATTCGGGAAGTTCATCAATCGCCTCGCGGATTTCTGCCGGCGGCAATAAACTTTCAATTGCCACTTCTGGCACATCGCAGGACGGTAGAGAATAGGCTTTTCGTCCTGGTGACCCCATTTCAAAAACGAGGGGTTCGTCAAAGATCAATCCCGGCATTCCCGGAGATTTGGATTTTTTTGATACTTGGCTCATGATTTTCCCTTTGTATTTAAGAAAGAGTCGGTGTCTAACATTTTCAACAGTGCATTTAAAATGGTGTCTGGGGAGAGGTCGTCATCATCCCTTTCTTCGAGCACTATACTGGATGAATTTAGCGGCCCCCAACGTTTGATCTCTCCATGCTTAAAGATCACACAAACCGGTTTATTGACTGCCGAGGCAAGGTGCATGATGCCGGTGTGGTTACAAAGTAAAACATCGCATTCCTGCATCAAAAGCGCAAGCTCTTTTGCGCTGAGCAGAGGAAGTAGTTGCGGTTTTTTCTGCATGCTGGCAATAACGGTTTGAAGCTCGGCTTCTTCTCCCGGTCCATTGACCATCCAAACCTGTGCCGATTCCAGCAATTGTTCGATCACTGTTTTGAACTTCTCCCACGGCCAGCCCCATTTTGCGACGCGGGTGCCGGTTTTTACCAGAACGATAGGTTGGTTCTGAGAATTGCGGAATTGTTGCATGATATCGGCAACTCTTTTCGTTTCATCAGAAGAAAAATAAAGCCGGGGCTGACTTTGGATTTCCTGAATGCCAAGGGTTCGCAGAAGTTCCAAATTGTTTTCAGTTTCGTGACGGGTTGGGCCTTCCATAGGCACCCGGATGTTATGAGCCCAAGCGCTTTCCTTGTGATCGTAGCCGACACGGATTCTTGCGCCGGAAGAAAGGCTGAAGAATGTGGCGGTGGCACTGAACTTTTTATTGAGAGTCAGCGTCAGGTCGAAATAGTTATCTCGAAGTTGGCGGAAAACATTTAAAGGCTGTTTGGGATCGTAGGCAAGCACTGTGTCTATATTCGGGTTGTCGGTCAGAAGTCCTGCTTGAGCATTATCCACCAAGGCACTGATATGCAAATGCGGAAATGCTTTTTTAAGCGTTTCGTAAATGGGCGTGGAGAGCACAACATCGCCTAGCCTGTCGGAGCGTATGACTAAAACGGATTTGATATCGTTAAAGTCCAGAGGCAACTTTGGCGGACTGGGAGCTTTGCCAGCACAGATGCCGATCAAGCTCCATAAAAGTTGCTTGGCTTTTTTTTCTATTGTACGTAGTACTTGGTTGGCCATGGATTGAGAAGAAGATATTGAGTGGCTTGTCTTATAGAGGGAGAGCCTCATCAATGAGCATGATAGGGATACCTTCTTTTATCGGGTATTTTAAGGCGCAGGGTTTACAGGTTAGTCCGTCTTCTTCTTCTGTCAGCTCAAGGTCGCCCTTACATTTAGGGCAGACCAGAATGTCCATCAGTTCCTTGTCGATTCCCATGCTTAGTCCCTTTCTAATGGAGTTATTTTTTTGTTTGTTGCTTCACAGCTTGAAACACTTCATCCACAGTCACTTGATGCATACATTCTTTAGTTCCCAGTGGGCAGGTTTTTTTCCAGCAAAAACTGCATGAAAGCACTTTGTAAACCGTTGCGTGGTTTATGCCATAGGCACCGTTACGCACCGGATCAGTGGGGCCGAAAATGGAAACTGTGGGAATGCCCAACGCTGCGCCGAGGTGAAGTGGGCCTGAATCACAGCTTACCAGCAGTGCCATCCGTTTGTACAGGGCAATAGATTCTAGAATCGAAGTGGGCGGAGCGATCCAGTTTTGTTGTTGCATGTGAGCGGAGATTTGCTGGACCTTGAACTTTTCTCCCGGCCCCCAGGTCAGCATGATATTGGACTCCAGT
>CAJQRI010000062.1 GCA_905612265.1 uncultured Nitrospinota bacterium | reverse complement strand
TCTGCCAGTATGGCGAATTTGCTGTCAGAATCAGGTAGATGGTTCATCAGGAACTCCAATCATTATTTACCTTTTATAGACTTTAGAACAGGAAGTACCAAAAGTCTAAAATAACTTTATCGGAATTTACTTGTGAAACCTTTAATGGGCCTGCCGATACGCAATAGGAAGCTTTATTTTTTGGGATAAAAGACTGCCTGCCACTCCGGTCAAAATGTCAGTAATCAGGGCGAGTGATAAGAAAAAAGGCAACAGGATGAAAAAGGAAGTTTTATTTATAAGGAAAAATAGACACAGATAGCAGTGATGAAAGTATGAGTATAGTCCCCACAAATACTGATACCAAAGAGGCTGAAGGGTCCTTTTCCTCTATTGAAAATTCCGCACATGATTCCGGTGAGAGTGAGGCTACCTGCCAGGCTGAGAAAAAAAGTGGGGCCTAAAAAAGTCCCTGTCAGAATAGAGCGAAGTATGACCCTGAGAAGGGTTACGATAAAAATCTTCTCGGGTTCCCAAATAAAATAAAGCCATAAGTGTCATGAGGTTGGCCAACCTGACCTTGACCCACGGTGTGGGCAGCGGAAGCAGGGCTTCTAGACGGTGCAATATGAATCCCAAGGCTACCATCAAGGCCATGATGACTATTTTCCTGTCATACGCGCTGTCATCAATGGGGGGGCGGGTTCATTTTTTTATGGAGAAGAGGATAATAAGGTTTTCATGTGAAGCAGGACTGAGTTGCTCAACGCATCATAGTCATATCCGCCCTCAAGCATGGAAAGTAAACGTCCATCGCAAACATCATCGGCAACACTCATAAGCAATTCAGTCATTTTTCCAAAGCAATCGGTGGTCAATTGGATTTGAGCTAGGGGGTCATTCTGATGAGCATCAAAGCCAGCCGAAATAATTATGAGGTCGGGTTTGTAGCGTTGGATTTCCGGGACCAAAGTATTTTCAACAGCAGATAGATAGTCATCATCATCCGAGTAGGCACTCATGGGCAGGTTCAATGTGGTGCCTAAGCCGTCGCCTGTACCAGTTTCCTCTTCTGCGCCGGTACCTGGATAAAATGGGTATTGGTGAGCGCTACTATAATAAATAGAGGAGTCACTATAAAATGAGTGCTGGGTGCCATTGCCGTGATGGACATCCCAATCAAAAATAAAAATTTTGTTCAAGCCTTTTGCTCTTTGCGCATATCGGGCGGCGATACCGACATTGTTGAAGAGGCAGAAACCCATAGCGTGATCCTCTTCAGCGTGGTGGCCCGGTGGTCTTACAGCACAGAATGCGTTTTGAATACTGCCATCAATGAGTTTGTCGATAGCTGTCAACCCTGCCCCGGCACTCAATAACGCAGCGTCGTAAGAACTGGAAGAGATCACTGTGTCGGCGTCCAAATTGCGCACCGCGTTAGCGCAACTCTGTTCAACGCTAGCGACATAGGCTGCGTCATGGACCATGGTGATTTCTTCAGGTGTGGCCTTGCGGGGTTGTATTGGGATGAGGTTGTTGTAGAATTCAGAAGACTCCAACCGATTTTGGATAGCTGTTAGCCGACCAGGGTTTTCGGGGTGCGGTTCCGTTTCATGTCGAAGATAAAATGGATCCGATGCGTAACCGGTTTTATTCGTCATAAGAGCTTTCCCGTTTCAAGAGCCTTTGATGGAAATATTAATTTGCCAGAGATTTGAACACCATCTTTGGTTGGGAAATGTTTTCTATTTATGATTCTGAGAGTAGCAGGGTCTCTAAATTGAATCAACGATCTTATGAATGCCATAGAAAGAATGAAGAAGTTAGAGAACCTTAAGTCATTTTCTGAAAGCTTGGGTTTTGATGGATTCGGAGTGGCCTGTCCTCAGCTGGGTAAAGCCGGGGAGAGATTCGGCAAGTGGTTAGATGCGGGCTATGATGGCGAAATGTCTTATATAAGGCGCGGTGAGGAAAAACGTAAAAACCCTGACCTTGTTCTGGAAGGAGTGAAGAGCATTCTGTGTTTTAGCACCAACTATCACACAGTGGAAAAAGATATGAGCTATGTCGAACATCATGATACTGCGGACATTTCTGTTTATGCTTTGAACAAGGATTATCACGATACCATCACGCCGCGCTTGCGTCAGATGGAGCAAAAATTCCAGCAAGAGTTTGAAGGATGCCGAACCAGGATTTATGTGGATACAGGACCCATTCTAGAAAAACCTTTGGCCCAACAAGCAGGCCTGGGGTGGATCGGCAAGCATACCAATCTTCTCACACAGGGTAGGGGTTCCTGGTATTTCCTTTCTGAAATTCTGACGGATGTGGATCTTCCGCCATCTCAACCGGCTGATGATCATTGCGGCACTTGCAGAAGTTGCATCGATATCTGCCCGACAGATGCCATAATTGCTCCGTATGTTCTGGATTCTAAACGGTGTATTTCCTACCTGACTATTGAGCTGAAAGGTGTAATACCCTTTGAGTTCAGGAAGGCGATTGGCAATAGAATTTATGGCTGCGACGATTGCCAGATCGTTTGCCCGTGGAATTCCTATGCGATCAGAACTGATGAACCAGATTTTCAGCAAAAGCAGGATACGCTAAA
>CAJQRI010000061.1 GCA_905612265.1 uncultured Nitrospinota bacterium | reverse complement strand
ATATCAATAAAAAAGGCGAGATGATCAACGGCATGGTTCAGAGAATGGAACATGGCGACCTCATTGTTGACTTAGGAAAAGCCGAAGGTATTCTTCCTCGACGGGAGCAAGTTTTCCGAGAAAGCTTTAATCGCGGGGAACGGATTAGAGCCTATGTTCTAGATGTTCGAAAAACAACTAAGAACGCTTTGGTCATCCTTTCTCGAACCCATATTGGATTGATCAAGGGTCTATTCGAGATGGAAGTTCCAGAAATTAGCGAGGGCATGGTAGAAATCATGGGAGTGGTTCGTGAACCTAACGGTCGTACAAAAATTTCAGTGCGCACAAATGATCGAGAAATCGATGCAGTAGGTGCTTGTGTTGGTATGCGCGGAATGAGAGTGCAGTCTATCGTTCAGGAACTGCGTGGCGAAAAAATAGATATCGTTGAGTTCTCCGAAGATCCGGAAACCTATCTTAAAAATGCGTTGAGCCCGGCCAAGGTCTCAAGAGTCGTCATGAACGCTGATGAAAAACAAATGACGGTCATCGTAGCTGAAGATCAGATGTCACTGGCCATAGGTAAAAAGGGACAGAACGTGCGGCTGGCCGCTAAGCTGGTACGATGGAAAGTGGATATAAAAGGTCCTTCTGAATCTATGGGTCTGGGGCAAGATCATGCCTTTTTGACTCCTGCCGTAGTCTCTACAGTAGATTTTCTCGATGACGTGAAAAATGCCAAAGGCCTGGGTGAAAAAGTGATGACTATCCTTTTTACCAATGATCTTGTCACTTATGAAGAAGCTCTGATTCGAGGGGTAAAAGGTTTAATCCAACTGACGGGTATTGGCCCCAAAAAAGCCGAAGCCTTAATCCTGCTTGCAGAAGAACAAAAAAAGCAGTTAGCTCTGGAACAAAAAGCTGCAAAAGAGGCGATCCCTGAAGTTGAAGAACCAGCGGATACAGAAACTCCAGACAATGATAAGACACCGGCTGAGGAAGGTGATGTTCAAGAAGAAGAGGAAGAGGAAGTTCTCATACAAGAATTAATAGGACTGACTCCTGAGGTCCTGAAAAATCTAGCTGATAATGGGTTTGAAACAATAGCTGAGCTTTCTGTCGCTCCTCTGGATGAATTGATGGCCATGGAAGGTGTTGATGAAGAGATGGGGAAGTCTATCTTGGAACAAGTTAAGCAACGCCTGGAAAATACTGAAAATGTTTAAATCTCAAATCCGTCTCGTTCATTCGTGACAGAAGTTTTGCCCAAACCCGTGATGTATATCAACTCCGGGTCTTAAGAAAATTGTGATAGTGTCCCATAACAGGAGGAAATTTGGCTAAGATTCGCATCAACAAACTGGCCTTGGAGCTCAACATTCAGAATGATCAGATCATTGAGGCTCTGCAAAAGCATGACGTAGCAGTAAAGAATCATATGAGCTCCATTGATGAAGAAGCCACGCAATACATCCGTGATCTCTTCACACCCAAAGCCGCTGAAGCTCCTGGCGCCGCTAAAAAAGTGGTGAAAAAATCCAAGGCAAAAATTAAAATCAGGGTTCCCTCTAAAGTAACTGTCACAACTGCAAAAACGCAGGCTAAATCTACTGCGATAAAAAAGACCGATAAAAAAGCCGCGAAGGCCGAGATCGAGACCACAGATAAGGCAAAAACTGCGGAAAAAACCAAAGAAATAGCAGAAAGCAAAACAGGGAAAAAGCTCGGCCTCAAAATTGTCAAAAAAGAGGACAAGCCAAAGCCCATTGAGAAAAAACCCACTCCGGTTGCAAAAGAAAAACCCACTGCGGTTGCAAAAGAAAAACCCGCTGCGATTTCAAAAGAAAAACCCGCTGCGGCAGTAGCTCCAGTTGCTCCTCCCCCCTCTAAACCTGATACGCCAGAAGAAAGTTTCGAGCTGGTTCAAATTGGTGAGAATACACCAGTGCGAGAACTGGCAGAGAAATTAAAATGCACTCCAAATGAAATCATTAAGGAATTAATGGCTTTCGGAATCCTGGCCAATATCAATCAGGCTCTTAACTTTGACCTTGCCAGTAAGGTGGCCGATAAGCTCGGTTTCGAAGTTGAACTCCATATTGAAAAATCTGAACTTGATTTTTCAGAAGAGGAAGATGATAACAGCAAAGATCATATTACCCGGGCCCCGATTGTAACCATCATGGGCCACGTTGATCACGGCAAAACCTCTCTTCTTGACGCTATCCGTAAAACTGATGTCACTAAAATGGAAGCGGGCGGAATCACCCAACATATTGGTGCTTATCAAACTCACGTCAAAGGTTCGGCCATTACTTTTCTCGATACACCAGGTCACGAAGCCTTTACAGCCATGCGAGCCAGAGGCGCGCAGGTGACTGACATTGTAGTTCTGGTTGTTGCCGCCGATGATGGAATCAAGCCGCAAACAAAAGAAGCAATTCATCATGCGGAGGCGGCGGGAGTTCCTATTATTGTTGCTATAAACAAAATTGATAAAGCCGACGCAAAACCTGATGAGGTCAAAAAACAATTAGCCGACCTGGGTCTTCTACCCGAGGACTGGGGCGGACAAACAATTTATGTGGAAGTCTCAGCCCTGAACGGAACTGGAGTTGACCGCCTACTTGAAAACCTGATTCTGCAAGCTGAAGTAATGGAACTGAAAGCCAACCCGAAACTTCGCGGTAGAGGAGTGGTGATCGAATCCAAACTGGATAAAGGGCGCGGGCCTATAGCCACCATGATCATTGAAAGTGGCACCTTAAGTATCGGCGAACCTTTTATCGTCGGTTGCTATTTTGGCAAGGTTCGAGCGCTTATTGATGACAAAGGCAAAAAAATTAAAAAGGCCATCCCATCAACTCCCGTAGAGGTTGTAGGTTTGCCGGATGTTCCACAACCCGGTGATCACTTCATTGTAGTTCGGGACGAGAAAAAAGCCCGGCAGCTCAGTAACCTGAGACTGCAAGAGCAGCGTGAAAGTCAACTCGCTAAATCCACGCGTATCACCATGGATGACCTGCATCAGCAGATTGTTGAAGGCCAGATTAAAGAACTTAACCTTATTATTAAAGCAGATGTTCAAGGCTCTATTCATGCTGTTCAGGAGGCTTTCGGCAACCTTGGAGATAAGGAAGTCCGCATCAAATGCATTCATGATGCAGTCGGAGGTATCACTGAATCAGATGTTCTTCTGGCCAGTGCATCCAACGCTATCATTATCGGATTCAACGTGCGCCCAACTGATCAGGCCGCAAAACTAGCTACTCGGGATAAAGTAGATATTCGTCTCTACAGCATTATTTACGATGCAATCAACGACATGCGACAAGCCATGGATGGGATGCTGGCTCCGAAGTACAAAGAGCTTATCATTGGCAAGGCAGAGATCCGCGAAGTGTTTACCATTCCCAAAGTCGGCACTATTGCCGGGTGTCATGTACTCTCAGGTAAAATAGAACGAAACTTGGAAGCTCGCCTGATTCGAGATAGCGTAGTTGTCTATCAGGGTAAAATCGCATCCATTAGAAGATTTAAAGACGATGTCAAGGAAGTAGCTTCAGGTTATGATTGTGGTATTACTATCGAAAAGTTTCAGGACGTGAAACAAGGGGATATCATCGAACCATACATCATGGAAGAAATAACAAGCTGATATGCGATTTTCCATAAAGAAAAATGATTATCGGTTGTTACTCCATAATTTTTATTTGCACGGAAACCAATCGTTAAACGGTAAGCGTAAGGTAGTAAGGTCCATTAAAGATCGACTGAAGAATAGCTTTAATGTATAGGTCGCGGAAGTTGGGGGATCAGGAAAACTGGCAAAGTATCCACATCGAAATCTCCACTGTAGGCTCAGATCGCCCGTACATGGATGGTTTGTTGAAAAAGGTGGTAGATTTGCTATTGACAGAATGAATCTAGCCCAGCTTACCGATTAAAGAACCTAAACCATGAATCTTTGCACTGGAAACTTTTAAAAAATTAGGTATTTTAATGCGATTCAAGCGTTCTCAAAGAATTCAGGAACTCCTTCATGAGGAAATTTCAAAGCTGGTCCAGAGAGGGTTGAAAGATCCTAGGATAGGCTTCACCACCATCACCAAGGTGGAGGTTTCTGACAATCTGAAACACGCTAAAATATTCTTCAGCGTTATGGGCACTGAACAAGAAAAAACCGATACCCTGGATGGGTTGATAAATGCTAAAGGTTTCATCCGCAATACATTAGGCAAGAACCTTTACTTAAGGTACCTTCCTGAGCTGGATTTTCGTCGGGATGATAATGCCGACCATGTTGAAAAAATATCAAGGATACTGAATGGACTCCACTCTGAACCAAGTGGTCAACCTCTATAAACCATCTGGACCCACCTCCTTTGCCATGGTCCAGTCGGTAAAGAAAATTCTGGGCGTCAAAAAAGCTGGGCATATCGGCACATTGGACCCCATGGCAGAGGGTATTTTGCCCATCTGCTTGAACCAGTCGACCCGGATTATTCAGTTCTTAGGCCCCTTATCCAAGCATTATCAATGCACTATGATCTTGGGAACATCCACGGACACTCAGGACTCTTCGGGAAAGACCCTTTTTGCTGGAGACCCCTCAAAGATCACCGAAACTCAGGTTCAAAACCTGCTGAAAAGCTTTATCGGGGAGCAAAAACAGGTTCCCCCCATGTACTCAGCAAAGAAGAGCAACGGAATTCCTCTTTACAAATTAGCCAGAAATGGTATTACTATCGAGAGGAAACCTGTCTTAGTACATTTTTATTCCATTGATTTTATTAATATGGAAGAAAATCAGGTAGAATTCGAAGTGCATTGTTCTGCCGGAACTTATATCCGTACCCTTTGCCATGATGTTGGGCAAAGGTTGGGTTGCGGTGCGCATATGTCCGGATTGATTCGGAAACAAGTAGGAGTATTTACACAAGAGTCGTCAATCACTCCGGAAGCTTTAGAAATCGCAAACAAAAACGGAAATCTAGCAGAAGTGCTTTTTACTGTGGAAAAGGTTTTGAGCTTTCTTCCTGAAATCCGCATCACTGATGAATTCGTAGAGCCTATTGCTAATGGCAATGCCCTACCCAAGTTTTCCTTGAAAACTTATCCGGAAGAATTTGAACCCGGGATGATATTGAGAGTTTGCAACGGCAGTGACAAAGTGCTCGCTATCGTTGAATCTCTTGTGGATAAAAACCAATTTGGCAAAATGGAACCAAAGGATATCGCGTTTAAGTTAAAACGTGTTTTAATTTAGTTAAAAACATTTAAAATTTAACGGAAGAAGATTGGAATGTTTTCGCAGGGACACTAAAGAATGTGTCTCTACGAAAACATTTCCAAATCGTTTTCCCGCATTTAACGAGTTGGAGAAAAAATCATGGTAATGAATGCAGAACAAAAAACTACCGTTATTACGGATTACAAACTTCATGAAAAAGACACGGGGTCTTCAGAAGTGCAAATTGCACTTCTGACAAAACGCGTTACCTATTTGACTGAACATTTCAAGACGCATGCTAAAGACCACCATTCCCGGCGCGGACTACTCAAGCTGGTGAGCCAGAGACGAAAACTTTTGGATCATCTGAGAAAAGAAGATATTAGCCGTTACCAGAGCATTATTTCAAAGCTCAGCATACGCAGATAATCCCGCCTAACCTACCCTGAATTCTAGGACAAAAAATATATTGGAGAGATATTAATGGAAAAAGTTGAAATAGACATAGATGGAAAAGTGATTTCACTTGAAGCCGGTGATTTGGCCCGGCAAGCTGGAGGCGCAGTCGTTGTTCGGCAAGGTGATACCATGGTTCTGGTAACTGCCACTATGGCTAAAGAACCTAGAGAAGGAATCGATTTTTTTCCCCTGACTGTAGATTATCGGGAAAAAACTTATGCCGCCGGAAAAATACCCGGCAGTTTTTTTAAGCGTGAAGCTCGACCCGGAGATCTCGAAACTCTGATCTGCCGATTGATAGATAGACCGCTCAGGCCTTTGTTCCCAAAAGGTTTCAAAAACGAAACTCAGGTTGTAGGATTAGTCGTCTCGCATGACCAGGTCAATCCACCAGATGTTAATGCCATCACCGGTGCTTCTGCCGCGTTGATGATCTCAGACATTCCGTTTGAAACCCCTGTTGCCGGCGCTCGTATTTCCCGATTAGAAGGCAAGTTGATTTTCAACCCCTCTTATGACGAATCATCAGCTAGTGATCTAAACTTGATCATGGCGGGAACATCCGACGGAATCGTAATGGTTGAAGCCGGTGCCAACGAAGTCAGCGAGCAGGATATGATGGAAGCTCTCGACTTTGGCCACGAAAGAATTAAAAAAGTGATCGGGATTCAGATCAAACTACGTGAACTCCTCGGCAAAGAAAAACTTAAGGTCGAAGAGCCCAAAGTTTGTGAAGAACTGAAAAGCAAAATTCACGCACAGGCATCAGCCAGCCTTAATGATGCCCTGCAAATTGCTGGCAAGCACGAGCGAAGCGATGCCATCAAGAAAATCAAACATGACATCACCGAATCAATGAGTCCTGAAGAACAGGAATCTAGAAAAGGTGAAGTTAAAGATATTTTCCATGATCTGGAAAAAGACGTTGTGCGTAACCTTGTTCTCGATAAGCATTATCGGGTAGATGGCAGAGGACTTGCCGATGTACGCCCCATCAGCATCAAGGTTGGTTACTTACCACGAGTACACGGTTCCGCTGTTTTTACTCGCGGCGAGACCCAGGCTCTTGTTACAGCCACCATGGGAACTTCTGCGGACGAGCAACGGATAGACAGTCTGGAGTTTAAGGGTACCAAGTCTTTTCTCCTACACTACAATTTTCCGGCATTCTGTACCGGTGAGGTTAAATTCATTGGCGGTCCCGGACGGCGCGAAATTGGCCACGGCATGCTCGCCGAGCGATCCCTCATCCCCGTTTTACCGGATAAGGATAAATTCCCTTATACCATCCGAATAGTTTCCGAAATTTTGGAATCTAACGGTTCCTCCTCCATGGCTTCAGTGTGCGGCGGTTCGCTTTCAATGATGGATGCAGGTGTTCCCATCAAAGCTCCTGTTGCAGGCATCGCGATGGGATTGATTAAGGACGGCGACCGAGTAGCAATTCTTTCTGACATTCTCGGTTCCGAAGACCATCTCGGTGATATGGACTTTAAAGTAGCGGGAACCAGCAAAGGCATCACCGCTCTACAGATGGATATCAAAGTTGATGGCCTCGACCGTGCACTCATGGGTAAAGCTCTAGAGCAAGCGAAAGAAGGCAGAATGCATATACTCGGTGAAATGGATAAAGCTCTGCAAACCCCGAGAGATGAAATGTCCAAATACGCACCGAGAATCGTGCAAATTACGGTTCCCAAGGATAAAATTCGCGATGTTATTGGGCCAGGTGGTAAGGTCATTCGCGATATTATTGATAAAACCGGCGTGACGATCGACATCAACGATGATGGAGTGGTTTCAATTGCCTCCTCTGATGAGGAAGCCGCCAAAAAGGCCATTGAGTATGTGAAAAACCTGGTCCAAGAAGTCGAAGTTGGAAAAATCTATCTTGGTAAAGTCAAAAAGATCGTCGACTTTGGAGCCTTTGTAGAAATATTTCCAGGCACCGATGGCCTAGTACACATCTCGCAAATATGTGACCGCCGCATCAAAAATGTTAGTGACGAGATCCAGGAAGGTGATGAGATCCGAGTCAAGGTCATTGATGTGGATCAACAAGGCAAGGTCAAGCTCAGCCGCAAGGAAGCTTTGAAAGACGCAGTAGCAACCGAGTAACCCAATAGCTTAAAATAAAAACGGGATTGGCTTTTAGTCCAAAGGTTATCAACTAAACATGTGACCCCCGATATCAAATAAAACAAGGGTTTAGAGGCAACACGCTTCTAAGCCCTTTTTTATTTTCTCTTTTATTTACCGGCTATTTTCCGGTTTTTCTCTTTTTTTGCTTAATAATGGTAAATAATATAAATCCTTTATTTCAGGAAAATGATATGAGTTTTTTTAAGAGTGAAAAGAAGCCTGTAGAAAATGTAGTAGCTGTTATGGAAGTTTTTAATGCTGTAGATCAATTTACGTCTGTAAGTAAACTTCAAACTCAAATTTTTTCTGCTGAGACTCCTGTTTCTCAAATTATAGAATGGGGTAAAAGTTTTATTGATTGTCAGAACCGAGGGGATATTGTTTTAACAATTCCACAAAATCATTAGAGCTCTAAAGATTCAAGTGAGGTGATGAAAAGGTCAATAAAATTAGGATGAATGGGCTTTTAGCCCATCCCATTTTTTTATTGTTTGAAACTGTGAGTGGATCACAGGTTCCAATCTTTGATCGTCTCAATAGATGGTTGATGGGTCAGGTCGAAATGGATCGGGGTCACAGAAATATAGTTTTTGCCCACCATCACACAGTCCGCTCCCTCTTCAACTTCATCAAACCGCATCTCACCTGCCATCCAATAATAGGTGTTATTTCTGGGGTCCTTCCGTTTATCAAACGACTCAACCACGCGTGACTTTCCTTGACGAGTGATTGCCACCCCGGCAATCTCATTTTCAGGAACAGGCGGCACATTGACGTTCAGGACGACCCCTTTGGGTAACCCTTTTTCCAGGACTTTAGGGATCAGCTTGCGGGCAAATTTTGCCGCAGGATTAAAATCTGGATTCTCATAAGTGTCCAAAGAGATAGCTATACTGGGAACACCCATAATCATCGCTTCTGTTGCGGCTGAAACGGTTCCAGAGTAAAGAGCGCAAATACCAAGGTTTCCCCCTAGGTTGATCCCCGAAACAACTATTCGCGGCGGCTCATCCAGCAATACGGCAATAGCCAGCTTGACACAGTCAGCTGGGGTTCCATTCACCGCGTAGCCGATGAATATACCCTCCTCTTCAACTTTCCTCACCTTGAGCGGCTGGGTCAAAGTGATGGCGTGGCCCATGGCGCTTTGCTCGGTTTCCGGGGCAACGATTATCACATCATCTTCCCGGCTGAGCTCCCGGTAAAGGGTTCTAAGGCCAGCCGCGTTAAATCCGTCATCATTACAAAGCAATATCATAGGGGAAAACTCATCTAGGTGTGAGCTATAAAAAATGGGGCGTCACCTGATGGAAACGCCCCAAATTCTTAAACTATATTAACTAACGCAACCGCCGATCAGTTATGTTTATCGAAATACGTTTTAGATCCAGAAGGATCCGGCTTCATGCCATCTTCGCCCTCTTTCCAGTTTGCCGGGCACACTTCCCCATTATTCTCATGAAATTGTAAAGCATCGACCATTCTTAGAGCTTCGTCGATATTTCTTCCCAAAGGCAGGTTATTGATGAGCTGATGCTGAATAATACCTTCTTTGTCTACCAAAAATAATCCACGGAAAGCAATCCCCGCTTCATGCATGACCCCATAATCATAGGTGATCTTCTTGTTCAAGTCAGAAACGAGCGGATAGGCAATATCACCGAGGCCACCGTTTTTACGATCCGTATTTCTCCAGGCCAAATGCGAGAAATGACTGTCGACAGACACTCCTAATACTTCGGTATTGCGCTTTTTAAACTCATCCATACTTGTGCTGAAAGCGATGATCTCAGTTGGGCAAACAAAGGTGAAGTCCAGAGGATAGAAAAATAGAATGACATACTTTCCCTTATAGTCGGAAAGTTTGATTTCCTTAAAACTACCATCAGGCATCACAGCTTGGGCAGTAAAATTTGGGGCAGGCTTAGCAACTAATGCTGACATATATAACTCCTCTAATAGAATCAGTGTTTAATGGAAAGGTTACTCTATCACAATTTTTACAGGGCATTCAATTGCCATCAACAACTTTTGTCGACTCCAAAAAATAATTTTTATCTCACTCATATCCTCCTCTGGCTTGACACACCAGAGCGACATAATTACAATGGCTTATGTAATCTACCGATGCACCCTTGAAACACCTAAAGATCGACCGTGAAGGCCGAATACTAATATTTTTATGGAAATCCTATTTTTAGGAACCGGCACTTCGACAGGGGTTCCTTCCCTGTGTTGTGACTGCGAGGTCTGCCTGTCAAAAGACCCAAGGAACAAGCGTTTGCGCTCGTCGATTCTGGTTCGGCAAAACGACCATATAATTCTGGTCGATACCTCTACCGATCTCCGGCAACAATGCCTTCTCTACGGAATAAAAAAAATTGACACTGTGCTTTACACTCATCATCACGCTGACCATGTTCACGGAATTGATGAACTGCGCAGTTTCAATTTCTTCAACAAAACCGCATTGCCCGTTTATGGCAACGCACAAACTTTGCGCCACCTGAGCATAAACTTCAGTTATATTTTTGGTAAAGCCGAGCAAATCGGAGGTGGCATTCCACAATTGATTCCGACACAATTGGAAGATAAAATTTATAGTTTTGGTGATATCCCCGTCACCCCTCTCGACATTCAACACGGCAAGCTGATTATTAACGGATTTCGTTTCAAGGACTGCGCCTACATCACGGACTGTAGCGGTATTCCAGATAAGACACGAGAAAACCTAAAAGGATTGAAGGTTCTGGTCCTGAACGCACTAGGGTTCAAACCTCACCCAACCCATTTCAATCTCAGTCAGGCTCTGGAAGCCGCAAAAGATATCAACGCCGAAAGAACCATTCTGACTCACATCAATCACAACTTTGATCATGAAAAAGTATCCCGCGAACTACCGGAAGGTGTAGAACTGGCTCTTGATGGAATGCGGGTTGCTCTCTAGCCCCTTGGCAGGGGAGACAATGGGGTGTTCGCCAATCGAGCTAACCTGTTGTTTGCGCATCAACACTATGACTTTTTCAACCGTCAGTCGAAGTCGAAATCGCGTAAAGGTTTTTCGTCGGTTTTATCAACATGCTTTTGTGACTCTTTGAAAATTTCATCGAGAACCCTATCCCGTTCCTTCAAATTCTCACTGTGTTTCTTAAACATGTTCTGCTGTTCTTTCTTCTGGCCTTCAAGTCCCTTCACCATATCAGTGAGCGAGACTTCCGGTTTGGGTTTTCTTTCCTCCCAAATCACCTCACCTGTTTTTTGATCTACCTGCAGCTTGGTTTCGCAGCAGGGGCAGAGAACTTCGAGCTTTTTTGATCCCATCATCAATACCAAACAAAGTCATTAATAACTTGCCTCCTCATCGGGAAGCCGTTATTAATTATATCAGACTTATAAGTTGAAAATAAACTCCAAGGGAAAGCATGCAAGGCTATTTCATTACAGGAACTGATACCAACGTGGGCAAGACGGTAGTCACCGCCTGTCTCGCCAACCTGTTCAAAAATCGGGGAGAAAATGTTGGTGTGATGAAGCCTATTGAAACCGGAGTCGACCCTGATTGCAGTTCTTCCG
The DNA here is from genome assembly GCA_905612265.1 of uncultured Nitrospinota bacterium. Lineage (GTDB taxonomy): Bacteria > Nitrospinota > Nitrospinia > Nitrospinales > VA-1 > LS-NOB. Next base: position 8,743 of record CAJQRI010000061.1, on the reverse strand, counting down.
CCAATTCCGATGCTAAATTCCTGATAGAAGTCACAGGAGTTCAGGATGCCCTCGAAGATGTCTGCCCTTACCGTTTTAAAACCCCAGCTTCACCCTATCAGGCTGCCAGGGTTGAAGGAAAAGAACTCTATCCAAAAAAAATACTGGAGAAATTTCGCGCACTTCAGTCCAAACATTCCATGATGTTGGTGGAAGGTATAGGCGGTCTCTTGGTCCCAATCACCCGGCGTTATAATGTGACCGACCTAGCTTTACAAATGAATCTTCCCCTCATCATCGTCAGCCGCATTCAGATAGGCATTTTGAATCATACCCTGTTGACTATCAACGCCGCACGCCAGCATGGGCTGGAAGTCGCAGGTGTGATCCTCAACCCAATTCATGAAGAGGAATTAGACACTATCCAAGAGGAGCAAGGCTCCCTGATCGAAGAATTATCAGACACGCCGGTTCTCGGCACCTGCCCTTATATCCATGATGTTTCGAGTGAGGGGATCATTCAGAACTTGGCAGCCCTACAGAAGCAATTCCACCAGATCTAAAACAGCGGCAATAAAATTCTCTTTCGAGATTAAATTTTAAACTCGTAGCCTTTTTCGCGGTGGGTGATGATGTGTTGCGGTGACTGGGGTTTCTTCTCAAAGTATTTGCGCAGGCGCGCCACGAAATTATCCACTGTGCGGGTTTCAGTCTGAGGATCATAGCCCCATACTTTTTCTAGTAATTCTTCGCGGGTCACAATATTTTCCTTTTGTGACACCAGCAGTTTCATCAGCAACGCTTCTTTCGCCGTTAGATAAAATTCACCGGAGCATCCCTTGGCTTTGCCACTGGCGAAGTTGATCCACATGTCGCCAAACTGAAAAATTTCCTGATCGTGAACCGGCTCCTTATACCATTCCCAACGGCGCAGAATTCCTTTTACCCTTAGCAGAAGTTCCGGCAAGTGAAATGGCTTGGCTAGATAATCATCGGCCCCAGCAGCTAGCCCCAGTTCCCTGTCTTCATCGGTCGACTTGGCAGACAACATCAAAATCGGGAACCGAAGGTCGGTATTGCGGATTCTTCTAGCTACTTCCAGTCCACTCAACTTTGGCAACATAATGTCGAGAATCATCAGATCAAAATCTTCTTCCCCCAGAATTTCCACAGCCGATTGTCCGTTATCCACAAGAGTGATTTGATAACCCTCCCGCTCAAGGTTGAACTTCAATCCCTTGGCGAGATGGACTTCGTCTTCGACGACCAGAATTTTTTTTCCTCTATTTTTCATCGCTCATCCAGTTGGCGAACCACTTCAACCTCCCGGCTAACCGGAAGCAGGACGGAAAATATTGAGCCTCTCCCCCTGCCCGGGCTTGAAACCTTCAACCGGCCTTTGTGGTTTTTTACAATTTCACTTGAAATGAACAGACCCAGACCAGCCCCTTCAATATTCTGCGTGTCCTCGTTCTGCACCCGATAAAACTTTCTGAAAACCTTTTTAATATCTTTCCTCTCAAAACCGAAGCCCTGATCCTTGAAACCCACTTCCCAGTATTTAGCATTTTTACGTAGATGAATGTTCAAAGAGGAACCTACCGGAGAATATCGAATTGCATTGCTAATAAGATTATTAAACACCATGCGCAAGGCTTTTTGGTCCAAATTCATAATCGGCGAGTTTTCCAGTTTTAAATCTACTAGACACTTTTTTTCCTCTAACTGACGCTTGTGGCCCTTAATCACTTCCCCAAGAAAAGCACCCAGATTCACAGGCTGGAATTGCAGGGCCATACTCTTGGGGTCAGCCTTACTCGATTGCAGGATATTATCGATCAGTTCGGAAAGGCGTTGTGTGTCCGACAACATCGTTTCAACAAAATCTTTTTCTTCTTCCTTCGAAATATCCTGATATTTCAAAGTCTCGAGATAGAGTTGAATGGAAGCAAGCGGAGATTTCAACTCATGCGACACACTGGCTACAAAATTGCTTTGCATCTGATTCAAACGGTTCTGCTTGTTCCAATAAACAAAGATCACGTAGACCCCGGCGAGAATCAAGAGCATCAGAAAACAGCCTTCAAACAAAATCAGCCACTGAATTTCGGCAGTGAACAAATCTGGGCGAATTTCCTGCGCAAACTCTTTGATAGCCAAGTTATTTTCAAGATACCAATTGATCCAGATTGCCATGAGCACGATCCAGGCAATCTGAATCCCGATAAACACCATGATCGGATGAAATAAATTTCGCAGTCTGCTCATTTACACTTGCCTTCCAGTTCCGGTAACCTTATATTTTTTAATACCTTATCAATCTCCAAGCCTGATTTGAAGGGCTATTTTCACTCTTCCCCTGAATTACCAAAGAGCTTCACGCCTGAGGGGATATTACATAAGTTTTACATACGGTTTGATCGCTTCAGGATACCATGAAGCTGTGTAAAAACCTTATTCGGAGAGCTTTTCCATGACCAGTGATTCCACTGACAAATACCAAATTAAATTTAATCCGATCGCCACGACCGTTCTAACCACCGTACACGCCATGGCATTATTTGCTTTTTTCCCGTTTGCATTTTCCTGGAGTGCTGTCGCAGTGATGTTTTTTTTATACTGGGTCACTGCATCACTGGGCATCTGTCTCGGCTTCCATCGTTATCTCACTCATCGTGGTTTTTCCACGCCAAAATGGGTAGCAAATATTCTCGTTTTATTTGGAACTCTGGCCTGCCAGAACGGCCCCATCAAATGGGTCGGGCAACACCGCATACACCACGCGGGTTCTGATACACCGGAAGATCCGCATAGTGCCAAAAAAGGTTTCTGGTGGGCACATCTTAACTGGATGTTTTTCACCCATTCCAAGTTTGACGACGATCAAGTGCTTCGTGACTACACGAAAGATTTTTGTGACGACCCGTTTTACAAATTTCTCGACAAACACTTCATTACAGTTCAATTTGCCTTCGGCTTTATATTGCTCGCCATCGGCGGCCTTCCCTGGGTTATTTGGGGAGTTTTCGTCCGATTAGTGGTGACCTACCATTCCACTTGGCTCGTGAACAGCGCGGCACATTGTTTTGGCTATGTAACCTTTCCACTCAAAGACGACCTTGCTACCAATTGCTGGTGGGTAGGGCTTTTGGCCTGGGGAGAAGGCTGGCACAATAACCACCACGCATTTCCTAAGTCTGCCCGTCATGGTTTACGGCCTTGGGAAATTGACATGACTTGGTGGGCTCTTTGCGTTTTGGAAAAAATCGGCCTCGCCAAAGATATTAAAGTGGCCCAGTTGATTCCTAACCCAGATAAAAGTGAAGAGGATGCACGAGCATTTATCGGAAAAATTGTCACTCAACCAGCCTAATTTTTAGCACCTAAAAATTTAATAAAAAGCCGGGCTTTTTTAGCGCGGCTTTTTATGTATCCCAGCACATTCACGTCGAATAGAAACTGGGCAATAGTTTTTTAAGCCGAGATAAAATCTTGCTGGCAGTGAAAAACTATTACTCGCTGGCCCTGCGCCTAGCGGTCTTGAAAGTCAAACTCCACATGGTAACCTCCATATTTGCGCATGTTGATCACCCTGCGCTCAAAGATTAGGTATTGGCCTTTAATACCCGTCAAGCGGTCTGTAAATTCCGGGGTTTTATCGAGATTGTGACTGGATATTTTTTCAGGCACCGATTCGACGGGATAAACCAGTTCTTCAACTTGCCCATCCTTCACAGCATACTTTTTTAATTCCGTCGGGAAAAGCTCTTGCGCCTTGTCACGAAAGGTGAGCAAATCCACCTCCGCCACCTCCCCTTTAAGCATTTTGCGCCAGTTGGTTTTATCTGCAAAGTCTTTTGCTATAGCTACTTCAATCTGGCCTGAAAGAACCCTCTCAGGAACTTTGGCAATGATCAATCCTTTCACCGCCCCCTGATCAATCCAGCGGTCTGGAATATTATAGTGCCTAGTGATGCCGACCTTAACCCCACTAGTCAACGACAGATATACAAAGTGGTCGATTTTGCAATGGGTGCGCCAGAACTCTTGGTCAGCCTCATTGCCTTTTTCGTGCTCGCAAAGTTCAGGGCGAACTGAACACATAGCGTTTCCGGGAAGGTCTCGGGAGCAGGGAAAGCAATATCCCTGGTCATAAGATTTACGAGTCTTTCTTCCACACTCGATACAGGTTATGGTTCCTGCCCATTTCAAACTAATGGACTCACCAATATGTTGATTCAAAGGATAAAATTTTTTATCCAAGCTTAAGAAATATGCAATCGGACTCTGAGCTTCCACGTCCATTTTTCGAAGCTGACCCAAAACTTTCATTTAAAATTCTCCATAAATCAAAGACTCTGTTTCTGGTGAGATTTACGCAAAAAATAGTCTAGTACGGCCACTGCAAACAAAACCGTTGCCACCACTGTTATAGAATCAAAAACCAAAAAACTGATTAAAAATAAAAACAAATAAAGAAATACCCGCAGTGTTTTATTTCGACCAGAAAAAGACATGTAGCGATTATAAGCCACTAGGTTCTCCACTGCAAAAATCATAAGAGGAGAATCGACCCTTCCTAAATCACGATAAAAATATTTCACCACTTTAGAACCCTCATGCCCTGTAAAAGAGGGCACATACTATAAAATATTTCCCTTACTCAGATCTGAATTTTTCGCGAAACCACAAAAATCCCCTAAAAATCAACAGCATTGACAGTACCGCAACAATAATCAACAGTAATCCACCTCAAAGTTTGCACAATTGGGACAGTTGCAAGTAGAGTCTCAATTTGAAGACGTCAGCCAGGTTCTTCTTCAGCCAACCGGATAAACCATTTCTTTGCCGCCTCTTTTCTGAGACACTATTTTCGACTATTCTGTCAATAAAAATACATCACAAACCGGGATAATATAAACTCACAAAAGATATATTTTTTTGCTTGAATTGTATTTAAACATAAGAGACACTATCGAAGTTAAGAAGTGACAGTGATCTTTGAACGCCCAAGAACAAGGAGATGCTTAATGGAAGACTTAACAATATCTAAAGGTTGGTTTCAAGACAAGGGTGACGACTCCCCGGTGAAAAAGAAGTTCTGTGAGCACAGGGCCAGCACTGTCACCCTGGACTACGATGTAGGAATAGAGTACTGCTCTTTTTGTGGCGCTTTAGCTCATTACAATCCAGATATAGATGCACTGGAGTGGACTCTACCGGAACACCTGAAAAAACAAAACTTCAATTAATTTGGGATTTTTTATGTTCCAAAAAAACCCCTTGGCCTTAAGGCTAGGGGGTTTTTTATTTTACCGTTCTTTAGTTGACTAGGTTGCCTACGGCAAAAAGACCAAAAATATTTTGTAACACAGCATAGAGATTATGGCTGTAAATGGAATGGTTGATATCCAGGAAATCGCAATCATTTTAATAATATCAAAATTCAGAGTTGCTAATCCCCTGGCCAACCCCACTCCGATCACCGACCCCACCAATGTATGCGTGGTCGAAATCGGCAGACCCATTTTAGAACAAATTAATACCACCGTTGCGGCACCAAATGTGGCAGCAAATCCCCTCGAAGGAGTGAGTTCGGTAATCTTTTCTCCAATAGTTGCCATAACCTTGGCACCCCAAATCAATAATCCGAAAACGATAAACCCGCCACCCATTGCCAATATCCAGGTCGGCATAACCACCTGCATGTTAACTTGTCCATCCTTAAGAATTGCAACCACGGCGGCCAAGGGACCCACCGCATTGGCGACATCGTTGGAACCATGAGCAAAAGCCACATAAAATGCAGTTAAAATCTGCAAATATTTAAATACATTTTCTGTTTCATGAAACTGTTTTTGCAAGTCCCAACTAGCGTTGTAAGGTATTTTTTTTGCAAGGAATTTTGTAACTACAAATGCCAGACTCCCCACCAAAAGTGAAAGCACTAGAGAGTTAATAAAGGAAAGATCCAGATGAAGGTTTTTCAGTCCCTTATAAACCATGGCATTGGTAAGGATCACAAATACAACAAACACCATATAAGGAAGCAGGTTTTTAGCATATGCTAACGGTGTGCGTTTGCTGAAAACATTTTTATTTATAAATTTAAAAACCAGAAAAGCAACTAAACCACCCATAACTGGTGAAACCACCCAGCTCAAAACCACTTGGCCGATTTTTCCCCAGCTAATAACATCCATACCTCCGGCAATAATGCCAAATCCCACAACACCTCCCACGATAGAATGAGTTGTGGAAACTGGCCACCCCAGATAACTGGCAATATGTAACCAAAGTGCTGCCGCAAGTAAGGCAGATATCATTCCGTAAACTAAATGATAAGGAACCGCCTCAAAAATGGTTGGATCGAGCATCCCCTTGCGAATGGTGTCGGAAACATGCCCTCCGACAAAAAATGCCCCTATGAATTCAGCCACAGCAGCGATCATGATCGCTTGCTTAAAGGTCAATGCCTTCGAGCCTACGCTGGTACCCATTGCGTTAGCAACATCATTGGCCCCTATGTTACAGGCCATATATATACAAGCGATCACCGCGAATGAAAGCAGGAAGGTATCTAAATCCAAACTAGGCTCCTTGCCGAGATTGAAAAAAAGTTAAAGGGCAATAGAATTATTAAGAAAGGAATATCCTGAGAGTTTTACCAATTTGTTCTGTCTTGTCTGCAACAGCTCCAAGTTTTTTAATCACTTCATTCCAAAGCAACAAATCTGCAGAACCCAGATCATTGCCTATTCCAAATAACTTTTGGGCCAACTTAAACTGCTTGCGGTCGGCTTCCCATTCTGCAGTTCCGAGTTCCTGAGTCGCCTTTTCTACTTTTTCCGCTTCCGCACCACCGAAAGAAGCCTCCAATAAAGCTTCCAACTCGGAAATCAGGTCGCAACCCATATATGCCGTATCGACAACATGATTCACCAACTCATGCAAAGCCGGCTTGATTACATCTGGCGTATCTAGATTTTTGATACGCAGTAAAACCGCCAAATCTTCCACTGAGTCTGCAATGTCATCCTGTGCAGAAAGGAGATGCATGAAATCTTTTTTATCAACTGGAAGAAACATGATTTGCCGCATATGAGTGCGAATATCGTCCTTGATCATGTCAGCCTCATGCTCCAGCTTCACAATCAATTCTGAAATTTTTTGAAGCGAATCGTAGTCCTTGTTTTCCATCGCGTCAAAAAGAGGCTTGATTTGCTCCACACAGGAACGAACCTTGCCCATATGACTTGCAAGAGGCTTGAACGGGGATTTCGAAAACATTGATAAAATGGATCTCATCTGACCTCCTTGATCGTAAAGGTTAAGCAGGCTGAATTTATTCTATTTATCTGGAAGTTGCAACCCTCATAAAAGAATAAAAAACATGGTTTCATATCTGTCCTGAAAAACCAGCTTTTCGGCTTTCACAAAAATAGGCAACACTATAAAAGCAAACCTTCAGCTTTTTAACTCACCCACCCATGATTGCCAACCAATCTTCGAGGCGTTGAATTTGGAGGTGAGAGTTTGATTGGCGAACGTCTCCCATCTCGCCAAAAGGCTTTCCGCCATAATTATGTCCTGGATATAACGTAATATGATCTTCAATTTTTGATAAACGTCGGGTCAGGGTATGGAATAGTTCTTCACTGTTTCCTCCGGGCAAATCCACTCTCCCGCACCCCTGTAAAAAAAGCGTATCACCAGCGACAAGGCTATCGGCCACCCGAAAACACTGAGACCCAGGAGTATGCCCCGGGGTGTGCAAAAAGCTGATCTCCACGGAACCCACTTTAAGTTTGTCCTCTCCATCCACCTGCTTCATGTCGGACATGGATATTCCCGTGACCTGCTTCAACCCTTCCGCTTCATGTTTGTTCACATAGACCGGTACAGGGTTTTTTTCCATCAATTCAGCCAGTCCTGTAATTTCAATGCCAAAAATTTCACCTCCAACATGGTCGGGGTGGTAATGAGTCACCAACGCACCGGTCAACTTCATGCCGTCTTCTTCCACAACTTTGAGAACCCCATCAATATCCCACGCCGGGTCGACCACCACGCATTCGCCGGTTTCCCGATCTCCGATCAAGTATATAAAGTTGGCCATCGAACGCGCCGAGGGGTCCTGGGTTCCCAAATCGACCCCGGATAATAATTGTTTGAAGTAAATCGGATTTTTTTCTGGCAAGACTCCCTCCACTACTTAATCGTTAATATTGTATTCAACAAGTGCGCAAGCCGAACTCCTGCCTGTGTTAGCCGGAAGTCAATGATCTCCTGGCCTCTTTCAATATAAGCTTTGCTCAAACTTTTCTTTTCAACATTATAGGCTGATTTTAAAGTCATGCTTCTGGAATCGTTGGCCCAATCAGCAACTGCCGACAGATTCCAGCTAAAAATTTCGCTCTCTAAGACCCTTCCGTTCAATCTCGTCGCGTACTTTAACAGATACCCCTGCCAATCGATCAACCCTCCATCCCATAAATACTGCAGACTGACCACTTTCTTCTTATTAAAGGAAAGCGGAGCGTTATCCCGCCACGATCTTTTTTATTCCCTAGATGCAGGGGTTGATACACGTCCCCGACAATGTGCACCAGATATTTAAGTGCGTCTTTTCTTTGCTGTATAGGTAAGGAAGAGTCAGCCAAAATATCTGAAAATTTTTGAATTTGTTCGGTGACACAAGACCCACTTGGGCAGTCCCTTGCAACTTCATAAGTCCACTGTCCTTGTGCAATATTGGTGTAGT
>CAJQRI010000060.1 GCA_905612265.1 uncultured Nitrospinota bacterium | reverse complement strand
TATTTCCTCTTCAATGGTAGATTACCGAAACGAAATTGAGTGGGCTAAAAAAGTTAAGGCAACAGGGGTTAAAGTTTATTTTATTGGGGTTTTTGCAAGTTTCAAGTCAGAGTTATTCTTACCCTATTGTGATGCAGTAATTAAAGGGGAACCTGAAGAAATATGCGATCGTATCGCAAAAGGATACCAACCAGAAGGGTTTGTTGAAAGCAACCCCATTTCGGACTTAGATTCATTAATATTTCCAAATTGGGATATATTTCCTCATAAGAAATTTTCATACTTACCTGTTCTGAAGGAAAAGCCTTTCTTCCCAGTATTATCGAGCAGAGGATGCGTATATAGTTGTGAATACTGTCCATACCCTGTCTTTTATAAATATCAAAATCGATCTGTTGAAAATGTCATTGGAGAGATTGAATACCTCGTTGAAAAATATAATATGAGGGGGATGCTATTCCGAGACCCTCTTTTTTCTGGGAATAAAAAAAGGGCTAAGCAAATAGCGGAAAGTATAATTCAAAAGAATTTAAAAATTAAATGGGCCTGTGAAACTAGGCTTGATTGTCTCAATGAAGATTTATTAGACACTTTTTATGAGGCTGGCTGTAGAGTTATTAATGTGGGAATAGAATCTTCTGACACCCAGATACTAGATAATGTAAACCGCAGACTTATTGATCCAGACTGTCAAAAGAAAATGGTTGATCATGCTCATAAGCTTGGAATAAGAATTACGGCTTTCTATGTATTAGGTTTGGAAGGTGAAACTATTGAAACTATTGAGAAAACAATTGAATACTCTAAATGGCTAGATACTTTTGTAGCGCAATTTTTCATTAATACCCCATTTCCGGGAACATTGGAATATGAGCGTAATAAAGATAAACTCATAGAAACGGACTGGGAGAAGTTTGATTGTTATACGCCAGTTGTTGAAAATAAAAATATAACACCTCAGCAGTTACTAAACTTAAAAGAAAAAGCATTCGTGTCATATTACTATCGTCCGAAATATGCTTGGAAATTTGTAAATAGATTCTTTTCATAGCATCGATTTCCAAACCAATGAGCATTAGCCTCCTTACCAGCTTAATCCCTCAATAAAAACTACAAATATTTAAGGGATATTTTTTTGTAGTTTATCAATTATCCTGCATGTATTTTTTCCGGATAATATATAAGGGTCGCCCTTTAACCTCTTCCATAATGCGCGAAATATATTCTCCAAGTAGACCTATGAATGCGAACTGAATTCCCGAAAGAAAAAGAATAATACTAGCTAAAGATGCCCATCCCCAAGGCCCTACGCCATAAAACATTTTTAAGATCACAATCACTATTAAAGAAAAAATGCTTATAGTAAAAAACACAAACCCGATAATAATCGGCAAGGAAAGAAGGTTGCCAGAAAATGAGGTAAAGCTATCAAATGCGAGCTTATACAGCTGGGGTATACTTACCCGCGGAGATAAATCGTAGCGCCCGCCCCTATCAAGCTCTATTCCAATTTGCTTAAAGCCAACCCAACTTCTTAGTCCAGGTAAATAGGGGTTATGCTCATTGATACTTATCATTTCATTTACCACCGTGCGATCCATTAAGCTAAAAATACCCGCTGCTTCCATATTAATAGTGGATAACCTGTTATTAAACTTATGGAACAATTTAAAAAAGAGAGATTTCAACCAAGAAACTTGCCGCTTTTTCCTTATTGCGTAAACAACCTCATAACCAAGGTCCCACTGTTCAAGGAACTTGAGAATACCTTCCGGAGAATCCTCCAAGTCAGAATCCATTAAAATTACCGCATCCCCCTTTGCTTCTCTTAACCCCGCATTTAATGCAACCTGATGCCCAAAATTTCGAGCAAAATCTAGAATACAAACTCTATTATCTTCTTTCCTTATACTCAGAAGTATCGCCAAGGACTTGTCGACACTACCATCATTAACAAAAATTATTTCAAATTGTTCCGAACGTTTTGAAATAACTTCGGATAATTTTTGATGAAGCTCCTTTAAAATGACTTCTTCATTAAAGACTGGTAACACTATGGAAATGCCTTTGTTCTTTTTATTCATCATGTCACTTTAAGGATAAAGAAATTATAAAACAAAAAATATTTTACACAGTATCAACAGTTACTGATCATTCTTCGCAAGCCAGAATTTAAATCGTGATCAGGAAAGAAGTTTATAACTTGCCTTGCCTTCGCAATACCATAAACATGGTTTTCTTTGAAAAAACGTATTCTATGTGGTGTGATTAATTTTATTCTTTTCGACTTTAAAAATTTCGGGAAATGAATTAGTCCAAGCGATAATAAGTACAATGGTTTATATGGAACTTTTCCGGGGTGAGCTACCTTAAGAATGTCTGCCATTTTATTGAATACCTCAGATATTGAACAAACATCACCCCCGCAAAGGTTAATAGTTTCACCAAATGCGCTTTGATTTCCCATAGAATAATAAATGCCCCGAATAATATCATGAACATATGACAATTGGATTAAAGGTTTTCCATCACCAATTATTTTCATTTGCCCTTTCTTAATTGAACTGATTACATCTGTCCATCCATATTTCATTCCTTCTCCATACATCAAACCAAGGCGCAAGATAGTTAATGGAATATCAAGCTTAAAGCATAATTCTTTGCACATGATTTCAGCATTAACCTTTGAAGTTTCGTAAGCTGATAGCTCGCTACCATATTTGGACTCTTCTAATACTGGAGTTTTTTTGTAGCCCCATATATACCAACAGTGGATATCTGAATAAATTGCCTGACTCCGCAATTTTTGATGGCTAGTATTAGGTTTCTTGTCCCTTCTACATTAACTCTGTTGAATGCTGAAGTAGGTAACTCATCATTGTCAGCCATTAAAGCTGCAAAATGAACAATGACGTCGTACCTTTCATTA
>CAJQRI010000059.1 GCA_905612265.1 uncultured Nitrospinota bacterium | reverse complement strand
TCGGGAAGGAGAACCTGGTGTTTCCGGCAGAGGCACAATATTCAAGTCTGCACGACCCATCGTACGTAGAACGATGCGTGCAACCTCGCCAATGGATAACTCCTGTTCCTGATTCCCTAAATTGAATGTCCCGCTGACTCCTTTTGGCTCAGCCACAAGATGTCGCAATGTCTGTACAGCATCATCCACATAGCAAAAAGCCCGGCGATGATCGACAGAAGCAACTTCAAGAATCCCACCTTGTGGAAGCGTACGCGCTTTTTTCATCAGCTCAGGCAGCACATGAACAAGTCCCATCCGAGGTCCATAAACATTATGCGGCCGCACAATTGTAAACGGGAGACCAGACTGCTGACACATTGCTTCACCATATATTTTGGAAAGCATGTAGGAAGTACGCGGGTGTTCTAAATTTGGCAATGCTATAGGAACATGTTCCGGAGTTGGTATTTGCAAATCCATATGCATTAATGCACCTGAATAGACCTCAGAGGTGGAAGCAAATACAAACCGGTTAAGAGCCCTCTGACGTTTTGCAAACTCTATAGAATTGGCTTGAATCGCAACATTTTTTTCCAGCACTTCGTAAGGCCGCTCCAAAACATGGCGCACACCAATGATAGCGGCAAACTGATAGATGACCTTATAATCAAGGCCCAAAAGTGAAGGAGTCATCGGGTCCAATATATCAGCATCGATCAGACGTATGCCCGGCCTACCCTCAATTTTCTGAAGAAAAGGATCTCGAACAGCTCGCGAGAAATTGTCGAGAATATCAACTAACCCACCTTCCGCAGCAAGCGCTCGCGCAACATGGGCTCCGATAAATCCAGCGCCTCCTATAATCAGGGTCTTCGGCACGGGGCTATACTCCTATTCCAATTGATTCAACCAAACAACCCGCAGAACGGAGTTCATCACGTTGTTTGGTATTAAGCACGTTATGAGCATCTAAAACAGCGAGTTTAGCGCCATCAGCCCAAGCTACAACATTCATCTCGCGGTATTCTCGATGGGGAACGGCAAAGACAGCAGCATCTACAGAAGAAGCAATTGGCGGCACGGGGTCCAACTCTAGCCCCAATTCCTCCCATTTCACAATCAGGGGGTCATGGGCCTTAACGATAGCACCTCTATCACGGGCAGCATGAATAAAAATTTCGGCTGGTGAAAATCGGGTATCGCCTACATCTTGCCTATAACTGACACCAAAAAGAGCAATACGTTTGCCCCTAAGTCCCCCAAGCATTCCATCTAAACGTTGCAAACTGGCCAGTGGCATCTCATCGTTAACCGCAACTGCATGTTCGCAGAAGGGGAAAGATAAATCCTTACGATCAAACAAACGTTGAGCTGCGATTTTTGCGAAGAGTGGGTCTTTGGTCAAACAGTAGCCACCTACGCCAAAACCAGGTTGCATGATATTAGAGTGGGTTGGGCGTTTGCGGATCGCGCCAACCACCTCGAACAAGTCCACTTTAACTGCTTCGGCAAAACGTGCCCATTCTTCAATAAAAGCTATATTAACCGCACGATAACTATTTTCCATTACCTTTGTCATTTCAGAAGCAGTGGTAGAGCCAAGTTCTGTCATCGGAAAGTCTTTTGTGTTGACTACCTTTTCCAAAAATTCTCGACATGCTGTTGCCGCCTTCGGAGTATGACCAGCAAAAACACGCCAAAAATTAACAATGGAATCAAAGTAGTCAGCTCCCGGCATTACACGTTCAAATGAATGTGCTAGCAAAAAAGAATCAGGATCTTCGTCACGGCGACCTAACTCATCGACTAGCGCAGGTGCAACCACCTCGGCGCAGGTTCCAGGAGGAACAGTAGTCTCAATAAGAACTAAAGTTCCTGGACGCATATTTCTCCCGATGGCACGAATGCCAGCTTCAAAACCATCAAAGTTTACATCAGGTGAGTGCTTGTCTCCATCAAGATCCAAGTTAATATCACAGACAATAACCTCGGCCAAGCCATATACTGACTCGTCAATAGTTGCAACGAGGTTGCGGTTATCATGCGCCAATTCAGTCGCCGTCCTCAACTTCGCATCGGTGGTAACACTTGGAAAACAACCTTTATTGAGAGACGCGACGGCTGCAAGGCCACTCGGGATCGGCAGATCCACACCAAAAACATTGAAAATCGGCAATCCATTTGCATCGCGCGCTGAAGCAACAGATACAGCCATGGCAGAGCCAACAAAACCCAAACCCTGCACACAAACAATCGGGAGGGAGAGGTTTGAAAAGGAATTTTGAGACATCACGACCTTTCTTTTACTACCCTGAAGGTACCCGTTTGGAGCACCTCTAACTTATATTTTTTTTGCAATAGCCCAACCAGCCCCAGGAACTAAAAGTGTTATAAAACACCAAGGCACGCACATCATCATAACCAGTGCCTCGATAAGATGGGAACCTATGGACCCATTAGCACCTGTAACAAGTATTCTCATAGTTATTTGATGGGGAGGGGGTTATGCTTTTTTACTTAATAAAAGTGCCGGCTGCCCCTCTTCCGCTATCCTCCCACTTGTGATTCTGTATAGATAGTCGCAGCACTCAACGGTACTCAGCCTGTGGGCCACTATGATCAAAGTTTTATCCCCCTTTAGAGCTCCCACTGCCTTCATGAAGTCAACTTCAGTAGCAGTATCGAGTGCGCTAGTAGCCTCATCCAGAACAAGCACCGAAGGGTCATGATACAGCGCCCTAGCGATTCCAATGCGCTGGCGCTGACCGCCAGAGAGACGAACACCAAACTCTCCAATCACCGTATCCAGACCTTGAGGTAAGTCATTAATGAATTGCTCCAGTTGCGCAGCACGGATGGAGCTCCAAACAGCAGCCTCATCTATTTTATCTCCGGACAAACCAAAAGCTATGTTACGTCGAATCGTATCATCAGTAAGAAAGATGGACTGCGGAACATAACCCACATTGTCTTGCCAACCTCGGAGGTTGGTTTGGATATCCACACCATCGATGCTCACAGAACCAGAGACCGGCTTGAGCAGACCCAAAATAATGTCCACCAAAGTACTCTTACCCGCACCGGTACTACCAATGAAACCCACTGTTTTTCCCTGCCTAAAAGAGAAGCTGATCTCTTTCAGGACCAAATCCTCTTTAGATGAGTAGCGATAGTTGATGCCCTCAAGAACCAAAGTCTTTTTGAAGGGTAGCGGCGAATATTTACTCAGAGGCTTGGCCTCCTCAAACAAACAAAATTCTCGGTGCAAGTTGTCAAATGCCGCCGATGAAAAACGCAAATTCTGAAAAGCAGTAAGTAGCCGGTTAGCCGAAGGCATGAGACGAAAGGCAGCTGCAGCAAAAAGCCCTATAGCAGGCATCAAAGATTCCATAGGTTTACCCTGGGCAATCATAAGAAGCACAATTGCGGCTATTCCAGTGATCCCCACGAGCTCCAACCAGAAACGAGGTAATGCCGCCAGAGTAATATTGTATCTGCTCATCTTCGCGCTGCCTAAATTATTTGACTGATACTGATCTATAAAGTTTTTTTCGCGCCCCAACAGCTTAATATCCTTTGCAGCACCAAGCCCCTCTCGTAAATACTGGAAACGTAGCATTTCATGATCCTGATATTTTTCGCCCCAGCGTTTAACGCGGCCTTTTGTAAAGCGATACCCTGCCCAACTGACCAGACCTAAGATACTTGTCACCAACAATGCACTCACCGGCTCTACGAAAAGCATCAATGCCAAAATCCCCAGACAAACCAGAGATTCTGCCACTATCAACATGCCCGACTGAATAGCACCGGTCATTTCACCTACCTGATTAAGGGTATTTCGTGTCAATTCCGCTGAATTGCGTTGCAGATGAAAGGTATAAGGTTGTCTCAGATAACCGGAAAAAAGCCGTAAAGAAAAATCTGATTTAATCCCATATGTAAACCGCGCCTGTAACCAAGTGAGAAAGACCAGAAACAAGACCTTTACAGTATAAATCCCGACCAGAGCAGTCATAGCAAAAACGACTAATTGTTCATGGCTGGGGTTTCCCAAAAAGTCTAGCCAAGGCACTAAAACAGGATATTTTTCGGCCGGGTTGCTCTTATCCATCAGTGACAATATAGGAATAACAGCACCTACACCCAATGTCTCGAGCATCATTCCAATTAGCATGAGCCCCAACAGCAATACCCCAAAGCGTCGCTGAGCAGGAACGAGCATGGACCAGAGTTTTTTGAAACCTAACATATCAATTCGTTACTTCGTCGGTCGAAAAGGCATCATTTTAAAAGTATGTTCTGCAATATAATTTATAATGCATAAAGGCCAACAAACCCAAGCCAACTTCTCTTCCCATATTCCTGTATTCTAAAAATGCTGTTTCACCTACGGGTTACTATAGGTTGCACTAAATAATTATTACCTCTTTTTTATAGCCGAGTATTATTCAATGGGGTTAAAACCTCGAAGGCGTAACGATCCCAAGCTGAATTTTATTAAGGCTCACCTTCTAAAGAAGAATTATATTCCATAAAAAGAGCAATGTCTAAATAAGTTGGAACTGGCCCTTAGGCAAAGATGGCTTGAATGCAGAGAACATATACCTTCTTTGAACTCGGCAAGGAGGAAATAATAATATCCATATGCATGGTGGCAGTCTCCTATATTAAAAGGAGGGTTTACGAACTGGGCGAAACACAATACACACTATTGTTGACCACAGCAATATCATGTATCATTCTCCTACTCCAGCCAGACAGATTTCAGAGAAAAATACAGCCTGACCAATTACTCTTCAAAAACAAGAAAGGTCAAAACATAAGAATGTTCAGCAAAAAAGGATGGGACACGTTTGTGTCAACATTTAAGAAAAGGGACTACAACGCTTTACTATACTTGGCGTATATGTCTGTGGGGTTACGTTTTCTGGCCATGTTCTGCGCGGTTCCATTGATTCTAATTCTTTGGATTTTGAAGCCGGTTTTTTGGCTAAAGGTCGGCAAATTGCACTCAGAGAGACTTGGCCACTTTTCATGGAATACTGACTTGTTTCTAAGGCGACGGCAATTGGGCATCTACCCCGATGGCCCATTTTATTGTTTTTTGTGCGATCCC
The DNA here is from genome assembly GCA_905612265.1 of uncultured Nitrospinota bacterium. GTDB lineage: Bacteria > Nitrospinota > Nitrospinia > Nitrospinales > VA-1 > LS-NOB. Next base: position 735 of record CAJQRI010000059.1, on the reverse strand, counting down.
ACGCAGGTTGCAAACCAACAATTATTGACCATGTGGAAAAGGGTTATGCCTATATGCGAGAGTAGAGCCTTATCTGTGTTGTTTGAGCGAATGCTCCCCATACTCAAAAGGACACCATTTTATCAGGGTTTACCCGGTAACTCTAACGAATATTATGAATTTAACAATGCAAAGCCCTCAGTTTATTTCACGGCTGATGAAATCGAAAAAGGTCGCAAACTTCTTAAGAGGATGAACGTGGACTTTGATAAAGATGAGTATGTTTGCATTTTTGCCAGAGACAGCAGCTACATGAAGCAGTATTTGCCCGACTTGAATTTGGATTACCACGACTCACGTAATACGGACATTGACAATCTCATAGAAACATCAAAGTATCTTATAGAAAAAGGTTTCACAATTGTCAGGGTTGGCTCAGTTGTAAACAAGCCCATTAACTTTTCTCACAACAAAATGATAGATTATCCTTATTCTGGACACCAAAGTGATTTTCTCGATATTTTTCTTATGGCACATTGTAATTTTATGGTGTCATTAGCACCTTCGGGTTGTGCCGACATTGGTTATATTTTTGACAAGCCTTTACTCATCCTTGACCATTCTGACTTCGGTTATGCCCCATTGGGGAAAAACTGCCTTTACACCCCTAAAAAATATAAATTCAGTAGCACTAAAGGTTATCTTCGCTTTGAAGACGGTCTAAAATTGAGGAACTTTTTCTGGTATAACCTGGCC
>CAJQRI010000058.1 GCA_905612265.1 uncultured Nitrospinota bacterium | reverse complement strand
CGTCGTGAAAAGACCAACCGCTGTTACAGACCTTATAGATGAGTTGAAGAGACTTCCTGGTATTGGAGCAACGGGTATCGGCACAGCCGACTGGGCTGGCTGAACCTCAACTTCTGCCTGATTGATTTTATGGATGAGGTCATCAATACTTTTAAAAGACCGAGTTTCGGTGAGTCTTAGTATAGCCATTTCAAAAACCATTTGTCCCAATGAACTTCGTTTCATTTCTGTTTCTGCGCGGGTAAGAATGGTGAACATTTGTTGCAACTCGTCAGCATTGAACCCTTCTGCTTGTTTTTTCAAAACACTCAGGTCACAGGTATGCGTATTCAATAAATTTTCTGGGTTGCGAGAAACTTTAACCATCAAAAGGTTTCTCAAATACTCCATCATGCTACGGCAAAACAGGCCGAGGTCTTTACCCTGATTGGCAATTTCCTGAACCAGAGCGATCAGTTCAGCCGGTTCCCGTTTTATAAGGCGCTCGGCGAAAAGTTCCAAAGTCGTTCCTCCGACAATACCGAGCACCGACTCAACCGAATCTGTATCAATTTTTTTGCCGCTGTAGGCAATCACCTGGTCCAGCAGACTTTGTGCGTCACGCATACTGCCCGCACCAACTTTAGAGATTTCAACCAACCCTTTTATGTCTATTTGAATTTCTTCCTGCCCACAAATTAGTTCCAGCTGTTTTGTGATCTGGGCATTGGACAGTGCTTTAAACTCAAAACACTGACAACGGGAAAGGATCGTTTCGGGAATTTTAATCAACTCAGTGGTAGCAAAAATAAAAATTACGCGAGGAGGGGGTTCTTCCAGTGTTTTCAATAGAGCATTGAAAGCACTTTTTGAAAGCATGTGAACTTCATCGATTATATAAACTTTGTAACGGGCAGAAGATGTGGCGTATTGCACGTTATTAATGAGATCGCGCACTTCTTCCACCTTATTATTGGAGGCACCATCAATTTCCTGAACGTCGATGCAGTTACCTTGTGTAATTTCCATACACAAACTGCAAGTGCCGCACGGTTCTATAGTAGGTCCTTTTTCGCAATTGAGAACACGCGCAAGAATCCGCGCCGTGGTGGTTTTTCCAACACCACGTGTTCCAGAAAACAAGAACGCATGCGAAACACGATTCAACTCAATAGCATTGGAAAGAGTTCGGACAATATGTTCCTGCCCAATCAATTCACTAAATTTCTGGGGGCGCCATTTTCGGGCTGTAACCTGAAAGTCCATTTATTTCAGCAGGTCGAGGATTGAAGAGTTGATGGCTGAGGTGATTCCCCAGTTAGATGGATTGTAACTTAAAAGGCAGAATTGTTGGGGATCTCACAGCACACATAGTATTTTGCTACCGCTGCTTCCTTCCGGATCTGACGGATTTCACAAAGCTACGTTGCGTAAGGCCCAACAAAACTGCCAAATATTTTCAAGCGGAAAACCTCCGCTGGTAACTTGAAGTATCTGTATCCTGCGCCCTGTCGTTTTCTCGACTCACCAAGCAATTTTCATCTGCCTCCATTGCTAATGGTGGCGGAGAGGGAGGGATTCGAACCCTCGGTAGGGGTAAACCTACACACGCTTTCCAAGCGTGCGCCTTCAACCGCTCGGCCACCTCTCCTGGTAGGCGCAAGACCAGCGAGCAATGGCCCCGCTGACTAAAAAATAATTTATCTTGGTAATATACTCAATTTCCTCCCCCGTTAAGAGGTATTCTAACAAAAAAAGGCCGAGAACACGTCCGCTTATTCGACGTTGGTCCCGACCAGAATCTAAGCGTGTTGTATTTTAGTTTTATCCGCCACAAGTTTCAAGGTTAATTCTACTTAATCCATGAAATACCACACTGTTCATGTTAACCCGACTATAGCCCCACTTATATAGACTCCCGTCCCGATTACAGTCGAATAAAAAGAGATCATTGCCACTCCCAATAACCAAGCAACGGTCATTAAATTGAGAATTATTTTAAACCCATTTCTCAATTAAAAGCTCTGGCTTTTTGAGTCGGTGACAGACGAAAAATTATCCTAACCGTCTCCTAGTTGATTCATTTCAACAATGGTTTCTGGGGTTACGACTTTTTCGGGGTCGGACCCTAACATCCAAGGTTCCCGCTCGTATTTTTCTGCGTTTTCCGAATGGGTCATATAATCGTCCATTTTCTTTTGGTTATCTTCCAAGAACTTGCGAAAGACCATTTTCGGCCTTTTTTCTCTATTAGTCATTAACTCTGATCCCTCAAGGTTGGAATTTTTAATATACAACCTATTCTATCTGGTTATTGCATATAACTAAAGGACGTATTGACATCCCTTCTGGGAATATTCTTTAAGAAAAAATTATCTTTTATATAAGGGGATTCTGACGACCAAAAACATGGTGGGCTGAGAGGAGTAACTCCATAACCAAGAGCAGGGATGAGTTTTAATAAAACTCACCCCCGCACAGGTAATGGTGCGCCCAGCAGGACTCGAACCTGCGACCTACGGTTCCGCAAACCGTCGCTCTATCCAGCTGAGCCATGGGCGCATAAATTAGGTTTTAAGCGGAGTACCTCTTTTGCGGGTAACAATCGCTTTTTCTGTCATGTAGATCAGGATACATCAATTGGTATGTAATCCATCAACTGCAGAGCAAAATCTTCGTGCTCGAACGCGTACATCGTAGGATATTTCGCGAATGCCCACCCTGTATAAAGGGTCTTGCCATTTTGTTCAACCACTAATTGCACAGCAGGATTGGTCAATTCATTTCCGCTGGATGTATACGCTTTCTTGCTCATCACAAAATTGGGCAAAAATGGACCTACGGTCACCTTGATTTCTGAATCTTCCAATATAAAACTGGAACCTAGGGTGATGGTTTTCATTTGGTTACGTGCTTCATTTTTCTTATTTTTGATCAGAAGCTTGACCGCTTTCCATTTGCCATCAGCCTCTTTAGGCAAAACAATTGCTCGTTCGACTCTTACCGCTTCCTGAACACTTGGGTGGTTTTCATTGTCGACTGCCTGAATATTCAAGTCAGCTTCAACTTGCGGTGTCTTGGACCGGGACCCTTCAAACTGAGAAACATTCAATTTGCTGATATCCGTTTTTTTCAAGCCGGCAACATCTTTCTTGCTTTCGTAGGTACAGCCCGCCAAAATAGCAAAGGCCAACACGACTATGTATTTTTTAAAATTTATCAAAGTTTTTACTTTCAAAAATGGCGGAGAGGGAGGGATTCGAACCCTCGGTAGGGGTAAACCTACACACACTTAGCAGGCGCGCGCCTTCAGCCACTCAGCCACCTCTCCGTTTTATATAATTATTTTATCTACCTCTACTAACAAATCGATGTTTCTTTATCCCACCCAAGCGAATCAGAAACCTTCCAAGCTCTTGCCAAATTTGCTCCTCACTGAAAATGGGAGTGGCGGAGGGAGTAGGATTCGAACCCACGGTACTTTCGTACAACGGTTTTCAAGACCGCCGCCTTAAACCACTCGGCCATCCCTCCTGAATATTGTGAACTCGGCTATATTTATCTACTTGCAGGGAAATGTCAAGAGTCTGTTTAAAGCTTTAAGTCAATACTTTATAGCTTCAAAACTTCCTGCCCGTGCATATATGGCCGCAAAGCTTCTGGCACCACTACCGTTCCGTCTTCCTGCTGATAATTTTCGAGCAGGGCCACAAACAATCTACCCGCTGCCAGACCTGAACCGTTCAGGGTATGTACAAATTCTGGTTTACCGCCTGTGCGTTTTTTACAACGAATGCGCGCTCTTCGCGCCTGATAATCGGTAAAACTACTGCAAGATGAAATCTCACGATAAGTCTTCTGACTAGGTAGCCACACTTCTAGGTCATAAGTTTTAGCGGCCGAGAAACCCAAGTCACCAGCACATAGTTCCATCACCCGGTAATGCAAATTGAGTTTTTTAAGAATAGATTCGGCATTTTCGACCAAGGCTTCAAGCTCTGCGGCCGAATCCTCAGGCCGACTAAACTTGACCAATTCCACTTTATCGAATTGATGTTGCCGGATCAGCCCTTGCGTGTCTTTACCATAAGACCCGGCCTCTCTCCTGAAACAGGGAGTGTAGGCGGCATAGCAAATCGGTAACGACTCTTCTTCTAATATTTCATCACGATGAAAATTGGTAACAGGAACCTCTGCTGTTGGGATGAGATATAAAGGATCATCTCTCGTCGCAAACAATTCTTCCTCGAATTTCGGTAATTGCCCCGTCGCCTGCATGCTCTCTTTATTAACCAGAAATGGTGGATACAATTCTTCGTAACCATTTTCCCGAGTTTGCACATCGATCATGAAATTGATCAAAGCGCGTATCAGTCCTGCTCCCTGTCCTTTGTATACGGCAAAACGCGCTCCGGAAATTTTTGCTGCTCTTTTTAGATCTATTAGCCCGAGTTGTTCGCCAATTTCCACATGATTTTTTAGTTTAAATGCAAGTTTTGGTTTCGTTCCCCATTCGCGCACCATTTTGTTGGCGCTTTCATCGGCGCCGTCAGGGATGGAGTCTTCAGGAGTATTTGGGATGCCAAGTAGTTTTTCCTGCACCTGTTGTTCTAGTGCCTGGATTTTATCGTCCAACTCTTTTATGGAAGTGTTGATGACTTTGACTTCTTCCATAAGTTGGGTCGCGTCTTCACCATTTTGTTTGAGCTGACCCACTGCTGCCGAAAGTTTCTTTTTTTTATTTTTTAGTGATTCTGATTCTTGTAGCGCCAACCGTCGGTCTTCTTCAGGTTTGATCAATTCATCCAGCTCGTTAAACTCGCTACCACGGCGTTTGAGACGGTTTTTCACGGCTTCGGGGTTTTCACGAATGATTTTTAAATCGAGCATCAGCGTTGCTTTTTCATCCTTTTCTCAATGCCATTCAGTTTCATTTTGAGTATGGCGGGATAGATATAATGTCCTTCTAGAGTCTTAAATTGGTTATAAGCTTCTTGCAGGTGTCCTTCTTCTTCCAAACAAGAAGCCACAATAAAATCCAAATCTTCTTTAAAACGACTGTCTGAATATTCCAGATTAAATTTTCGGTATTGTTCCCTAGCCTTGGGACAACGGCTCAACGTATAAAGAATTTCTATAGTTTTAAATTTGGATTCTTCTGCTCTGGAACTTTTAGGATAATTATCCAGCAAAATTTTTAGTTCTACTAAGGCCTGTTCATAATTCTGTTTTTTATAATAAATAGTTGCTATACGATATTGATGATCGTCATGTCCACTTTTATTGGCGTATTTATTGATTAAGTTCTGATATTCAATAATGGCTTGGTCATAATGTTTCAAACCAAATTCGGCAATTTCTGCAATATATTTTTGGGCGGGATAACCAAATTCTCCCTTTCGATTTATTTTCAGGACTTCCTGAAAATAAAATAGGGACCGCGAATTATTATTCAAACTAAAGTGGTGGATTTCACCAAGGCGGAACAGGGCTTCTTCCGCCACTGCGCCAGAGGGATTATTTCTTAGCACCTCATTGAACATCTTAATCGCACTATGGTTTCGGCCTTGAACCCATTCGTTATCCGCCCTCTGAAGAAGAGGGTCCATTTGCTCCGAACAAGAAGCTAGAAAAACCCACGCCAGAATAAAAGTTCCTATCCTCAATTTATACCACATTGAAATAGGGGAGGTCACATCCATAGGCAGAGGTTTATTCAACCAGTTTTTCAATGCTAACTACATGATTGTCTTCACCAGTACCCACCAAGCGAACCCCCTGGGTATTTCTACCAATCAGGGATATTTCACTGACCCGCATGCGGACAATATTTCCATCGGAAGTGATGACGAGAAGCTCATCTTCCTCATCCACTTGTTGCACGCCCACCACAGTTCCTATTTTTTCATTACAGCGGATGGTCATGACTCCCATTCCACCACGGCCCTGCTGAGGATACTCTTCCATTGGTGTTCGTTTGCCATAACCGTTTGAAGTTACCGTAAGGAGCTTGTTACCGGCATGGACAATTTCTGCCCCCACAACCCGGTCATTTTTTTTAAGGCGGATACCTCGAACCCCTCTACCTGTTCGGCCGATTGGACGCACTTCCTCTTCGTTAAAGCGGATGGAGTACCCTTTTTCAGTAGCAAGTAAAATATCACTTTTACCGTCGCACAACTCTGCGCCGATAACGCGATCTCCTTCGTCGATGGTCAGCCCGATAATCCCTCCCTGTCGGGGTTTTTTATATGCCATCAATGAAGTTTTCTTAACGATGCCGCCCTCTGTTGCTACCATGACAAACTTATCTTCTTCAAATTCTCTGAGAGCAAGTATGCTGGCTATCGATTCTCCTGGCTGGAGCCGCAATAAATTGGCAATAGATTTTCCTTTAGCGATCCGGCTCACATCTGGAATGGAATAAACCCTCAACGCGTGAATTTTTCCGATACTGGTAAACACCAGAAGATGACTCAGTGTCGAGGCGATAAAAAGTTTTTCGACAACATCTTCTTCTTTGAGGTTCATTCCTCGAATGCCTTTACCACCTCTTCTTTGCGCCCGATAATTATCAAGGGTTTGCCGCTTGATATAACCGCTTCGGGTATAGACGACCACAGTATCTTCATCAGCGATGAGGTCTTCAATATCTATATCGCCATCATCCGACTCGGCGATTTCTGTTCTTCGTTCATTGCTATATTTATTTTTAATTTCCATCAGCTCTTCTTTAATAATCGTGAGCTTAATTTCTTCATGAGCAAGAATCTCTAGCAGTTCTTTAATCTGCTTGCGAGTTTCTTCCAAGTCTTCAATTATCTTTTGACGTTCTAGTCCGGTTAGGCGTTGCAATCGCATTTCAAGAATTGCTTTGGCCTGGATCTCTGACAACCCAAACTCGATCATAAGCCCTTCACGCGCGGTCGCTGGATCTGGAGCATTTCGGATAAGTTGTACTACTGCATCGAGGTTATCTAATGCGGTGGCTAATCCTTCTAGGATATGTTCTTTTTCGCGTGCTTTCTTTAAGTCAAACTCTGTCCTTCGAGTCACTACTTCCTTGCGGAATAAAATGAAGTGATGAAAAAACTCTTTCAGGTTAAGAACTCTGGGCTGTTGATTTACCAGTGCTAACAAGATGACTCCGAAAGTATCTTGAAGCTGAGTGTTTTTATAAAGAGAGTTCAAAACAACCTGTCCCACTACGCCCTTTTTCAGTTCCACAACAACTCGGATGCCATCCCGGTCTGACTCGTCCCTTAGATCTGATATTCCTTCCAATCGCTTGTCCCTCACCAAGTCTGCTATCTTCTCTACCATCCGGGCTTTGTTAACTTGATATGGCAATTCATTGATGATGATGCGTTCACGATCTCCCTTCTCCATACTCTCAATCTCGGCGCGACCTCGGACCCGGATGATTCCTCTGCCGGTTTTATAAGCAGACCATATTCCATTTCTTCCTTGTATGATTCCTCTGGTGGGAAAATCAGGACCCGGCATGAGCGCAACAAGATCTTCAATCGTACAATCGGGATTATCAATAACGTGAACTGCAGAATCAATAACCTCTCCCAGATTATGGGGTGGAATATTGGTTGCCATACCTACGGCGATTCCCGATGATCCATTCACGAGCAACTGCGGAAAACTTGCCGGCAAGACAGATGGTTCTTCCAGTGAGTCATCATAATTGGGAGTGAATTGAACAGTATTTTTTTCTAAATCCCGGAGCAGTTCTCCGGTGATTTCTTCCATGCGGATTTCTGTATAACGCATGGCCGCAGCGGAATCACCATCTATCGAACCAAAGTTTCCCTGACCATCTACAAGTGGATGTCTTTGTGAAAATTCCTGCGCCAGGCGAACAATCGTGTCATAAATCGCCTGGTCTCCGTGTGGATGGTATTTTCCCATCACATCACCAACAATACGGGCGGATTTTTTATAGGGCTTGTTCCAAACATTACCCGTTTCATGCATTGCATAAAGGGCGCGGCGATGGACAGGCTTTAATCCGTCTCGAACATCTGGCAGGGCACGTCCAATGATTACGCTCATCGCGTAATCAAGGTACGAGTTTTTCATTTCATCATCTATGTTGATCGGTTCGATCGTTTCCGGCATTCAACTACCTTTCAGTGTATAAATTTCAAAAAGGAGATATTAAATTCTATTGCAGTGATTTTAAAGAGCTGTCTCTTAAATATCTACATTCCGGGCTTGCAGAGCATTTTTTTGTATAAATTCGCGGCGCGGCTCCACTTCTTCCCCCATTAAGACAGTGAACAATTCTTCAGAGGCAACAAGATCATCAGCCCGGACTTGTAAAAGAATTCTAACTTCTGGGTCCATTGTTGTTTCCCAGAGTTGCTCAGCGTTCATTTCACCAAGACCTTTATAACGTTGGATGTAAATTCCTTTTTTGGCCATATTTAAAACAGCCTTCAACAAATCATGCTTCGAGTTAACAGTCATACTTTCCCCACCATTGTTTAAAACGAAAGGAGGATGGTCACTTTCTCTGATTGGCTCATAGACATCGAGAATATTCTGGATGATCACTGACTCCATAAATTCCATATTAAACTTTAATTTAAAGTCGCGACCATTATTAGAACCGTACATTATAATTTGGTATTCTATTGTCTCAGGGATCAACTCCAACTGAAACCAAACATCTTTCAGCTCCAAGTTTAAGTCCACTTTTTTATTGCCATGGGTTGTTTTAGCAAAAACTTCAGTAGCGTCTTCCCTGTTTATTTCTATTAAAAATTCTTTTAACCGGTTCTCTTTTTCAGCATTAAGATCAATGCTCTCTGAAATACGAATGGGAACATTTAGATATTTCGATTTATATTCATATCTTTTTTTGCTTTCTACATCAATCAAAGCATCAAGAATTTGAATTATCACTCCAACAGCTTGTTCAAGACTTGTAAAGGCCTCTTTTTTCACATTCATCCCAACAAGGACATTTAGAACAGCCCGTGGAATATTGTTTTTTACAACCCTCACAAAGCACTCTTCAAACCGATTTAAATTGTTTATGAGCTGGTTTAGTTCGACACCTGTTATTTTATGACCTTCTTGTTGAGTGGTGATCTCCAGCTTTTCGATACCTTGTTCCATCAAGAATTTAAATAGGAGCTTATCGTCCTTTAAATAATTTTCTTTTTTCCCTTTTTTAGCCTTATAAAGCGGGGGTTGAGCAATATAAAGATAACCCTTTTCAATCAACTGTGGCATTTGACGAAAGAAAAAAGTGAGGAGCAAGGTTCTAATATGAGCTCCATCAACATCCGCATCGGTCATGATGATAACTTTGTGATATCGAAGGTTTTCTATTTTAAAATCGGCTCCGATACCCGTTCCCAACGCCGTGATAAGAGTGCGAATTTGTTCGCTGGCAATCATTTTTTCCGTTCTGGCTTTTTCAACATTGAGTATTTTACCTCTCATAGGCAAAATAGCTTGGAACCTTCTATTACGACCTTGCTTTGCAGTTCCACCCGCCGAGTCTCCCTCTACGATATAAATTTCAGAAAGTGCAGGATCTTTTTCTGAACAATCTGCCAGTTTTCCGGGTAGAGCGCTCACCTCTAAAGCACTTTTTCTTCGGACCAGGTCTTTAGCTTTTTTTGCGGCCTCTCGAGCTTGAGCAGCACCTATAACTTTAGAAATAATCTTTTTAGCTACATCAGGCTGTTCTTCAAAGAACTGACCCAACATTTCGTTGACAATCTGTTCGACGATTCCCTTTACATCCGTATTACCTAACTTACCCTTTGTTTGGCCCTCAAATTGCGGATCTGGGATTTTTATGCTTAACACTAGTATCAGCCCTTCCCGGGCATCATCACCGGTCAGAGTTACCCCAGCATTTTTTAACAGATTGTTCTGAGTAGCATAGCTATTAACAGTTCTTGTCAAAGCAGATTTAAAACCACTTAAGTGCGTGCCCCCGTCTCGGGTATTAACATTATTAACAAAAGTGAAAATTTCTTCGGAATAGCTGTCGTTGTATTGAATAGCCATTTCCAGATCACAATCATCTTTAGTTCGCTCAATGTAAATAGGCTCAGGATGAATTGTCTTTTTGTTTTTCCCTAGATGCTCTATGAAAGAGCGTATTCCACCCTCAAATATAAAATCATTGTCTTTGCCGTCTCGCTCATCATGAATATGTATTTTTACGCCTTTATTTAAAAAGGCGAGCTCACGAAGACGATTAGATAAAATCTCAAAACGGAAGTTTAAATCTTCAAAAATTGTTGAGTCGGGTTTGAAAATTATTTTAGTTCCAGAAGAACTGGTTTTTCCAACAACATCTAATGTTGTGGTGGGTTTTCCTTCGCTATATTCCTGGCTATAAACTATCCCATCTTTCTTTATTTCAAGCTTTAAAGCTTCTGATAGGGCATTAACCACAGATACCCCCACACCATGTAAACCAGCTGAAACTTTATAACTGTCTTTATCAAACTTACCTCCAGCATGAAGAACGGTCATCACCACTTCTGCTGCTGAAATATTTCTATCTGAATGCATATCAACTGGAATTCCACGCCCATTATCTGAAACGGTCACTGTGCCATTGATATGCAAAATAACCTCTATCTCCGAACAATGACCAGCAATAGCCTCATCTATACTGTTATCAACCAATTCAAAAATCAAGTGATGTAAGCCATCGATACCTGTCCCGCCAATATACATAGCAGGCCTTTTTCGAACAGCTTCTAATCCTTCTAAAATTTTTATATTGGAGGAGTCGTAAGTTGTTTTTTGAGGTGTGTTCATAGATGTTTAAATAATAGCTTTATAAGAGAAAAATTATATTAGTACTTAGTTGTAGTAGTAGGTCCTGTAAGTATGTGGAAAAAACAGCTAAGTTATCAATTTTAAAGGTATAGTCTTAAGAAGAAGTTGTTCTTAAAAATGCATTTATTTCAGTAAAGGTGGGATAAAAATTTACTCGTTTGAGTATAACCTATTTTGACTGTTTTATTTATGTTTTTTTAACATGTTTTAAACAGCTTATCCTTTTTCGATAAGATCAATTATCTCTAGTATGGAGGATTGTAACTCTTTGTTTTCTTTTACTATTTTTGAGATTTTTTTGTAGGAGAAGATAACCGTTGTGTGATCTTTGCCACCAAACTGACGTCCGATTTCTGGAAGGGAGGATTTAGTGTGTTCCCGACATAAAAACATCGCTATTTGCCGGGGTTCCGAAATGACACGAGTACGTCTTTTAGACTTAATATCAGCAACCTTAAGACCATAATATCCAGCAACAACCTTAATGATATTTGGAATGGTAAAATACCTTTTCTTATCTAGAGTAAAGTCTTTCAAAACTTCTTGAGTTAGTTCCAAATCAAGCTTTCGATGGGTGAAAGATGAAAAAGCAATCACCCGAAGCAAAAAACCTTCTAACTCTCGAATATTGGATTTTATGTTGCTGGCTATGAAGATAGCGGCATCCTGTGGAATTTCTTTTTTATGAATGTCGGCTTTTTTGTATAAAATAGCTACCTTTGTTTCGAGATCGGGTGCTTTGATATCAGCCACCAGCCCTGATTCAAAGCGGGATCGTAACCGTTCTTCCATGTTGTGAATATCTTTAGGATATCTATCGCTGGAAAGAACCAACTGTTTGTGTGATTCGTAGAGGGTGTTGAAGGTATAAAAAAATTCTTCCTGAGTTCTTTCCTTGCCAGCAATGAATTGAATGTCATCTACTAACAAAACATCCAAAGGGCGATATTTTGTGCGGAAAATTGGCATTTTGTCTCTTTTAATCGACTCAATAAGGTCTACGGTAAAGCTTTCTGCTGAAATATAACGGACTCGGGACGCAGGGTTGTTCTCACGAATCTTATTACCAACAGCATGTAAAAGATGAGTTTTACCTAATCCAACTGCTCCGTATAAAAATAAAGGGTTGTAGGCGATTGCCGAGTGTGTGGCTACAGCTAAAGCAGCCGCATGGGCAAACTGATTGCTTTGGCCCACCACAAAATTTGAGAAATTGTATTTGGGATTGAGCGAAGAGGGAACAGGTGGAGAAGCGCTTTTAACCGACTCAATAATGGGTGCTTTTTCAAACTCTCTATCTTGCTCCATTTGGGGGAAAATTTCCGACTCTATGCAGAAGTCTACCAGGATGGGTTTTTCGGTGACAGACTTTAAAGTGGTTTCGATCAAGTCTCGATAATTTTCTATGAGGCATTTTCTATAAAATTGATTCGGCACTGCGATGGTCATTAAACCATCATCGAAAGCACTCGGATAAGTGGCTGAAAACCAAGTGGTATAGTTTTCGGGGAGTATTTGCTCCTCAATTATTTCTAAACACTTTTTCCAAAGAGTTTCTTTGACTTCCATAGCACTGCAAACAGGCAATAAGTTGTGGGGGGAAATTGGCGTTCAATATATAAAAGAAGAACTCTAAAAGCAACCTCTAAAGATCATGCAGAAACTAAGGGTCTCCAACCACCAGTATTTATAAAATTTTTAAAAATTGATTGTTTTTACTGACCCACTTTATTAATTACTCTTTCTACGGTATTTAATTTTTAATTGTTCGAAACTACACTGTTCTATCAGTTTATGTAATCCATACCTTACCTGCCGTTACATAGTTAAGAGGGTTGGTTTTTTAGTCTTTGTTTAAAATTAGATTTTTAGTCAAAATGGGTCTTCAGAATGAAAATTTAAAACATGCTCATAATTTTAAAAATTTATAAGTTTTTTTTTAAATCTACTGCTCCAACTCAGGTATTTACAAAACTGGATCTTCATTTGCTTGGTTAAAGATCATTACTTCTTGTTTATTATTCACCTTTGAACTATGAGATAAGAGTGCTTATTTATATGAGTATTTATTTTTTTACCTTATATATCGTTAATAAATATTAAGTTTATTCATTATTATATATGGTTCCTTAAGAGGGGTTTGATCATAGTTTTATATGAAATAGTGGTTGGTTCACTAATCGGAAAATTTTTGACGTGTGGATACTATCAATAATTGCTCGGCAGAGTTGATGGTCCAGATTTTGAGGAGCCGGGAGAGAAGGTTAAAGCTCTTTTTAGGCACCAATAAAGCGGGTTACAATGATTTTAAGATATTTGTTTTGATTAATAATTGGTATTTTATGGAGAGCTTAGAAAAAAGTTAGGTGGGCTAATTATGAAAGTCAGCAGTCAGGGTCTCTTCGATCATATTAAGGCGGGTCAAAAAAATTTACCCTTGTATTAAATTGAGCAAGTGGTTTTGCAAATTGGTTCCCGCTGCGATAATATCCATGTTAACTATAATTTTGGTGTTGGTATGAAGATCATTGTTTGTGTCAAGCAGGTGTTGGATACTGCCGCTCAAATCCAGATTGATAATGGAAGTATAGTGTCCCCCGGGAGTTCCCGCATTATTAATCCTTATGATGAGTTTGCGATTGAAGAAGCAGTATGTATTAAAGAAAAAAAACCGGATACTGAGATCACCCTTTTATCGCTAGGTCCGGAAGGGTTTAAGGACTCGATTAAAAAGGCTCTTGCCATGGGAGCGGACAAGGCTGTTCACTTGATGGATGATAAGTTTGATGGACTGGACTCTTATGCCCTGGCTAGAGTTTTAGGCCGTAGTATTGATAAAATTCCCTATGATTTGATTCTTTGCGGCCGACAGGCGGTTGATGTGGATAGTGCTCAGACGGGTCCGGCTCTGGCTACTTTTCTCGGCATTCCTTTTGTTACCGTTGTGACGGGGATTGATTTTTCTGATAATTTTAAAAGTGCAAAAATTACGCGGCAGGTCGAAGGGGGTAGTGAGGTTTGTGTATTGCCGCTTCCGCTACTGTTGACTTGCCAGAAGGGTCTTAACGAGCCTCGTCTCCCTTCACTTAAAGGCATAATGGCCGCTAAGAAAAAGGAAGTCTTAACATTTTCTGCCAGCGATCTTGATATTGATACGCTTGATATGGGTGATAACCGGGTGATTGAGGAAAATCTCTGGTTGCCCCCGGAACGAAAAGAGGGAATAATTCTGCAAGGTACTGGAGACGAGATAAGCGGTGAACTGGTTCGCTTGTTGCGTGAAGAACATAAAATCATTTAATTGAAAATTAAATCCCATGAATGAAACTTCCCCCAATCCTGCCGACAGTGGGATTAAAAGCCTGGTACAGAAATATAAAGGTCAGTTTGGTGTCGGTCTCCTGGTTCTATATGTATTTCTTCTTGGACTGGGAACCATTGGTGAAATTTGGGAGATTGAATGGATATTGGATCTGCCCCTCTTTCGTCCACCCGGTAAATATTGATCTTTCCATGACCAGATTTTAGATCTCGTTAAATGCGCTAATCAATATATGCCTAAAATGGCATATATATGCCTTCATAGCATCCTTTAATGTCGATGAGGCAGTCGTCTATTTCTATTCAGGAGTTCTTTTGTGAGTGTTGACTGTGTTCTGGGAGTTGTGATCGAGCATTATCATGGTGAAACCAAGCCAGTATCTTTAGAGGTTCTAAGTGCTGCCAGAAAACTAGCAGACCAGATTTCTGGCAAAGTAATTGCTCTTTGCCTTTGTCAGTCCGCAAACCTAGAGGCAAACCTTTTTATTCAGCATGGAGCAGATAAGGTGCTGTTTCTCACCCATCCTGACCTGCAACATTATATTCATGAAAATTATGCTTTCGCGTTATTGCGCCTACTGGAAAAATCTTCATTCGATTACCTACTACTGCCTGCGACCAATAATGGCAAGGAGTTATCTGCCGTACTTTCGGCTCAATTAGGGGTAGGGGTGGCGACCGACTGTATTGCTCTTTCTGTTAACAAGGAGGGTTATGTGGAAGCAGTGCGACCCGTTTCTTCTGGCAAGGCTCATTCTATGGTCCGTTTTAGCGGAAAGAAACCTCATATCCTGTCCTTACGGCCGAATATATTTCGTAGCCCCCCATTTTCTCGCCAGGGTGAAACGATTGAGGAAAAGGCTCACTTGCCAGAATTATCCCAGAGGGTTCAGGACTTGGTCATACAGGTGGGCTCCCAGCTCGATATCACGGAAGCACGCATTGTCGTATCAGGTGGGTTGGGGATGCAAGGACCAGAGAACTTTAAATTGCTAGAGGACTTGGCTGAAGTCCTGGGTGGGGCGGTAGGTGCTAGTCGTCCTGTGGTAGATAATCGTTGGCGGGATTATTCCAATCAAGTGGGACAGACCGGGCGAACCGTTTCTCCTGATCTTTATTTTGCCTGTGGTATTTCAGGAGCGGTACAGCATTTGGCCGGTATGTCTTCGTCAGGGTGCATAGTGGCTATTAATTCCGATCCCAATGCCGCCATTTTTTCCGTTGCTGACTATGGTATAGTCGGAGACGTTATTCAAGTACTTCCTTCTCTTACCCGAGAATTTAAAAAGATTCTCGCTTTGTGAATTCCTTTCCCCCTATGCAAGGGACTATTTTACAAATTTTACGGGACCCCAAGCTGGCTCTCGATATTGAGCTTTCTAGTCTTGTTGAGTCGCGGATTCAGCTCTACCTTGATCTTTTGGTAAAATGGAACCAAAAAATTAATCTCACAGCAGAAAAAGACCCTGAAAGCATCCTCAAAAGGCATGTGTTTGACTCCCTTCAATATTGCCGAGCATTTAAACCCAGCTTCCGATTGATGGATATAGGTAGCGGTGCGGGTTTTCCTGGAATTCCCCTAAAAATCATTTTTCCTGAAATGCCACTGGTGTTGGTAGAAAGCCAGCGCAAGCGTTGTAGTTTTATGGAAACAGTGGTTCGGGAACTTGAACTTATTCAGACTGAGGTGATTCATGTTCGGGCGGAAGATATTCCAGATATTCGGGAGGGTCAATTCGATGTGGTGAGCTTTCGCGCTGTATCAAGTTTAAACCAGTGCCTGACACTGGGTGAGAGGTTTGTGGCCCCCGGAGGAAAATTGATCGTGAAGAAACCCTTCGAGGACAGTCCAACTCGACAAGAGTTTAGTTTATCCCTAAAAGATAATATTTCCATAACCAGCTATCAAGGTCTGGTATCAAGACTACTGATCTATGAAAAATGTTTCACGTGAAACACTACTCGGCATGGGGCCAGTGAGCAGTATGTAATGAGACCAACAACCCACTATTCTGCAAAGTGAAGCCAATTCCACTTTTTGTGGTGATTCACCAATGTTTCACGTGAAACATTGTTCTGATAATTCAGTTTTATATTGGTGGGCGATTCAAACTATGTTAGTTTCAGTGCTATTGATGCATTATTCCCTGGGAGGTTCATGGGTAAAATCATAAGTGTTGCAAATCAAAAAGGCGGAGTGGGTAAGACCACGACTGCTATTAACCTGGCGGCTTCTATAGCCCTATCGGGTAAAAAAGTTTTATTGATCGATATTGACCCTCAGGGTAACGCCTCTAGTGGATTGGGGGTTGATTGCGATTCTCGGGGAGTTTATGAGCTTTTGATGGGTGAGGCAACTAAGAAGGAAGTCATTTGCTCCACTGAAATTGAGACTCTTAAAATAATCCCCTCGAGGGTAGATCTTACTGGAGCTGAAATCGAACTAGTGTCGAGAGAAGACCGGGAAACAGTTTTGAAAACCGCTCTCAATGGAGTTCGGGAAGAGTTTGAGTTTGTGGTTATAGATTGCCCGCCTTCGCTGGGACTATTGACTTTGAATGCTCTGGCTGTTTCTACTTCGGTGTTGATTCCGATGCAATGCGAATATTATGCGCTTCAGGGCTTGAGCCATTTGCTAAAAACTTTAAAATTGATCAAAAAATCCATCAATCCAGATTTAAAAGTGGAAGGCATTTTGTTGACGATGTTTGACAACAGAACTCTTCTGGCCACGCAAGTGAAGGACCAGGTGCAAAAATATTTCAGTGACTTTTTGTTGAAAACAGTGATTCCAAGAAATGTGCGGTTGAGTGAAGCACCCAGTCATGGCAAGCCGATAATGTTGTATACCAGTCGTTCACGCGGTGCAGATTCTTATGTGGAGCTGGCTAAAGAAATTATTTCGCGATCCAAAACAGATGAACTAACTCCACTTTCAGGCTCACCGGTATGAATAGAAAAGCATTAGGCAAAGGCATAAATGCATTGATCCCGGACTTTGAGATGGGTGTTCCTGACTCTACAGTAGAGGGAATGATTCAAAGCAGGGAATTGTTGATCGATGAAATATTGCCGAACCGTTTTCAACCGAGAAAATATTTTGATGACGACAAGCTTGAAGAACTGGTAAAATCCATTAGTGAAAATGGAATTCTGCAACCCGTCGTAGTGCAAAAATCTGTAAACGGTTATGAACTGGTGGTGGGTGAAAGACGTTGGCGGGCTTCGAAAAAAGCCGGACTAAAAAAAATTCCTGCAGTGATCCGCGAAGTTACTGATGCCCAGGCCTTGGAATTGGCGATCATTGAAAATATTCATCGTCAGGATCTCAACCCTATAGAAGAGGCTGAGGCCTATGCCCGTCTTGCCGATAATTTTGCTTTGACTCAGGAAATGATTGCTAAGAAGGTAGGTAAAAGTCGTACTGCAGTTGCAAATATTCTTAGGCTCCTCAAGCTCCCCCGAAGTATCAAGGAAGATATGATTTCTGGAAAACTTTCGATGGGTCATGCCAGAGCACTTTTGGGACTAGAAGAAGCCAGACAAGCGCAAGCCTTATGTAAGGAAATTTACAAAGAAGATCTTACGGTACGGCAAACTGAAAGCCGGGTAAACAAGTTAAAACAACCAGCACCAACAAAACCTGCGTACCCTGCGGATAAAAAAAATATTTTTTTCAAAGACTTGGAAAAAGAATTAGAACGCAAGTTAGGAACAAAAGTTGAAATCAGCCCTAAGAAAAAAGGCGGTAAACTGGTGGTCACATATTACTCAGATGATGATCTGGAACGCATTCAGAATTTGATTGGTAAGAAATAAAATTAAAGCAGGGCAAGTTATTTCTCAAGTGGGGATAAAAAAATGAAAAAAGAGGACGATCAAATTAAGGCCTATATGGGCGAAGATACGGTATTCAAAGGATCGTTAAATTTTGATGGAACGGTTCGTATTGACGGTAAGTTCGAAGGCGAGGTTTTCACGGATGACACGCTTATTATTGGAGAGACCGGGAATCTGATTGCGGAAATTACTGCGGGAACGATCATCTGCATGGGTCGTGTCGAGGGCACTCTGATGGCTTCGAAAAAAGTTGAAATTCATGTGAACAGCCGAGTGATTGGTAATATTAAATCGCCCGCTTTGTATATTGAGCTGGGAGGGGTATTTGACGGTAGCTGTGATATGACAGGAAAAGAAACTAAAATTACTCGATTAGTAAAAGTAGAAGAAAAGGAAAAGAAAGTATCCTCACAGTCTACAAAAGGCTAATTGCAAAACTGTCTGACTTTTTCACGTGAAAAATTGAGTTTTTCAAAACGGGAGCTTGCATTAAATACCAATATGACTGTTGCGCAAAGGGGTAACTTATTTGTAGTGAGCACCCCAATTGGCAACTTGGGTGATGTGACTCATCGCGCTATAGAGACTCTCGGTAAAGTTTCCATGATCGCTGCCGAAGATACGCGTAGGACAAAAATTTTATTAAACAGGTATGAAATTAAAACACCCCTTTCCAGTTACAACAGTTTTAATAAAATTAAAAAAGCCAGGGACTTCATAGAAAGGCTCGAAAAAGGAAACCACCTAGCATTGGTTTCAGATGCGGGCACACCCGGAATTTCCGACCCACATTATCATTTAGTGAACGCTGCAATTGAAAACGGTGTTTCTATTTATTCTATTCCTGGTCCATCAGCACTACTGGCGGCATTGACCGTTTCGGGTTTACCCATGGATCGATTTATTTTTGAGGGATTCCTCCCACGTAAAAAAGGGCGAACTACGATGTTGGAGAATCTCGCAAATGAAAAACGCACTATAGTTATATTTGAATCTCCCAATCGAATCGAAAAAACACTACAAGACCTCTATCGGTTTTTTGGCGATCGAAAAGTGGCTATTACTCGCGAATTGACTAAAATGTATGAAGAAGTGATTAGGGGAAACTTAGAAGAGCTATCGACCCTGACACGAAACTGGAAAGGTGAGATTACTGTGGTGATCGCCGGTGCAGATAAAAAAAAGAGGAAGAATTAAATGCCAGTTATATCAATTATCGGGCCCAAAGGAGGGATAGGGAAAACGACCTTATCCATCAACACGGCCGCGGCGCTGACACGTTCGCTGGGAAAGTCGTTGAACCATGACAGTGTGTGCTTGTTCGACCTTGATCTCAGACTTCCCACCATTTCCAGCATTCTTGAGAGTCATCCACAAAAAACTTTTTATGATTTATTTGAAACACTGGCAAATAAAACCTATCAGGTTGATTTTTTACAATCAATTTATCGCATCCTAACTATTTTTAACGCTTATCTAAATAAGGAAGTTAAACGAGACCATCCGCAGCTTGAAAAGGGTCTGGCTTTGTACAAAAACTTGAATATGGAATTATTCAATTTTTCTGAGTTCACTTTTGGTAATGAGTTGCAAGAACTTTTTTTAGAGCGGAGCCAGATATACACAGTAGGGCAGATCAAGGTTCTCAGACCACTCCTAAAAAAAATAGATATGGTACAGTTTAAACATATCCTCAAAAAACATGAAGAAAACTCAAGACCATCGGCTGATGAATACATCAATTATATTGAGGAGTTTAAATTTTCATTGCTGGGTGGTGAAGTTCCAATTCTTGGTAAAAGAAATCATCGTAAACGCATTAATGAACCTGCTTTTCTCCTTCTTTTTCTGGAATTTGTCAACGACTTGATAGAACGATTCAATTATGTAATTCTCGATACGCCGGCAGGGGGTGTGAACCACCTTTCCTCTTTGATGAATTCTATTGATCAGGTTCTTTTTATTTTTGACATGAGCAATAATATTGCAGTCAACGGTAGTATTGATGCCTTGCACTCCTTTATTGATTATTATGAAGATTTTTATCAAGATTATAAGGAGGGAAGATTAACGGGACTCGACAAAGCTTATGTCAATCGTATGATTGCATCAAAAGGCGAAGAGGCGGTCACAGAAACCATAGCCAACAAAAAATTTGGAATTATTTTTAACCGCTGTCAACAATCCAAGGAAATTGCCAACTGTCTAGACCAGTTGCGCGAATATCTCGATACTCTAGATCGATATGACGAATACAAGGACAGAATCCATATGGTTGGGATGGTTCCGCATCACAAGATTATCAACATAACCAATAATCGCGGTACCTTGTTTTATGATAAGGACAGCGCTCTATCTAATTGCATTAATCTGATTGCAGAAAATATCATTAACGCAAACGAATTTAGTCCGACTCTTTCAAATAGCAATGATGATATTCTTAAATTTTTGCAAAAAAATGGAAAAGGTGGTTGGATGAATCGCTTCAAAAGAATTGCAAGCAGTCTTGGATAAAATTAACGATGCATAAACAAAACCTCAGAGTGCTCACCCCGACTGAATTCGATTTTATAAAAACTCGAAAA
>CAJQRI010000057.1 GCA_905612265.1 uncultured Nitrospinota bacterium | reverse complement strand
ACGTTTAGTCCTGCTTTAATAATAGGACAATCGGAGTAGATTAGTAGGACATACGGAATTGATTATTAACCGGCCCCTTACTGAAAGGGACCGTTAATTTTGTTTGGCGGTGTAGTGTAGTTTAGAAGGTTTTATTTCCAATCATCATTTGGGGAGGCAAGTTATGAAAAAGGCAATTTTGTTTATAGCAGTAAGCGCGTTCGTAGGGTTCATTTCAATGGGTTCCATTGTTGCGGCCGATAGTGTAGTTCCCGGATCATACAGTTCGAATGATGGCGCCGGGGTCATGGGAGTGGGACAGACCATGATGCAGATGGGTGCAAGTCAGAGAGTGTTGAGCAACGCTACAAACTTGGCTTCTGGAGCAGGAACGTCTCGAAGTTCTGTCAGCTATAGTGGCTCTGACTATCAATTCGGCTCTTCTCAAAGTGAGCAGTCTTGGAAACAATGGCGTACATTAGAAGATACTGGTGTTGTCGTTGGGTTGGTACCCGGTGACTGTCGTGGCGACAACTCCGATAACAGCTACCGATCGCAGATGAACCAGAATCGCAAAGGTTACATGAAAGAGCCTCTGATTTCTCAGGCTGACTGCGAAGGCTACCATAAGACTTACCAGCAATAAAAAAGCCTAGAGCAAACTACAGGTTCAAGAATTAAAACCTCTTTATGAGGGTAAAGCCGGTAGGGCAGATTGCCTTACCGGCTTTTTTTTGCATTTTAATTCCTGATTCGATTAGAATTCGGGGTCACCACCACTATGGCTTACCCCTATGCATAACAAAAACAGATATCTCTCATCAAAACAAACCTACCTTATTGCCGGCACACTGTCTATCCTACTTACCCTTTTTTCACCTAACCTATGGGCTATAGAAAACGTTTCCCTTAAAATCCACCCCCAAACTGGGGTAATCGTTGACAACCCCATGGAGATAAAAAGCCTTCCTCACAGGAAAACCTACCAGGTCAAACATGAGGCATTCACCCTTCAGTTTTTTTTCAACGAAAAAGACATATTCGGGGTAATCCTTAAAAGAGACGAGAGACGTCCCATCCATTTTCGCTGGTGTTTATTCAGAACCTGTGAAGAGAGCAAACATGACTACAAAAAAGTCATTGCTGAAAGCTCAAGCCCGCCCTTCGTGCAAGAATTCTTTTCTATCCCCTACCCTTTTTATCTGACTTATGGCTTTCAGGGAATAGAGTTTTCATCACCTGATTAACCCACTTACTACCTGACCAGAAAATACTCAGCATTAAGACTACATTCTACTAGTCTAAACACCCAACAAAATATAATTACAGGAATGTTATAAATCCTCTATAAAATCACCCAAAAAATACCTATCAAATAAAATAGAAAGATATAACCCCTACAATAAAATCCGTAAAACCTACACAAAAAAACAGTGTTTACCTTATATCCTAGAAAAATACAAATCGTTACAATTAGAAAGTTTTTATTCCAATTTCATCCTGTAGGGGAGGAAGTAATGAAGAAAGCAATTTTGTTTATAGCAGTAAGTGCATTTGTAGGTTTTACAGCATTGAGCGCTAGCGCTGACGAGACTATGCCTGGCCAGTATTACCAGAGTAGTCATCCGAGTGTAACAGGAGTCGGCCAGACGATGATGCAGATGGGTGCAAGTGAGAGAGTGTTGAGCAACGCTACAAACTTGGCTTCTGGAGCAGCTACATCTAGAAGTTCTGTCAGCTATAGTGGCTCTGACTATCAATTCGGCTCTTCTCAAAGTGAGCAGTCTTGGAAACAATGGCGCACATTAGAAGATACTGGCGTTGTTGTTGGCTTGGTACCCGGTGACTGTCGTGGTGATAACTCCGATGACAGCTACCGAAAGGCAATGAACCAGAATCGCAATGGTTACATGAAAGAGCCTTTGATTTCTCAGGCTGATTGTGAAATTGACCACAAGACTTACCAGCAATAAAAAAGTATCAAACCTCATCTGAGGTAAAGAGCCGGTAGAACTTTTGTTCTACCGGCTTTTTTTATGCTTTCTCCACCTCGTCGTTCTTCTACCTCCAAACAGAACTCTGTTATAATCAATCAAAAGTGACATAAACTTTCAAGAGGTTCACCATGTCCCGGTTCATAGACAATGGCAACGACACCATCACCGACAATCAAACCAGCCTAACCTGGTTTAAGAAGGATTCACGGCAGATGACAGGGAAATGGATTCACTTGGAAAAAGCGATGAAATTTTCCGAAGAAAAAAATGCGGAAAACTTTGGCGGTTTTAACGATTGGAGGGTTCCAAAACTCGAGGATGTTAAAACCATTTTTGATAAAAGCTTCAGCCAGAGGGATTTTGGCAACAATGAAATACATATACCTGCTGAGTTCGAGCCCAAAGGAGCAGATTGCACCTGGACTGACACTATCAATGGCGACCGAGCCATGATGTTCAGCCTGGTCAAAGGACGTTCCAGTTGGATCAATAAGTTTGGGGAAGGTCCCTTTGCTGTACGGCTGGTACGTGGTAAAAGTGCCGAGGCCTAACCTATCCTTTGGAGTCGGTGAAGGAACTGGCGAATAGCCAGACTGCAGTTATAACCAGAAGTACGGAAAATATACGTTTATAGTTCTGGTCAGACAGGTGTTGCAACAAGTGCGGCCCGATTTGCGCACCTATAACACCCCCTAAAGCCATGACCAAACCTGTTTTAATATCGATATTTCCTAACCTGTAATGTGCAAGAATGGAAGACATCGAAACTATTAAAATAAAAACAAAGGCTGTGCCCACCGCCAATTTAGCTTCCCGACCTAGAAAAATCAAAAGAGGAACCAAGAGAAAGCCCCCGCCCAAACCGGATCCCGAAGAAAGAATTCCTACGATGAGTCCCATCAATGCTAATGTAATCACGTCTACTCTCCTTTCTCTACCCAGTTTTCCTCTAAAGTATCTACCACCGCAGCACCAATGGAGTCTCCCCAAACATTGATAGTTGTCCGACATCGGTCGAGAAACCAGTCTATTGAAAGAAGCATACCGATTCCCTCCAGAGGAAGCCCCACAGACTGAAGCACCATCACCATCGTGACCAGTCCGGCCTCTGGAATTCCTGCAGCGCCTATACCCGCCAGCGTTGCCGTGACAAATATAATCATCTGTTCTCCGAAGCCTAATTGAATCCCCATCATTTGCGCAATAAACATAGCCGCCACCGATTCATAAAGAGCCGTGCCATTCATATTCACTGTAGCGGCAAGAGGCAAAACAAACAAAGATGACTTCCGGGAAATCCGATTATTTTCCTCGGCACATTCAATAGTAACCGGCAAGGTGGCAGAACTGCTGGCCGTTGAGAAAGCCGTTGTTAGTGCCGCCACCACATTTTTAAAATAGGTGACAGGGTTTCTTCTGGTCGTTATATAGAGAATCATCGGCAACACCACAAATCCATGTACCAACAGTGCAGAGAGAACTGTCCCAACATATTTACCAATTTTTGCCAACTCAGCTAGGAAAAGGTCTCCCCCGCCAGCAGCCCCAAGTTTTGAGGCTATCAATGCAAAAACCCCAATCGGGGCAAAATACATCAGTAAATGAACGATCTTCATCACCGCCGTGTTGACCGTATCAAAAAAGTCGATCGCACGTTTACCCGGTTCCCCCAGCGTGGTTAAAACTCCGCCAAACACCAGAGAAAACATGATAAGAGGAAGAATTTCCATCTTCGCCATAGATTGCACCAGATTCGGCGACACAAAAGTTTTCAAAATATCAGTGATGCTGACCGCTTCTTTTCCCGCAACTCTATCCGGAACTTGTTCCACCGTCATCTCAACCGCGACCCCCGGTTCTATGATATTGACCATCACCAATCCAATTCCCACAGCAATGCAGGTCGTCAGCATGAAATACAAGAGTGCGATCAATCCGGTTTTTCCTACCTTTCGGACATCGCCCAAACCTGCAATACCAACAATCATCGAGGAAATGATTAAAGGGACTACCAGCATTTTCAAGGCATCCAGAAACATTTCGCCAATCCACTCCACTGCCAACATGGAGCTTCCGTACATCCACCCTGAAAAAATCCCCAGAACAATGCCCGCGACCATCAGATATAAAAGCTTGTTATGTTTCATCGCCAATCACCTTAAAAAAAAACAAAAATTCAGCCAAACACATAAACAGGGTTTATAATACGAATGTAGTAGCAACTTTGCAAATAACCCTATCAACACTTCGTATCCTATTTTAAACGGTAGATAACCATGACGGAAACAGTCAAGCTCACTTATCAGGGAAAAACCTACGAGTTCCCAGTTCAAGAAGGTACTTGTGGAGAAAAAGCCATAGATATCTCTACTTTAAGGAACACGACAGGACTCATTACTTTTGATCCGGGGTTTATGAGCACCGGCTCATGCCGAAGCAAAATCACCTATCTGGATGGAGAGAAAGGGGTTCTGCTGTACCGGGGTTATCCTATTGAGCAGATTGCTGAAAAAAGTTCCTTTATAGAAACTTCATATCTACTCATCTACGGTGAACTACCAACCTCTGAGCAACTCGATGACTTTCAGTACCACCTTGTCCATCACTCTATGGTTCATGAGTCTATTAAGAATCTTTACGACGGGTTTCCTAACAACCCACATCCAATGGCAGTGTGCAGTTCAGTGGTCGGTTCTCTGGCAACATTTTACCAGAACGAGTTGGACGTAAGAAATGAGCGCGAGGTTGAAATTGCCATACACAGGCTGATGGCAAAGCTTCCTACCATTGCGGCATACAGTTATAAAAAATCCAACGGTCAGCCCTTTCAATATCCTGATAATACTCTGAGTTATTCCCAAAACTTTTTGAAAATGATGTTTTCACTTCCTTGTGAACCGTATGAAGTTGATGAAGATGCCGCCAAGGTTTTAGATGTTTTATTGATTCTGCACGCCGACCATGAGCAAAATTGTTCTACCAGTACCGTCCGCTTAGTTGGAAGCTCAATGTGCAACCTGTTTGCATCTGTGTCTTCTGCTATTTACGCATTATGGGGCCCTCTTCACGGAGGCGCTAATCAGGCCGTCATTGAAATGCTACAAAATATTCATGACGATGGGGGAGATGTTAATAAGTATGTTCAAAAAGCCAAAGATCCCAACGATCCTTTCCGGCTGATGGGTTTTGGGCACCGCGTTTATAAAAACTTTGATCCGCGCAGTAGAATCATTAAGAAACTGGCCCATAAAATTTTTGATCGGGAAGCGAGTCATGAACCACTTCTTGAAATTGCGCTGAAGTTAGAAGAGATTGCCATTAAGGACGATTACTTCGTTGAAAAGAAACTTTATCCAAATGTAGATTTCTATTCGGGTTTGATTTACAAAGCTCTGAACATTCCCGTCAATATGTTTCCGGTTATGTTCGCGATGGGACGCCTACCAGGCTGGATAGCCCAATGGAAGGAACTTCAGGAAGACGAACAGTTCAGAATTGGCCGACCTAGACAGGTTTACACGGGTTATGCAGCGAGGGATTATGTTCCTATGCAAAAAAGAAAAGGGTGAAACAGAAACCCCTTAATCAGACAAGTTCGATGGTGCAAGTAAAAGGAAACTCTTCCATCGCGGCGGCAGTATGCACTTGCTCTACTTTAAACTCAGCCTGCTCCAGAGGTAAGGTGGCGACATGACCGGCACCTTGAAGATGGATTTCGTACATGTGCTTTTCTGCGGCCGAATAATCTTTGCCAAAAAGCTTAACCAGGACTCGGATTACGAATTCCATGGTTGTAACGTTATCGTCCCACATTATAATTTTATATAATGGGAGATAGGCCTGACGGGTTTTCTCCTCAGACTCTTCATCAACTCCTGGCGAAAAAGGTAATGTTTCTACTGACATAATAACAAAATTGCCCTGAGAGAGGTAATGGGTTGAAAATCTAGTGTTTCATGATATTAAAATAATATTATAAAAAAAACAATTTTTTTCATTTTTTCGTTCTGAATCTATGATTTAAGCACCTACAGCTCCTATTGATGCTCATTTTGGGACTGAATTTTCCCGGAATTTTCACCCATGCCATGGAACTAAAATTGGCAACTCCCTTAACGGGTGAATACAATAACTTTCTCCCGACAGGAAAAATAACCCAGTTTACAGGGAAAACCCTTTACAACGACATCAGTTTCCTTTGGTTTGAAAATGCCGCTTCCACCAAAGTGATTTTTTTTGAAAAGCATGGCAAGTATTTTTCAGTCCTGAAAGTCAGCACCAAAGGGTTCGTTGGTTTTTTCACTGCATACCGCAAACATTATTATAAGACCGAGTTCGAAGTTATTGATAACGGCAGAAGACTTCGGCCTAAAACCTTTTTACGACAGGTTACGATTGTAAGCAATACAGAAACCACCTGTCATAAGTTTGATTATTCCCATCGATTGCATGCCTGGGAAAAATACGCCAATGAAGAAAAGATCGACAGCGGGCAAGATGCTATTCCTACCGAGAGTGCTTTTCACGATATCCTCACCTAGTTCTACAAAATAAGAAATAGCGTTTACGAGAAACTAAAAAAAGGAAAGAAGTTCATCATTAAAACCATCCCGGAAAAGGAATATGGAGAAATTTCTGTCCACATCTTATCGGAACACTATCAGGAGAAATTCAGACTGGAAGAGAAACGGAAAAAAGGTGATAAGATGTTGCACAATATCATTGTGCCAAAAGAAATTTTCAAAACCGAAACGGGAGAGCTCATGGTCTGGACATCCAAACACTATGTTCCGATTGAGACCATCATCGAAAACCGTATTTTAATGGGTGATCTGCATGCCCGATTCACCCACAGAGAAGCACACTAGCTTGAGCAGGCTTCAAACATCAAAAGCCAACACAGGTGGGTCTTGCCATATATTCACTTCTGTCGACTCATCCAAATTGACCCCGCCAAACTTAACCGAATAGGGTTTCTCATTTTCGCAATCATACTCGACAGTAATTTTATCAATCCCCCATTTCCCAGACTTCGGCCCGCTTAGAGTTAAACTGTGGGCAAAACTGTTCACATCAAAACTACCCTCGAAAGTTTCTCCTGCCCCCGTTGATCCCGTTACATTTTCAAAAGGCATATTATGGTTATTGAAATTGAAGTGTACGGGTTCAGACATACCCTGCAGACCGGTTTGCACCTTAACTTTAAACGTATTAACTTTTGGCATGGTTCACCTCAGGAAAAAAACGGATTTAAACCCGCTGTGTGATCGGTTTCATCAAATATCGCGCCCACTTTAGGCACGGCTGTTCTGAATGAAGTATGAATTCCCTGCTTGAGAGTCAAATCAGCAGCACTGCATCCTTGACAACCTCCACCCATTTGTATGGTGACGGAATTCCCTCTGACATCCAACAAGCTGATATTGCCACCATGCCCGGCCACACCCGGGTTCACCTCGATATCAATCACCTTTTGAATGCCTTCACGAACTTCTTCCTCAGTAGGCAGGTCTGCAATAATTTTTTCAGCGATAAGACCTTCACCATCTTGAATCGCCTCACGAATTGCTGTGCCCACATCCTTAGCCAAAGGAGCCCAGTCGAACAGAGTTTTATCTTTGCGAGTGATTGTTACTGTGCATTCGCAAACCAAGACAGTCTCCACATCTTCCTGAGAAAAAAGTCTTTCAGCAAGCGACGACCCCTCTGCGCTTTCAAAATCCGCAAAATACCAGGAGTGCCCTGTCATTAAGGAACGATTCACAGTAAAAAGACATTGATCCCCTGTAGGCGAAGGTTGCGCCTTGATCAAAACTTCATCAGAACCTTCCGGGAAAACACCTTCAGAAATAACCGGAATCTGGAGCACTCTTCTCACATCGGGAAAACTTGGCTCCGCTTCAGTTTGGGCAGCTTCTTCAGCTACGGGACTACTTTCAATCTCTTCAGTCACAGAACTTTCCTCTACAACAGGTTCTTCGGGCTCTTGTTTCATGCCCGTGAAAATACGCTTTATAAAATTCAATGGATTATCTCCTATCCAAATCGGTTGTCACACTAGTACAACAATAACGCCCTATTCTTAATAATAGATGCCAGAGTTACCAAAAAGTCGCAAATTCACCGGAAAAATCTCCCCAGATATCGCTGAACAGTTCCGCAGTCCTGATTTCTATGTGTCTTTGGTCTTCTTTAAAAATGTTTTTTGCGCAGGCTTTCAGACATCCCTATGTAAACAAAGAGGTTAACAATCAAACCTGAAAAGCGTTTTAGTGCAATTAAATTTTCCAAGAATCAGGTGGATCCAATGTAAGTGCCACCACATCGAACCGCATAGATTTGTCAGGGATTCTCTTCTGGACCAGAAAATTTTGAGTTGTCTGTATAGTCTTTTTCTGTTTGGTGGGAGTCAAGGTATCAAATGGATGACAAAATTCATGATCCGAACGTGCCTTAACTTCGATAAAAACGATCACCCCAGCCTGTTCAGCAATGACATCTATTTCCCCCAGCTTGAAACGGAAGTTTTTTTCAAGAACCCGGGAACCATTCTCTTTTAAAAAGGCTATCGCGGCAGACTTACCTTCACGGCCAAACTGCAATCGCTTCAGAGCCACAAAACACCTCCACTCGGCGTGGATCCAACTAGCTATAGCTCTATTAAGTGAGCAAGAGCTGTCTAGACTCAATCAAACTCTTGACCACTGCACTGGCCGGTTAATGAGCAGTGTTCCAATTTTCTCCCCATCCTATATCCACAATCAAGGGAACTTTAAGGGGCATCACCTCTTCCATTTCTTTTGTAACCAGAGCCCGCATTTCCTGTTCCTCATCCTCAGGACATTCGAACACCAGTTCATCATGAACTTGCAGTATCATCCGGGATTTTAATTTTTTCGTCCTGATTTGTTCTGCCAACCGAATCATCGCCAGTTTGATCAAGTCGGCCGCACTTCCCTGTACCGGCGAATTAATCGCAACCCTCTCTGCCGACTCACGCACTTGCCGGTTCTGGCTCTTAAGGTCTGGGAGATAGCGTTTCCGGTTCATGAGCGTCAACGTATAGCCGACCTCTTTGGCTTGAGCCACCGTCTCATCCATATAAACTTTGACCTTTTTATAAAGCGCAAAGTATTGATCGATGAATTTTTTGGCATCCTTTGGATAAATTTTCAACTGCTTCGATAAACCGAAAGCACTCAAGCCATACACGATGCCAAAATTCACCGCCTTGGCCATTCTACGAGCTTCTGCATCCAGACGTTCAGGAGTAGTTCCGAATATTTCACAAGCAGTACGGGTGTGAATGTCTTCTCCCATTTGAAACGCATCCACCAGAGCCTCATCCTCAGAAAGGTGCGCCAGAACTCGCAACTCAACCTGCGAGTAATCAGCCGAAAGTAGATGGTTATTTCCTTCAGCGACAAACGCTTTTCTTATCTCGCGTCCCATTTCGGTACGAATCGGAATGTTCTGCAGGTTAGGGTTACTGCTGCTCAACCTGCCTGTCGCCGCTACGGTCTGATTGAAAGAGGTGTGCACCCTTCCTGTCTTGTTGAATATATCCTCCTGCAAAGCATCGGCGTACGTGGACTTAAGTTTGCCCAGTTGCCGGTAAGTCAGTACCACATCTGGAAGCTCGTGTTCAGCCGCTAATTGTTCCAACACCGACACATCGGTGGAGTAGCCACTCTTGGTTTTTTTGATAACCGGCAACTCCAGTTTCTCAAACAGAATCACCGAAAGCTGTTTAGGAGAGTTGATATTAAACTCCTCTCCGGCAAGCGAGTAAATTTCCTTTTGTTGCTCTTCGAGTTTTTGTTGTATCAATTGAGAAAGTTTTTGCAGATGGCTCTTATCGAGCTTCATCCCATGAAGTTCCATTTCTGCCAGAACTTCTATGAGAGGCAGTTCCAGTTCCTGAAGGAGCTTGAAATCATCACCTTGTAAAAGTGGGGAAAGATTTTCATACAATCGCCAGGTGATATCCGCATCTTCCGCCGCATACTCGGTAGCACGCTCAACATCCACCTCATCAAATCCGATTTCTTTTGATGCGGTTCCCACCACTTCTTTATATTTAGTCGTGGTGTAGCCCAAGTAGTCACGGGACATATCATCCATATTATGGCGTCTGCCCGAGGGATTCAAAATATAAGAGGCCAGCATGGTGTCGAAGGCAACTCCGACAAGATTGACACCTTCATTCCTCAACACAATTAAATCGTATTTGATATTCTGCCCCACTTTTTTAAGCTTCGGATCTTCAAGTAAGGGTTTGAGTTTCTTAAGAACCAAATCAAGATCTAATTGTTCGGGAACGCCCAAGTATCGATGAGCCAACGGAATGTAGCATGCCACCCCTGCTTCACAAGATAGAGATATCCCGACGACACGGGCTTGTACAGGATGTAGACTCGTGGTTTCGAGATCCAGCGCAAAAATTTTTGATTTCTTTAATTGCTCGATCCATCTTTCCAGATCTGCCTCGATGAGAATAGTTTCATAATGGCTCTCAATCGCCGGAGAACTCAAGCCACCATCATCTCCCAGTTCCGCAAGTAAAGAAGAAAACTCAAACTCAGAAAATAGTTTTCTCAGCTCCGAATTATCAGGCGTTTTAAACTTCATGTCTTCGAGCTCACCTGGCAACTCCATGGTAGTGTTAATCGTCACCAGTTCACGGCTGAGCAAAGCCATTTCTTTATCCTGCACCAGTTTATCCTTGAGCTTTGCCTTATCCACTTCATCAATGCGTTCATATAACTCATGCATCGAGCTGAACTTGCGGATGAGTTCCGATGCAGTTTTTGGGCCAACCCCTTTTACGCCGGGAATATGATCGCTGGAATCGCCCATCAATCCCATCACATCGATCACCTTATCTGGAGTCACGCCAAATTTCTCCTGCACTTCTTCAACACCAAACCATTTATTTTTCATGGTATCGAGCATGCGAATATCAGGACCTATCAACTGCATCATGTCCTTATCCCCGCTAACAATGACAACCTTAAAACCTTCCTCCGCCGCTTTCTTTGCCAGCGTTCCGATGATGTCATCCGCTTCAAAACCAGGTACCCGGACGCCATGAATGTTATAGGCTTTCACCAAAGGTTCAAAGTGAGGGAATTGTTTTGCCAGATCTTCAGGAGGTGCATCCCGATTGGCTTTGTAGTCCTCATACATCTTGTGACGGAACGTCTTTTCTTTACTGTCAAAGGCCACCGCCAGGTAATCCGGCTTCTCATCCTTCACTACCTTCTGCAACATATGGATGAACCCATACAAGGCATTGGTGGGAAACCCTGTGGATGTGGACAAAAATTGTCGGATACCAAAAAAGGCCCGAAAAATATAGGAAGAA
The DNA here is from genome assembly GCA_905612265.1 of uncultured Nitrospinota bacterium. Classification (GTDB taxonomy): domain Bacteria; phylum Nitrospinota; class Nitrospinia; order Nitrospinales; family VA-1; genus LS-NOB. Next base: position 4,945 of record CAJQRI010000057.1, on the reverse strand, counting down.
CCATCTATCAAATAGAGGGTTTTAGCTTTGTTCATAACAGCCTCTTAAGTGTGAAAATGCTAAACAAGTATAAAGTCGCGGCTTTACCGTGTCTAATTAATTGTGTTATTATTAGCACTCCACCTAATTATGAACTAATTGAATTAAAAGGCTTATATTGAAGCCCTCCACAAAAAAATGCGTCCCGCAAGATTCGGCAGAAAATCAGGATGCCCAGTCGATCATTGAGACCGCCCGCAAGGTTCTGGATATCGAGAGCCAGGCAATAGCGGAACTCGGCAATCGAATTGATGACCAGTTCGTAAATGTCGTGCATCATTTGAATCAGTGCAAGCATCTAGTCGTTACAGGAGTTGGAAAATCCGGACTGATTGGGAAAAAGATTTCATCTACTTTTTCTAGTATCGGGTTGCCCTCTCTCTTCCTGCATGCGTCAGAGGCCAGCCACGGTGACTTGGGAATGATTTCTGAAGGAGATACTGTCATTGCCATCTCCAACAGCGGAGAAACTGATGAGGTTGTAAAACTGCTCCCAATTTTTAATCGCATCAAATGTACGTTGGTCGGAATGACCGGCAACATGCAGTCTAGCCTTGCTAAACAAAGTGATTATGTTCTTGATGTCAGTGTTAAAGTAGAAGCCTGCTCTAAAGATATGGTTCCCACAGCCAGCACAACCGCCACTTTAGCTATGGGCGACGCACTTGCCATGGCATTCATGGAGCTTCGCGGAGTGCAGGAAGAGGATTTTGCACTCAACCATCCCGGCGGTAGTCTCGGTCGCAAACTCCTCACCTTGGTCGATGACCTCATGCATTCGGGAGAAGACATCCCTCGAATAAAAGAAGATGCAGATATCTATCAGGTCCTAAAAGAAATATCGCAAAAAAGATTGGGAATGACGCTGGTGGTCGGAGGTCAGGATCAACTTCTCGGCATCATCACCGATGGAGATTTAAGACGCCTGATTGAAAAACAAAAAGACATTTCCCAAACCTGCGCCAAAGATATGATGGGTGGCAAACCTAAAACCATTACAAGGGATACTCTGGCAACAAAAGCGGTTAGAATAATGCAGAACCACGCAATAACCTCCCTGGCAGTCATTAGTGATGACCAGAAAATAGAAGGAATTATTCATCTGCATGACATTCTCAAGGCAGGTATCGTTTAACCCTTACCCGAAACTCTCTCAACTTGAATTATGACTGGCGACGAACTTAGAAAAAAATTTCTGCAATATTTTGAAGACCGAGGACACACGGTCGTGTCCAGCTATCCCCTCGTACCTAAAAATGACCCTACTCTTATGTTCACCAATGCGGGAATGGTGCAGTTTAAAGACGTGTTTCTGGGAGAAGAAAAAAGAGACTATAACCGCGCCGTATCAGTGCAAAAATGCGTTCGTGCTGGTGGAAAGCATAATGACCTAGAGATGGTTGGACGTACTTCCAGACACCATACATTTTTTGAAATGCTTGGTAATTTTTCGTTCGGTGATTATTTTAAAAAAGAAGCCATTCAGTTTGGCTGGGAATTTTTAACAGATGTTATTGGATTACCCAGGGACCGCTTATACATCTCCGTCTTTGAGGATGATGATGACGCCTTCAATATTTGGGTCGATGATATAAAAATGCCGCGCGAACGTATATATAAATTGGGCGAAAAGGACAACTTTTGGGCCATGGGATCCACCGGCCCTTGCGGCCCCTGTTCGGAAATATTTATAGATCAAGGTAAGGCTGTCGGTTGTGGACAACCTTCTTGCGAGGTCGGGTGTGATTGCGACCGGTTCCTGGAAATCTGGAATCTGGTTTTCATGCAATATGACCGTGATAAAGCAGGAAAACTCACGCCACTGCCCAATCCATGTATCGATACCGGGATGGGACTGGAAAGACTGGCCGCTGTTGTTCAGGGGCGCACCACCAATTATGACACTGACCTGATGATGTCCATCATCACTGAGGCTGCTCGCATCACAGGCAAAGAGTATGGCAAGCAGAATGAAGTGGATGTCTCACTTCGAGTATTGACCGACCATGCTCGCGCCTCGGTATTCCTGATCAGCGATGGAGTTATTCCATCCAACGAAGGCCGGGGATATGTATTGCGTAAAATCATGAGGCGGGCTCTTCGTCACGGAAAACTTCTTGAACAAAAAGGCCCCTTCTTCCACCGTATCACCAGCAAGGTTGTTGAGGACTTTAAAGGTGCCTACGCGGAGTTGAGTGGTAACAGCGAGTTCATTCAAAAAGTTGTCATGAATGAAGAAGAAAGTTTTGGCAACACTCTGCATTATGGAACTCAACGGCTGGAAGAAATTATCGAAAAGGTGAGTAAGGAAAAACTCAGCACCATACCCGGAGAAGAAATTTTCAAACTCTATGACACCTACGGTTTTCCCACCGATCTGGTAGAAGAAACCGCCAAAGATGCGGGGCTGACTCTCGACATGGAGGGTTACACTCGGGCCATGAATGAGCAGAGGACTAAAGCCATGAACTCCTGGAAAGGGTCAGGGGGAAAAGAAGTCCCTCCTTTTTATAAAGAATTCCTGCAATCATCGGCACCCACCTTCTTTGAAGGCTATGAAAACACTCAAGGCCATGGAAAGATATTGGCAATTTTAAAGGACCATGCACCTGTCGACTCCGCCAGCACCGGAGACGAGATAGAATTTTTAACCGATAAGACGCCTTTTTATGGAAAATCTGGAGGCCAGACAGGTGACTCGGGACGTGCCTCGAATGAAAATGTTCAACTGTCTCTTGATGATGCAACGAAGCCCCTGCCCGGACTGATCGTTCACAAAGCAAAAATTATCAGAGGAACTCTGCGTACCGGGGAAACCCTAAAATTAGAAGTCAACCCGCAAGTGCGAGGAAACACCGCGCTCAATCATTCCGCCACCCATTTGTTGCAGGCAGCACTCAAGGAAGTTCTGGGAGAACATATTAAGCAGGCCGGATCGTTGGTAGCATCCGATCGATTGCGGTTTGACTACACACATTTTTCGCCGTTAACAGACAAAGAAAGAGTCCGAATCGAATCGCTTGTTAATGAAAAAATCCGCGATAACATTCAAGTTGCGACACAGGAAATGGATATCGACACTGCCATTAAAGAAGGCGCGGTTGCCCTATTTGGAGAAAAGTATGGCGATACCGTCCGGGTTGTCGATGTACTCGGTTTCAGTAAAGAATTATGTGGCGGCACCCATGTTACCGCTACTGGAGATATAGGTTTGTTCCGAATAACTTCTGAAGGCGGCATCGCATCTGGTGTTCGGCGCATCGAAGCTGTAACAGGTGCAACGGCTTATAACACCATCCAAGCCGAGCAGGAATCTTTGGCGGCAATACGTGGTCTCTTAAAGGCACCCTCCAACGAAGAAATTGCCAAATTGAAAAAACTATTAGAGAAAAACCGTCAGTTAGAAAAAGAGATCACCACTCTCAAGGAAAAAATGGTCAGCGGTCAAGAGTCTTCTGGCCTTGATGAAGTTCAGAAAATAGGCGATGTATCGGTATTGATCAAAAAGATTGAAGGAATGGACGCAAAAACCCTGCGCACTTTTATCGACAACACTAAAAACCAATTAAAGTCCGGGATCGTTGTCGTGGGCTCCGTTGCCGATGGCAAAGTTTCCATGGCTATAGGCGTCACCAAAGACCTGACCGGAAAATACCATGCTGGCAATATCATCAAGAGTATTGCGGTTATCGTAGGTGGCAGTGGTGGCGGCAGACCAGACATGGCGCAGGCAGGTGGCCCTGAAATTGAGAAACTCGACGAAGCCCTCAAAAAAGCAGAAGAATTGATCCGCACCACCTGATCTCTCTACCCCTATATTTGAAAGTTCTATAGAAATGGATCAGGGAATCCTGTATTATTTCTTAATCAGCTATTAATTAAACCGGTTGAAAATGTCCGGAAAGGATCATATATGAGCGAGATATTAGGTTCAACAGGAACCAGTTCCCCGATTAATCCAATTAGAAAAAAGGAACTGGATGATAATTGGAAAACCGTTGCCGCAAAAGCAGTCACCGACGATTCATTTAAAAAAAATCTAGCTGGTGATCCTATTAAAGTTTTAGGAGAGCATGGATTGAAGGTGACAGAGGGAATAAAGATCAATTTTGACGAGACTAATAAACAATATAATTTTAACGTTCCATCAGACGCCTCGGAAGAAATTGTAGCAGAAGCTCAGTGGTGGACTTGGCGTTTAAAAATGATTAAAGAATTTGCTCACGAATTGAGTCGTCAAGTGGGAAACGTAGCGGGCTTTGACGAAAGCTACTGATCCATTCAAAATAAATGTATGTGCCCGTAGCTCAGCTGGATAGAGTATCGGTTTCCGAAACCGAGGGTCGCGTGTTCGACTCACGCCGGGCGCACCACATTAAAACAAGTACTTAGCGCATATTTGGCTAGGTGCTTTTTTTATTTCACATCTGTACTTACCACTTTCTGGAAAATTTTTGCAGTAAACACCACTTTTTAGGAGAGAGAGGAAGGGCCAATCTTGCCTCCACTGCTAATTTCTAACTCTATGATCCACACCTATAATTTAGGTTGCTACTATTTCACAGTTATCGTGAACCCATCCCGCTGAAAAAGAGGGATGGATTTTAAAACTTTGGGCATATTTGTGATGCGCTCTGAAACTGGATCATGATAGGGACTAAACTATTTCGTAATCGCCTATCTCTTAAGCCAGATGACCTTGTTTAAAGTTGATGTTAGATAGGATTGATATGTTAGAAAAGAAAAATATCAAATGATTGGGATTGGTCGGTTGCCTTAACTTTAAAATAAACACACGCCTCTTAGAATATTCTCAAATGATTCACAAAAAAACACTTCCCTATCGGACATATAAGACTGGTGATAAAATATATGTAAATGCATAATGTCACTTAAGAAATGTCAG
>CAJQRI010000056.1 GCA_905612265.1 uncultured Nitrospinota bacterium | reverse complement strand
AATGCTGAAATCAGCTCCGGTATGGTCGATTCCCTACTGACTGATTTTTTAGGCGGAGAAGAAGAAAGTGAAGAAAACAGCGAAGACGAAGCCGACCTCAGCCTGTTGATCCGGCTTCTGGAAGAAATGACCCGGTTCCTTACAGGTGAAACTAGTTATCGCTCACCCTGGCAGGCTTTGTTCAAAGGAGGTGACGAGTCTCTGCGGGAACAAGGGTATATGGTCTCTAAAAATGGAGAGCTGCTTTTTGTTCTGATTGTCCCCAACGATGATGAAACCAGTTTTACGGGATACAAAGATGCCGTGGAGCAGGCTCGCCAAGTTATAGCCGAAACTCGTAAAGATTTTCCCGGTGTAACGGTTGGGCTCACCGGTGAAGATGTGATATCCAGCGATGAAATGGTGACCACCCAGTCTGATGTCGAAACCGCGTCCAAAATTGCTTTAGCAGGTGTTGCTCTGCTATTTATCATCGCCTATCAGGGAGTGGTCAAGCCGCTTCTGGCTGTGTTCTGTCTTCTGCTTGGTTTGAGTTGGACTATGGGATTCACTGCTTTGACCATCGGTCACTTGAACATTCTTTCCGTTGTGTTCACCACGATTCTGATTGGATTGGGCATAGATTTTGGAATTCATATTCTCGGACGTTTTAAGGAAGAACGACAACAAGGTAATGAAATTCTACCTGCCCTGCAAAAAACTTTACAAGGAACGGGGAAGGGGAATTTCGCTGGCGCCATCACCACGGCCATAGCTTTTGGTGCGATGGTGCTCACTGACTTCATCGGTATTGTGGAGTTAGGGTGGATCGCCGGTTGGGGAATTCTTTTTTGCATGGTCGCCATGCTCCTGGTGCTTCCCGCTCTGATCACTGTGGAAGAAAAATGGCGTAAGCCGAGTTACACGCAAACAAAATCCACGACCGCTGCACAAAGAGGGTGGGTCGATAAACTGTTCGATCATTATTACCTTATCATCGGAGTGTGTACCGTTCTGGTTCTTATCGCTTCCCTGTCATTGAAAGACCTGCGCTTTGACTACAACCTGCTCAACTTGCAGGCTAAGGGAACGGAAGCGGTTCAATATGAAATGAAAATTCTTGAAAGTGCCGGACGGTCGGCTTGGTCTGCCGCCATACTGGCCGACACCTTTAAGGAGATTCAGGAAAAAGAACGACAACTCAAAGCCCTGCCAACCGTGGCCCGGGTTGAAAGCATCTCGGCGGTGATACCAGATAATCAGGAAGAAAACGCGCAAATAATTAGGGAAAACCTTGCGCCATTTTTAAGGGGTTTGGAAGTGGAACCGGAAGATGTCGATTTTTCCTGGAAAGCGTTGAACAAAACCCTAAAAGGTATTCAGTTCAAACTGCAAGGCCGAGGGGGGGATGATCTCGACCCAGTTCAGATGGCAGGAAATCGTGTCAGAAATTTCAGGGAACAAAGCCAGAAGATGGAACCTGATCTGGCAGAGGAAAGATTGCAAAACTTTTCCCAATTACTGTTCGCCGATTACCGCAACTTAATGGAAGAGCTCAAAGCCAATGCCGATGTCAAATTGGTGAAGCTGGAGGAAATCCCCGAAACCCTGAGAAAACGTTATATCTCGCAAAAGGGCAAATACGTGGTGCATATTTTCCCCAGCGTGGATGTCTGGGATTTAGATGAACGGAAAGAATATTTAGATGATCTCAGGTCGGTGGACCCCAATGTCACCGGTACAGCAATACATATGTTTGAATCGACCCGGTTGATGACCGAAGGTTATGTCAATGGTGGGCTCTATGCCATGACCGCCATCATTATTTATGTGTTTTTTCTATTCCGAAATCTACGTACCGTTTTTTTCGTTTTGCTCCCAGTACTGGTGGGGTCGATTTGGACGATAGGTATTATGGAATTGATCGGTCTAAAGCTAAACATGGCGAACCTCGTCATCCTGCCGCTCATTCTCGGCATCGGCGTGGTCAATGGCATTCACATCACCCATCGCTACCGTGAAGAAGAAGACAAGCAAGCCAGTATTTTGGGGAAAAGCACCGGCCAAGCCGTTCTACTCAGTTCCTTCACCACCATGATAGGGTTCGGCAGCATGATGGTCGCCAACCATTATGGCGTGTTCAGCTTGGGCATGGTGCTGACTCTAGGTGTGTTCAACTGCCTGATCGCTTCCGTCACCTTCCTGCCCGCACTCCTAAAACTAAGCACCGCCAAAAACTGGAAAGTCTAAATTTTTAGGGGTTTTACTTATACGAATCGGGAATTTTTTCTTTTGAGGTTATTGCTAGGTGCTGGAAAACCATGCTTATTTGCCGGGTTGTGTTACTGCGTGTTTGCCTTAAGTTGGGTGGGTGGCGACTCGCCAGAGGGTGTGTTAGAATCGCGTGCTCGCCTGAACTGGATGTATTTCAACATCTTCAGTCAGATAGAGTTTGCAACCTTCAGGGGTCATTCAGCATCTTAGAAGGAACACTTTATTTAAAAGACAGGTTTGGATATGGCGATTCAGTTTACAAAAATGAGTGGTAGTGGGAACGATTTCATCATCATAGATAATCGGGTGCCGGTACTGGACGATGACAAAAAGCGCGACTTCGTCCGGCGTGTGTGTGACCGCAAGATGTCTATCGGTGCGGATGGGGTGATCTTTGTTGAGGACTCGGACCGGGCTGATATTAAATGGGATTTTTATAACGAAGATGGTTCTTCTGCCGAGATGTGTGGCAATGGTGGCCGTTGTGTGGCCCGTTATGCGGTGGAGAAGAATATTGCTCCCGCTAAAATGACTTTAGAAACTCTGGCGGGAATCATTGGCGCGGAAGTCAATGATACGACTGTGAAAGTTAAGCTCACTGCGCCTGAAGATTTACGGCAGGACATTGCGGTTGCGCTGAATGGAACGCAATATCAGGTAGACAGTCTCAACACGGGTGTGCCGCACGCTATCATATACTCTGATAATGTTGATGATGTGAATGTGAAGGAAGCCGGTCACGGCGTCCGTTTTCATGATGCATTTGCTCCGGCTGGAACCAATGTGGACTTTGTTGAAAAAACGGGTGACCATACGCTTAAAATTCGTACGTACGAGCGCGGAGTGGAAGACGAGACTCTGGCCTGCGGGACGGGTGTGGTTGCATCGGCTTTGTTGTCTTATTATAAAGAAATGGTTCAGCCTCCCGTTGAAGTTGAAACGCGGGGCGGAGATATTTTGAAAGTGGATTTTGAAGTGACCAATGGTAAGGCTGATTCGGGGGTCTATCTGGAAGGGCCTGCTCGCATAGCTTTTGAAGGTACGCTTGTAGAATATTAACCTCTATATTAGGTTCCTATGTTTGAAGGATCGTTTGTTGCTATAGTCACGCCATTTATTAATGGAAAAGTAGATGCTCAGGCTCTGCGTGGGTTGATCGAGTTTCATATTGAAAATGGAACTAACGGAATTGTGCCTTGTGGCACTACGGGTGAATCGGCCACTTTAAATCATGCTGAGCATGAAGAGGTGATTCGCATCGCTGTTGAAACTTGTAAA
>CAJQRI010000055.1 GCA_905612265.1 uncultured Nitrospinota bacterium | reverse complement strand
ATTTGAAGTATTGGAAGTGATTAGCATTCATGACAAACTTGACAAAGACGACTCTGAGCAAGCTTAATGGCACTTATAACTTTTGCTAAAATTGAAGAAGAGGACCCCTATTTCCTTGATGTTGACAAGTGGCCCGATTGGCAAGCCCAGTTCGGCAACAACAACTTGCTAGCACTAGAAATCGGTTTTGGTATGGGGAGTTTCCTGATTGAGATGTCCGCCCAGGAACCGAAGACCAATTTCATTGGCATGGATTTTTACCATAAGGGGATCCGCAAGCTAATGACGCGGATAAAAAAACTGCAGTTGGAAAATATTCGGATGGCCTATGGAGACGTGCGTTTTAAAGTTCCCCTCCTGTTCAAAGATGGAGAGTTGGACAGGGTTTATATCAACTTCCCCGATCCATGGCCGAAAAAAAGACATATTAAAAGAAGGCTGATCAAACCAGACTTTGTTAAACTCATAGGGCAGAAATTGGCCCCTGAAGGACAAATTCATCTAGCGACCGATAGTGAGCCTTATGCCATCGAAATGCTGGAGTACTTTAATGCTGATCCCATGTTTCAAAATCAGGACCCTAAGTCAGGCTTTCTGGGAAGTCGTGTGGACCTACCAAAAACCAAATACGAAAAAAACTTTATCAATGCGGGTCATAGAATTTATTATCTCGAATATTCACGGTTGGGTATTGTTGCGCCCACAACCTAAAGACATCAAAGGTAACCCTTGTGCCTAAAGCGCGTATTCTCATTGTCGATGACGAAAAAAATATTGTCCGCTCTTTAACCGGAATTCTTGTAGATGAAGGTTATGAAGTTGCAAAAACAGGAGACGGCATTGAAGCATTGGAGATTATCCAAACAGATCCTCCTGATTTGGTATTACTGGATATCTGGTTACCGGGAATGGACGGAATTGAAGTTTTAAAAACGGTCAAAGCTTATCATCCTGATATCGAAGTCCTGATCATGTCAGGACACGGAACCATTGACACGGCTGTCAAGGCAACCAAATTGGGAGCCCAGGATTTCATAGAAAAACCTTTTTCCCTCGACCGGATAACCCAATCAATCCAAGACGTGTTGAGCAACAAACGCTCCTCCACCGGTGAGGAAAAACTGACACCTTTCTCCAAGGAACTCCCTCTTTGCTTTGAGTCCATGGTGGAAGTGAGAAAGGCCGTGAAAGATTTTTCCCTCAATATGAAACCGGTTTTAATGCATGGCGAAAGCGGGACAGGAAAAGAGTTCATTGCCCAAGCTATCCATAAGCAGAGCAATAAAAGTGACCGCCCATTCGTTAAAATAAATTGTTCGTTTCGTCAAGCGCGAGCCATTCATTCCCTACTTTTCAAGCGTCCTGAAAAAGGATTAAAAAATACCAGTCCTTCCAACGAGGCTGGCGAAGAGAAAGTGATCTATCTCAGTAATATTGACTCGTTGAGTAAAGGCCTTCAGGAAAAACTCGCGGAGGCTCTGAACTCCAACGGTTCATCGTCGGAGGATCCCCATTTAGAACTGATCCCGATCCGGATTTTTGCGTCGTCCACCCGGGATTGGGCGATCCTGTCCGAAAAAGGCCAGTTCCATCCTGCATTACTGGATGCCTTCAAAAGCTCCACTTTATTAGTTCCGCCTTTGCGCGATTATGCCGTGAGCATTCCGGCTATGGTAAAAGATTACCTGGCTGAATCCCGAAAGACACAAAACGCTTCTATTCCCGAAATAGGTGAAGATGCCCTGGCTGCTCTATGCCGTTATAGCTGGCCCGAAAATGTAAAAGAACTTAGAACAGTGCTGAACAAATTGATTCTTACCGGTGCTAACCAGAAAAAGATAACGGCACAGGACCTGCCTTCGGAAATCTGGCAACCAAAAATAGAAATCAAGAATATTGATCAGGCCGGCTCCCTTCATGAGGCAGAGCTGATCTGGGAAAAGCATTTCATCATTCACCACCTCAAGCGCAACAACTGGGATATAAAAAAAACTTGCAGAGCCCTGAGCACAGAAGAAAAACAACTCAAAGAAAAAATAGAACGGCATTCCATCGGCATACTTGATCCCGGAAAAGACAACAATGGATACCGTCACCCCCAACGCACCCTCAAACGCAGTGTCGTGCTATGCGGCAGTGGTTTGCATTCAGGCATTAAAACAGGATTGATTTTACAGCCCATGCCTCCGGGAAGCGGAATTATATTTGGTGATATTTCCTCCGGAAAGACTGTTCCCGCCCGGCTGGAAAATGTCCTATCCACAGACTATGCCACTCGTTTGCAGAAGGGCCAGGCCTCTGTAGGAACCATCGAACATATTATGGCAGTCCTTCATATGTATAGGATTACCAATCTGCTCATAAAAATAGGCGATGAAGCACCCGTGATGGATGGTTCCGCAAAAGATTTTTGTGACCTGATAGAAGATGGTGAGTTTGAAGATCAGGATGGTTTTTATGATGAAATCGTGATCGACAAAAGTTACAAGTTTGGCAGTATGGAAAAAGGTGGTCCTTACATCTCCATTGAACCTAGCGATAGTTTTAGCGTCAGCTACCACATGGAGTACCCAGAACCCATTGGTATCCAAGACTACACTTTTGAGTTCAAAGGGGGTGAAAGTTTTAAAAAAGAAATTGCCCCGGCAAGAACCTTTGGCTTTATGGAAGAGATGGCGCAGTTAACCAAGATGGGTTATGCGTCTGGAGGTAAACTTGACAACTTCATTCTGCTTGGCGATAAAAAAGTTTTAAACACCAAGCTCCGATTTAAAGACGAATTCCCGCGTCATAAAATTCTGGATATACTCGGGGATTTTTATTTACTGGGAAAACCTATACGTGGCCGCATCAAAGCCTATAAGTCAGGACATACCCAGAACATAGGCCTTCTTAAAAATATCCAGGAAAACCTGCTCCAGAAAAACTGAGCCTCTTTAAATGGTACCTAATAAATTCAAACTCGCCGTCTTGGTTTCAGGGCGAGGTTCAAACCTGCAGGCCATTATTGACAGTATTGAAAAAAATGCCCTGCAGGCTGAAATTTCTCTGGTGGTCAGCAATGTTAAAGATGCTTACGCGCTTGAACGGGCTCACAAACACGGTCTTGAAGGAATTTTTCTCGACCCAAAATCGTATCCGGATCGCAACAGCTATGAACAGAGCCTGGTAGAACAAATCCGATCAAAATCCGTTGACCTAATTTGTCTCGCTGGCTACATGCGGGTTTTGGGCAAACATTTTATTGAAGCTTTTTCAGATAGAATCATTAATATTCATCCCTCATTACTCCCTGCTTTCCCCGGATTAAATGTGCAAAAGCGAGCCTTGGAACACGGAGCTCACTTTTCAGGCTGCACGGTACATTATGTCAACGAGGAGGTGGATGGAGGTGCCATAATTTCACAGGCAGTGGTCCGTATTTTTGATGATGACGATGAGACTTCTCTTTCTGAAAGAATTCTTGAGCAGGAGCACCTCATTTATCCTGAAGCCATTCAACTGATCCTTGAAGGCAAGTTGACCCTTGCTGGCCGAAGAGTCCTGCACAACAAATAAAAAAGGAAATTTTCTTGAACATTCTTCAAAAACATTTAGTTCTATTTATCATTCTTATATTACCGGTGAGCCTCTTTGCCGAGACCTCCGACCAACAAGCACTGGATGCCATACAAAGTCAGTATGAAAAGATTTTAACTTTTGAGGCCGACTTCACCCAAAGATCTTACGTTAAAATGATGAACCAGACGCAAGACGTCAAAGGCCGGGTACAAATCAAGAAACCCGGAAAAATGCGCTGGGTCTATGGGGCTCCAGACACTCAAATTCTAATCAGTAATGAGAAAACCCTTTGGCTTTATGTTCCTGATGAGGAGCAAGCCACCAAGGTGCCGGTTGAGAGCATTTACTCCTCCAACACCCCAGCGCTTTTTCTGGCTGGGAAGGGGAAATTGACCCACGCCTTCGACGTTGAAAGCGTAAGTCAGGAAGACAAAAATATTCTTGTCTCCCTCGTCCCCAAAAGTGCAGAGCAGGGCTTGGCAAGACTAGTCCTTCAAGCTGACAAGAAAAACTACCAAATTACTGGATCTACCGTGTATGATAAATTAGGAAACAAAACAGAAATTCGTTTCAACCGGATTCAAGTTAATCATAAAATCTCGGAAGAACAATTCCAACTCAAGACTCCACCCGGCGTGGAAATTTTGGATTACACACAAACCCCATAAATCACATGTTTGAACTTTCAATATTTTCTCTAGATGCAGTCCTCAGTTTCGGGACCAAAATGCTGGCTTTTCTGGGAGGCCTGGCGGCTCTCATCTTCATCCATGAATTGGGACATTTTCTAGTTGCTCGAAAAGTCGGTGTCGTGGTGGAAAAGTTCTCCCTCGGATTCGGACCTAAAATTGTAAGCTTTACACGCGGAGGCACAGAATACCTCCTTGCCTGGATTCCTCTAGGCGGCTATGTGAAAATGAAAGGGGAAGAAGCTGGAGGAGAGGACGCAGACGAAACAGGATCATTTTCTGCCGCTCCTGTTTTGCATCGTCTGGCCATTGCGTTCGCGGGTCCGCTATTCAATATTCTCTTTGCCATCGCTATTTATTATGGCGTTTATCTGGTTGGGGTCCCGGCACTGGCTCCTGTTGTTGGTACGGTTAAAGAGGAGTCCCCAGCTTTGGTTGCGGGTCTTCAAACGGGCGACCGCATTTTAGCTATCGGCAACAAAAAAATACTTTATTGGGAACAACTCCAGAAAATCGTCCACGAATCCCCCGGCCGTTCATTAGACTTCCAAGTAGAAAGAAACTCAGGAAGCATCGCCCAAGTCTCAATCACCCCCATCTCTGAGCAAATCAGCGATCTTTTTGGTGATAAAGAAAATGTGGGTTTGATCGGAATCACCCCGCTGGTACGAAATATTTTTTATATTAAAGAAGGCTCACCGGCTGACCAAGCAGGAATTAAAGAAGGCGACGTTCTGATCTCGGTCGACGATACTATTATTTTTGGATGGGGAGACCTGAAGACAGCGGCCATTGATAAACCCGGCCAAGAACTGGCCTTCAGAGTGTTCAGAAGCGGGACAGAAATCGTAACCAAACTGACACCCGAAGCCAAGATCGTGAAAGACATTGAAGGAAAAAGTTCAGAAGTAGGTCTGCTTGGCATTGGCATGGCCGGAGAAATGACCACGGAAAAATACGGCGTTTTTGGAGCCCTCGTAAGAGCCATTGATGAAACAAGGCGGCTGACTTACCTAATCGCCATCAGCATCAAAAAAATGGTTATGGGCTCGATCCCCGCCGACTCCATCGGTGGCCCCATCCTGATTTTTCAGATATACGGGGAACAGGCCGAGCAAGGCTTTAATGAACTGATTCGCTTGACGGCACTTTTGAGTATTAACCTCGGCCTGCTCAATCTACTGCCAATTCCAGTTTTGGATGGTGGACATATTTTCTTTTTCCTGATAGAAATTCTCAAAGGAAAACCTGTTAGCGAAAAAAACCGGGAACGAGCACAGCAGGTCGGAATCTTCATGTTACTCAGCCTCATGGTGTTTGCATTTTACAATGACATCATGCGACTCATTACCTGATAATATTTTCTACTATGCAGAATATTGAGAGCCGCATCCAGGACCTCAAGGAAGCCGCAGGAAAATTATCCATAAAAATTGAAGTCGCCAATCTCAACGATCAGGAGTTTGCTATTCAAAGCGGCTACTGCAAACTCAATGGCGAAGACCTTATTATTCTGGACAAAAACCTTCCGGATGAGGAACACGTGCTGGTAATTTTAAATACGCTGAAAAAATTTAATCTCGATGACATCTATGTTGCTGGCTGGATACGAGAAAGAATTGATACAGACAAAACTGCTGGAGCGCAATCATGACCCTTCTCAACACGATTCTTCCCGAACAACGACGGGGAAAACTTAAGGCCCTTCTGGAAGATGGAAAAACTGTGCGCGTACTTGAAGCGCATAATGGATTAAGCGGCATCATTGCTAACACGGTCGAAGTGACCGGAGACTCGGGCGGAAAAACCGTTGTCCGTCAGTTCGATGCCATTTGGGAAAGCAGTCTCACAGACTCAGCCTCGAAAGGCCACCCCGACATCGAAGTAGTTACCTTTGACTCCCGGTTTCACACCATCAACGAAATTCTCATGGTAACTGACAAGCCCATGATCGTCGACGGCGATACTGGAGGAGACGCAAACACCTTCGAATACACAGTCTCTAAACTTGAACGAGCGGGAGTTTCGGCGGTAATTATTGAAGACAAGGTCTTCCCTAAGCGCAACAGCCTCGAAGCTGGAGTCCAGCAAAACCTGCAAGAGCCAGAAATCTTCGCCCAAAAAATACGGCGGGGAAAAAGCATTCAAAAAAGCAGTGAATTCATGATTATCGCCCGCATTGAAAGCCTCATAGCCGGGAAGCCTATGACAGACGCCCTTGACAGGGCCACACAATATCTTAAGGCCGGAGTCGATGGCATCATGATCCACTCCAAGTCTAAAAACCCTGATGAGATTCTTGAGTTTGCCGAAAAATACAAAGTTATCTTAAAAGATCTTAAATTGGACAAGCCTTTGGTGTGTGTGCCCACCACTTACAATTTGATTACAGAAGGCGAACTGAGTGCCGCCGGATTCAGCATAATCATTTATGCCAATCACCTTTTACGCAGTGCCTATCAAGCCATGACGGAAACTGCAAAGACTCTTCTTCGAGACCAAAGGTCTCTCGAAGCAGACCCTTTGTGCACCCCTGTCCGGGAAATTTTTAAGACCGTCGGTTTTTTAGACGTCAAAGAAAAAGACCAGCAAGATGAGCAAACGACTAATACACCGGTGATCATCCCTGCTGCCGGAGAAGACCCGGTTTTCAAGAAAATTTTAAATGGTAAGCCCAAAGCCATGCTAGAAATTGGAGGCAAGACCCTTCTCGACCACCAGATTCAAACCCTGAGCAACGCAAACCTCGCGGATATCACACTCATCGCAGGGTATGGCAAGGAAAACCTGCATGCAGAGGGTATCCAAATTCTCGAGAACCCCAACTACCAGAAAGGGTCCATGCTAAATTCATTGATGGTTGCGAAAGAAAAAATGACCAATGGTTTTATCATGTTGTACTCAGACATCCTCATAGAGGACCATATCCTCAGCAAGCTTACAGAATGTAAGGAAAATATTGTTCTCGTCGCCGACAATTCAACCCAGTATCACCAGCCGGAAGAGGGAAACATTCACGACTACATCATCACCAAGAACCACTACAAACCAAAGCGACGGGAAATCCGCTTCATCAGCGAAAACATGGTGACTAAAATTGGCAGCAAGATAAACCCCGAAACTGCTACTCATGAGTTTATCGGGCTCGCCCGGTTCAGTAAAACCGGCGCTGAACAGTTTCTTGAAACTTACAACGATGTGCTTGAAAATTTTACCGGCGCCTTTCAGGAATCAGAAGATATTTCAACACTGACTTTTACAGACCTCATTCAGGAAATGATCGACCGGGGTTTTGCCGTCCATTACATAGAGATCCACAAAGGTTGGTTGGAAATTCATAACGCAGAACACATTGCTCTTGCTCAAAAATCCTTTAGTGCATAAAATCATCCGTCCTATTTACCTGCATTAACCACCGAGAAACTTGCATGCATTATTCAAAACTTTTCATTCCAACATTAAAAGAGTCCCCTGCCGACGCAGAAGTCATCAGCCATAAACTCATGGTGCGCGCGGGAATGATCCGACAAGTTGCTTCAGGGATCTACTCCATCCTCCCCCTGGGACTTAGAGTCTTAAGGAAGGTGGAACAAATCATCCGCGAAGAAATGAATCAAATCGACGGGCAGGAGGTTTTTCTACCGAGCATTCAACCTGCCGAGTTATGGATAGAAAGCAAGCGATGGGATTTTTATGGAAAGGAATTATTGCGTATCAAAGACCGCCATGGTCGAGAGTTCTGCTACGGCCCCACTCATGAAGAGGTCATCACCGACATCGTGAGGAAGGAAATTAAGTCCTACCGCCAACTCCCCATTTTGTTGTATCAGATTCAGACAAAGTTCCGCGACGAAGTTCGGCCTCGTTTCGGAATCATGCGCGGACGAGAGTTCATGATGAAGGATGCCTATAGTTTTCACGCTGATGAGGAAGACACCCAGCGCACTTACAATCAGATGGCGCAGGCCTACACTAATATTTTCACAAGATGCGGTTTGAGCTTCAAACAGGTTCAGGCTGACTCAGGAACTATCGGCGGAAGTTCTTCTCATGAATTCGCAGTGCTCGCCGACTCAGGAGAAGATGATATCGGCTTCTGTGAGTCATGCGGTTATGCCTCGAATTTAGAGTTGGCAGAATCGAAACTACCTACCCCCGTCACATCTCCAGCCACACTTCAGGAAATGAAGGAAGTGGAAACACCCGACAAGAAATCGGTGGAAGATGTAGCAGGGTTTCTCAACCTGCCTGCCCGGCAAATCGTAAAAACAATTCTACTTGAAAATGAACACGGGCTGGTAGCAGGGTTGGTTCGTGGCGATCATCAGATTAATCCCGTAAAGTTAAAAAACCTTATCGGTTGCGAATGGTTGCAGCCTGCTGAAGAAAAAACCATTGCCAAGCACCCCGAATTACATTGCGGATATGTCGGACCTGTCGGGCTCGATCTTCCTGTTTATGCAGACTGTGAAATTTCTGCAATGCATGATTTTGTCACCGGTGCCAACAAACCCTCCACTCATTTTACCGGAGTTCAAGTTGAGCGAGACTTGCAAGTCAAACAATTCAGCGATATCCGAACCGTTAAAGCCGATGACCCCTGCCCGCGTTGTGAGAGCGGAAAGTATCAGGTCAAACGCGGAATTGAAGTCGGTCACATATTCATTCTTGGTACCAAGTATTCCTCGGCAATGAAAGCTGTCTTCCTCGATCACCAGGGCAAAGAAAACGCAATGATCATGGGTTGTTATGGAATTGGAGTGGGTCGTACCGCCGCCGCTGCCATCGAACAAAATCATGACGATAGAGGAATTATCTGGCCTCGGAACCTGGCTCCCTTCCAAGTCATCATCATCCCGGTAAATTACTCTAAAGAGGATTTAAAAACTGTCTGCGACACTATTTATGATCAGCTTCAGGAAGCCGGCGTAGAAACCCTTCTTGACGACCGGTCAGATCGACTGGGAGGAAAATTGAAGGATGCTGACCTTTTGGGAATTCCCTTGCAAATCATTGTAGGGCCAAAAAACCTCACTGCCGGACAGGTTGAAATCAAAATTCGCAAAACTAATGAGTCGGTTCTCCACCCCTACCCCAAGGTCATTGCAGATATCCCCAGTATTTTAAAAGGGTTATAAAAGACCGGTCGACCCTCAAGTGCCCCAGTTTTCCCTTGAAATCGAACCTTAAGTTCTTGTACAATCCTCATTGACATCTAATGGGTCCTGCATCGCGGGCTTTGAGCCCGCTTTTTTTATTTTTTTTAGGGGCAAGCAAGCTCAACCTCGGTTCATAACCCCCAACGATACAGTAGTCGCAGGGTCCACTCGTCAGCAGAGGTTTAAATGGCAAAAGTCTCCGTTTCACAAGCGGTTATGGATTTGATCGAACCGGTTCTTAGTATAGAAGGACTGGAACTAGTGGATGTCGTATACAAAAAAGAGGGTAAGAACTGGGTTTTAAGAATTTTTATCGACAAAGAAGAAGGAGTTACGGTTGCGGACTGCCAAAAAGTCAGCCACCTAACCGGCGATCTGATCGAAGTCGAGGAAACCATCATCACCCCCTATAGCCTGGAGGTCTCATCCCCGGGACTGGATCGAGTTCTGAAGCGGGAAAAAGATTTTTTAAAATTTAAGGGAAGGCAAATTCGCCTACACAGTCTTTCCCCGATCGACAATAGAAGAAAATTTATCGGTATCCTTGAAGATTTTAAGGATCAAACCGTGTTTTTAGAATTAGATGGAAAGCTTTTAGAAATTCCGTTATGCCAAGTTGGCAAAGCAAACTTAGTCATTGAACTTTAGGTAGAGCACCATGAACATGGAAACACTCAGCATTCTGGATCAACTCAGCCGCGACAAGGGCATCGATAAGGACATCCTGATCGACGCCTTAAAGGCTGCGGTCGAAGTTGCCGTGCGAAAGCGATATCCTGCTGTCAAAGAATTGCAAAGTGAGTTCAATGAGTCCACTGGAGAAGTGGAGATTTATTTTGAAAAAAC
>CAJQRI010000054.1 GCA_905612265.1 uncultured Nitrospinota bacterium | reverse complement strand
TTAAGAAACGATATCTCATAGTCGGTAGAGTTACGTTCAGCGATAGACGATTTGCAGTTTCCCTTTGTTATTAACTTTGAAGGCCGCCATCATCGTGGCTTCTCCCAGCGGGTTCATAGCCAAATCCAACACTTTTAGCCGAGGAAAATATTGCGACTCGATTAAGGTAACAGCCCCCTGGTCGGTAATTTTATTTTCTCCCAGATACAATAATTCCAAGCTCGAGAAATTCTTAGAACTGGCAAAAGCCAGTGCCCCACCATCACCAATATCATTACGGAACAAATTCAAAGTCAGCAACTGTGGAAACAAGGAAGTCGAAGCAAGCATTGCCCCACCGGCCGGGGTGATCAAGTTATCGTTCAACATAAGAATTTTTAGATGAGTGAAGTTACCAGAAACCACCATCAGTTCAATGCTGTCATCACTGATTTCGTTTTTCCACAGCTTTATGGTCTCCAGTTGCTGCAGATAAGGTGACTCAGAAATAGCTTTCAGTCCAAGGTCACCAATTAGGTTTCCCCACAGATCTATATGTTTCAACCCAGCAAGATGCGGCGACTTTGCAAGTGCCTTCATGCCCCGAGCTCTAATATTGTTTCCCTGAAGATGAAGAGCGGTAATCCCGGCAAGCAAATCCATCTTCGCCAATTGCTTCGCACCTGATGCACCGATATTCAATCCACTGAGATCAAGAGTCTTGCCGTCCTGGCTAACACGCTTGGAAACTAAAGCGGATATATCCGTTGCCCACCCAAATGAAGTCAAAAAGAACAGTAGGAGAAAAGTAGCCGTGAAAATAATTTTTGTTTGAGAGGCTGTCATAAATTCAGGTTAACAAATACTTGAAGATTGTATATATAATTTTTGCTCCTGCTTTGATGGTGCCGGAAAAGGTGCCAGTGATCTTGGAGACCCCTATCCTGTCTCGGTATTTAACCGAAATTTCCCGGATACGTAATTTTTTCTTAACAGCTTTGATCTGCATCTCCACCGTCCAACCGAAATTGGTATCTTGCATGGCAATAGATTTTAACGAGTCGTAACGGATAGCGCGGAATGGTCCTAGATCGGTATATTTATGACGAAAAAAAAGGCGTATTAAAAACACAGCCAATTGATTGCCATACCGCGATTGCGGTAACAATGCCAAACGGCTTTCTGGCAGTATCATTCGGCTACCCAAAACGAAATCCATCTCTCCTGATTCTATCGGTTTCACCAATTGCACAATTTCTTCAGGGTAATCACTGAAATCTCCATCTAGAAATACTACGATATCTGGATTATCCAACTCAGAGATTCCCTTCAGGCAGGCAGAGCCATAACCCCTTCTTTTTTCAGCAACCACTCTTGCGCCTTTTTCACTGGCAAATCGGGCAGTATTATCAGTCGAGTTATTATCGACAACTATGATCTCATGAAGTTGGTCTTGTGGAAGAGCATTGAGAACCAACCCTATAGATTGCTCTTCGTTGAAAGCAGGAATGATGACGGAAATACGGGAAGGCATCGGGGTTTGTACTCCAAAGGAATAAAAATCAAATCCCACAGACCCCCTTCGTAGAAGAGGGAGCATTCATGAGCCCCTCTTTCATAAAGAGGGGCTGGGGTGATATATAGGCTCACATCCAAGTCAGTTGAGAGCTGTTTTAATGCTAGATATAAATTCTGTAATTTTTTTATCGCGCTCAACTGGGTCAGAATGGGATTCAATCAACTTAACTATTGCGCTCCCAATGATAACTCCATCCGAGCACTGCCCTGCTTCTTTCGCCTGTTCCGGCCCGGAGATACCAAACCCTACCAGCACTGGAAGTTTCACCTCATTCTTAATGGCTGAAACTTTCTCTTCGAGATTTTTAGCCAGTGCCTCTTTTGTTCCTGTTGTTCCGGTCAGAGAAACATAATAGATGAAACCTTTGCTCGCTTCCCCGACCATCTGAATCCGATCAGGAGTACTGGTGGGTGCTAATAGAAAAATCGTGTCCAGACTCTTTGCATTTGCAAACCCCAAAAATTTACCCGCCTCTTCGGGTGGAAGATCAGGCAGAATCACGCCATCCGCACCGG
Source organism: uncultured Nitrospinota bacterium (assembly GCA_905612265.1). Classification (GTDB taxonomy): domain Bacteria; phylum Nitrospinota; class Nitrospinia; order Nitrospinales; family VA-1; genus LS-NOB. Next base: position 84 of record CAJQRI010000054.1, on the reverse strand, counting down.
CATTGACCGCATCTTCCACAAACTTTGCCTGACCATAAACGAAAACTGGATTAAAACTACTCATCAAAACAATCGGTAATTGCG
>CAJQRI010000053.1 GCA_905612265.1 uncultured Nitrospinota bacterium | reverse complement strand
GGAAACGGTGAAGCTATTTGTTTCTCTGTATGGAGCATTGGCAGGAAATTTAGCATTGCAATATTTATCAAAAAGTGGGGTTTATCTTGGCGGAGGTATTGCTCAAAAGATAGTGCCCTTGTTGCAAGAAGGGGGCTTTATGCAGGCGTTTCTTGTCAAAGGTAGGTTCCGAGAAGTATCTCTCAGAAATCCCTGTGAAAGTGGTGATGGATGAATCTATCCCTTTGCTGGGAGCTGCCCTATACCCCCTTGTTTTATGAATTGATCATTATATGGATTCTGGGTTATTACCGAATTCTCTAACTATGAAAGAAAGCAGTCATGTCAACCGAACTTAAAAAAATTGTATTGGCCTACTCAGGCGGATTGGATACCTCTGTCATTATCAAATGGCTTAAAGAACAATATGATTGTGAAATCATAGCTTTTGCCGCCGATGTGGGGCAGGGGCAGGAGTTGGAACCGGTAAGAGCGAAGGCATTGGCAACTGGTGCCAGTAAGGTTTATATCGAAGACCTTCGAGAAGAATTTATCGGTGACTTTGTCTTTCCCATGCTTCGGGCCAACGCATTTTATGAACATAATTATCTTTTAGGCACCTCCATTGCTCGGCCTTTGATTTCCAAAGAGCAGATAAGAATTGCCAGCTTGGAAGGGGCAGATGGGGTGTCGCACGGTTCGACCGGTAAGGGCAATGACCAGGTCCGCTTTGAACTGGCATACCACACACTCAATCCCGAAATAAAGATTATAGCTCCTTGGCGTGAGTGGGATCTTACTTCGAGAACGGCTTTGATTGATTATGCGGTGACGCACGGGATTCCGGTTCCTGTTACCAAGGACAAGCCTTATAGTACAGATCGTAATTTATTCCATATTAGTTATGAGGGTGGGGTGTTGGAAGATCCTTGGTATGAACCCCATGACGACATGTTTTTATTGTCGGTAACTCCTGAGAAGGCCCCCGATAAGCCAACCATCTTGGAAATTACCTACGAACAGGGAAACCCAGTTGCGATAAACGGGGAAAAGATGAGCCCTGCAAATTTATTGGAGCGACTCAACCAGTATGGGGGTGAAAATGGAATAGGCCGTATTGATATTGTAGAGAACCGCTTTGTAGGAATGAAGTCACGCGGTGTTTACGAGACTCCGGGTGGCACAATTCTGCACGAAGCTCATCGAGCAGTTGAATCCGTCACTCTGGATAGAGAGGTCGCTTTTCTTCGAGATTCTTTGATTCCCTCATATGCCAAGATGATTTACAACGGTTTCTGGTTTTCTCCTGAAAGAGAGTTGCTCCAGAAAACTATGGATCATGCTCAAGCTAATGTGACTGGCGAAGCTAGGCTAAAACTGTATAAGGGTAACTGTATTGTCATAGGCCGAAAAGCTGAAAAATCGCTGTATAACCAGAATATAGCGAGCTTCGAGGAGAGCCATGGCTTCAACCAGAATGATGCGGAAGGATTCATAAAACTAAACGCTCTACGCTTAAAACTCTATGCGGAAACCTTTAATCGGTGATGCGGAAACCTTGAATCTCAGTTACCGTTCAATGAAATAATGAAATATCGAATCGAGAAGCACAAGTTAAGAGGAAATACTAAAAATGATGAATGATTGGGATGCAGAAATAGCTTTATGAAAACAGCAGTGATCAATTTGATTTTGCTTTTCCAGCTCATTGTTTGCGGGCTGATTTTTGCTGCACCTGAAGAAGAATTCTCAGTGAATGGCAACATAGCTCAGACCAAACCTACTTTGCTAGAGAATCCTTTTTTGCAGGCCGAATACCTTTTTCATTCGGGAGATTTTCTTGCGGCAAAGCCGCTTTACCATAACTACTTGTCCCAGAACCCATCAGGGAAAAGAAGTCATCAGGCGTTATTCAGACTTGGTTCGATAGATCAGTCAATTAAATCGTATTCCACTGCAGCTCGTTTCTATCAAATTCTTTTGCAGCGTTTTCCACGTTCTATTTTGGCAGATTCTGTAAGGTTTGGCCTGGCTGTTTGCCATTATGAATTGGCAGACTATAACAGTGCGGAGTCAAACTTTAAAATGGTTCTGCGACTTTCCTCAGATAAAAAGATTAAATGGAAGATCATGATTTATTTAGCCCAGGTTGATGGAGGGCGAATGAATTATGAAAAAGCTTTTACTAAATTGAAACAAGCGCATGACCAGATTGAGAATAAAGAAATCCGGAAACAAGCTGTTGTAGTTACTGAAAAATTGATCAATGAAAAGCTTGGGGAAAATCAGGTTTCTGCATTAATAAAAAAGTTGGGCAATGGGTTCCCCGTTGACCTTTTATTGTTGTGGAAAATTTCTTCCGACAGGGCTGAAGGTGATATTGCAAATTATATGGCAAGTATGGAAAAATTTATTGAATTTTTTCCCAACCATTCTCGCAAAGCTGAGGTTAAAAGCCGATTAAACCAGATCAAGGCTGATTCCGGGGCTAAGATTAAAATTGGTGTCGTTATACCCTTGACCGGAAAACTTGCACTGACAGGTCAAAAGGTATTGCAAGGGATTCAACTCGCGGTGCATCAGCTCCCTTTTCAAGCTCGTGAAAAACTTGCGTTGGAAGTGAGAGATTCGGGTCACCAATTACCTATGAAAGAAATCATAGCCGACTTGTCCGGACTACCTAATGTTGTGGGTATCATCGGCCCTTTGTTGAGTGATGAGGTCGCAATTGCCGGTAAGGTTGCCAGAGATTATCTAATCCCCATATTTTCACCGACAGCTTCAACCTATGGATTGGTGGATGAGAATCCTTTTATGTTCCGCAATGCCTTGACCCGAGAGATTCAGGCTAAATTTTTAGCAGAGTATGCTGTTAATACCCTGCAGTTGAAAAGGTTTGCTGTGCTTCATCCCTATGAATCTTTTGGGTTGGAGTTGAAAGATACCTTCATTAAAGAGGTGGAGTCCTTTGGCGGAGAGGTGGTTGCAGTTGCTGGATATGATCGCACTCAGAATGATTTTAAGAAACAGATTTTTGAGTTAGGCGGTGTTGAAGATGATGAACTGGAAAAGATTGGCCGCGAATTAGTGTTGAGTGAAGGTGTGATACCGGATTTTAGTAGCCCATCTACTTTCTCCCGTCCACTGATTGATATGGGGCATTGGTCGGGAGATGATGTTGAAAAGTTGAAAGTGTCGCTGGAGTTGAGTTATGATGCGATTTTTATTCCAGGTGTCTTTGATAAAGTCGGTTTGATCATTCCACAACTGGCGTTTTACAATGTGAATACAGTTAGCTTGCTAGGTACCAATGGCTGGAACTCTCCCGAACTGGTTACGATGGGCGGGAAGTATTTGACGAATGTTTATTTTGTGGATGGTTTTTTTCCTGATTCTCATCATGTGGAAGTTCAGAAATTTGTTCGTGATTTTAAAGCTAACTTTGGTGAAGAACCTGGCTATTTATCGGCTCAGTCTTTTGATGCGGCAAACATAATGATAAATAATATTCTGGCGGGTGCGAGCAATCGTATCAAGATGAAGGAAAGCTTGAATGCGGTCAAAAATTTCCCCGGTGTTACTGGTAATACAACCTTGCTTCCTTCCGGAGACTCTGAAAAAAATATTTTTGCGTTGACAGTTAAAAGACAGAAAATTGTTCAGCAAAACTGAGGAAGGTTTTTTTGTCTTAGAAGGTGTTTCCAAATGTGTCTTCGAATGAGTCATCCAAAAAAGGCTTTTCATTTTCAGGGAGATGACCCTGTAAGAAAACTTCGAACTTTGAGTCTGGGTCGTTGAATAAAGCGGGCTCACCTGTTTTCGATTGGATTCTTAGATGTTGTATATCTCTGGGTACTTGAAAGTTAGTGACCGGTTTATTGATAAGAGCATCTTGCATGAATTGTAGCCAAATAGGTATCGCAGTTCGAGACCCCGTTTCATTCCTTCCCAGAGATTCGTCTTTGTCCTTGCCCACCCAAACTCCTGTAACCAACTCCGGTGTATAACCCATGAACCATGCATCTACGTAATTATTAGTGGTTCCTGTTTTCCCCGCTACAGGTCGATTAAGCTTTTTAACTTTTTTCCCAGTTCCGTGCTCTACAACACTTTGCAATAAACTTGTGATGGTATACGCAGTACCTGGAGAAATCGGATGTGTGGTTTCTGGGGTGGAAGTATATAGGACTTCTCCTTTACGATCCTGAATATTTCTAATGGCGCTAGGTTTAATTAGGGTTCCATTATTAGCAAATGCTGAATAGGCAGATGTAAGTTCAAATAATGTTAATCCTGATGAACCAAGTGAAATAGATAAATTTCGTTCCATATTGCTGGTGATACCTAATTTCCTTGCTAGCCTTATAGTTCCCTTTATGCCAATTTTTTGCATGAGTTTGACGGTCACAATATTGCGGGAGTGGGTGAGGGCTGTTCGCAGTGATGTTGGGCCGTAAAACTTTTCTTCGAAGTTTACGGGTTTCCATCTATCAAAAGAATCTTTTTTTTCTTTGAAAATAATTGGTGAATCTATGATTATGCTGGCAGGAGAATAACCTTCTTTGATAGCGGCAGCATAAATGAGGGGTTTGAATGCGGACCCAGGTTGTCGAATTGCTTGCATAGCCCTGTTAAACTGACTTTTAGAGAAGTCATATCCCCCGACCATTGCCTTGAGTTGGCCGGTTTTTGGGTCCAGGCTCACCAGACTACCCTCTACTTCAGGTTCCTGCTCCAGAGCCAGTGCCCAACCGTCATCCCTTATTTTTAACGGTTTAACCAGGATTAAATCACCCGGAGATAGAGCTTCGCTGGGTCGTTTAATTTTTGCCCACCTACCATCCAGACGGGTATTGGGAGGTCTTGCCCAGTTCATATCAAGAATATCTATTGTCCCTTGATCGGGCCCTAAAAAAATATCTGCCTGTTTTTCATCGACTGACCAAACAACACCTTTGATGACTTTTCCTGCAGTGATACTTTCGCCCTCTTTAAACTTGTTCATTTTGATGAGAGCTTCTTGTATAGCCAATTCGCCTTTGGATAAATACATGGTGCCTAGTGAACCACGATAACCATAGCGTTTATCCGCAATTCGCAAGTTTTCTCTGACAGCTCTCTGAGCGGATTCCTGAAGGTCTATATCAAGGGTGGTATAAACCTTTAAGCCTCCGCGATAAAGTTTACTGCTACCATATTTTTCTTCAAGAAATTGTCTTGTATGTTCAACAAAATAGGGAGCTCTGTTTAGCATGTCATTAACTCCGCCCAAGTGAAACTCTTCACTCATGGCCTGTTTAGATTCATCCTTGGTAATGAAGGAGAGGTAGGCCATTCTGCGAATGGTATGGTTTCTTCTTTTTCGTGCGCGCTTCGGGTCTTTATATGGTGAATAGTGATTGGGAGCTTTTGGAAGGCTGGCAATCAAGGCGCATTCAGCGATACTAATATCCGCAACGCCTTTACCAAAATATGTGCGGGAGGCGGCTTCTACCCCATAGCTACCATGACCGTAATAAATCTGGTTGAGATACATTTCGAGTATCTCATCTTTGGTGAAAACCAGTTCTAATCTGACCGCAAGAATAGCTTCTTTTATTTTCCGGGGTAATGTTCGCTCGCGTGATAAAAATAACGTTTTGGATAATTGCTGGGTGATGGTACTTCCACCCTCCACCACGCGACCGGCTTTTAGATTGGTGATGAAAGCTCTAAAAATAGCTTTTGGGTCAATTCCAAAATGATAGTAGAAGTTGGAGTCTTCAACGGCCAGAGCAGCCTGTTTTAGCTCAAGGGGAATACTTTCAAGCGGTATCATGATGCGCTTTTCTATATAAAACTCGGCAATTTTTTCGTTCCCATTAGAATAAATCTGAGTGATAGTGCTGGGGTGGTAATTTTTTAATTCACGGACATCGGGAAGGTCCTGAGAGTAATGGAAATATATAAAGCCTGCCCCTACAAAACCTGCGACTAAACTAAAAAGGGTGAGTGAATAAAACGTGACCAGAAAAATTCTTGCAAATCTGGAACGTTTTTTTTTGTTTTTTGGTTTAGTGGGTTTCTGGTTTTTCAGTATTTTTTTCATGGTCAACAGTTATAGCGTCAAGCGGGGAATAGGCTGGTAAAAAGAGGCAGTAATAATACGTGCAAAAATATAGGGGTAATTACTTTGGTGGTAAGCGGCCTTCCTCTAAATCCATCAGGTCGACCCAAGTGTTGATATCTTCTCTTGATGGATCAATTTTGTTACGAATTTCACGGAAATATTTTAGTCGGTCCTCAGAGTCCGGTCTGCGTTCAAGAATCTGGTTATTGATGAAATCAATCTCCGTAGCATTTTTATCTTTAAGTATTTCCTGGGACCAGGCACTGATTTCATCATCTCCACAATCTACTGCCTTTATGGTAAATACATCGGAATCAATATGCAGAAAATTCAGAATTATTTTGTCGAGTGGACAGGGATAAATATAGTCGGACATTTTATTTTCTCTATATGCCCGGGCTTTATCGATCATTCGTGCTAATTGCACCAAACCAGACATTTTCACTTTAGGGCTACGGGGATAGGCTATGGATAAGTCCATTTTATATTTAGTCAAGCCTGATACGGCTCACCCTTTTAAAGTTTTTTGAGGTTTTGATGGCTTTTGCACCTGCTTCGCCAATTCGGTTGCGGAAAAGATCTAATGTGTTCAGGTTTACAAGTATTTCTGACTCTGCCAGATATTTTGCTCCCTCTTCCCCTATACGATTGAATTTTAAAATCAACTGTTCCAAATTGATCAGGTTGGGTGCCTTGGCTAATTGCTCGGCTCCTGCTTCAGTTATGCTATTGGATTTTAAGTTGAGGGACTTTAATTTTTTTGTGTAAGGAGAATGACAAAGTGCCGATACACCTAAGTCACTGATATTATTTTCACCCAGGTCCAAGTGAGTAACTTCAGCCAGAATCTCCATGTTGGCTAGGCGAATTATTTCATCATCGCCCAGCTTTTTATTTTCCAGCTCAAGGCTGACATCAGCCACACCCCTTACCGTTTTTCTAGCAATCAGTTGATCTAAATCGATATTTTGTTTGTCAGACATTGGAGAATAGGGAAAAAATCATTAAATACAATACTTTGCTGTTGATAACTTATCATAAACTTATTGCCGAGCCGGGTCAAATATAACAACTCTAACTTAAGGGGACCTCTGAAAATGGTCTAAAAAATTTATGAGTAGATTAGAAAAGGGTTATAGGTTAATGATAGGATCTTTTACCTGATGAAAAGGAGAGTTCGCATGGCCCAGTCGGATTTTTTGATCTCGATAACCGTTATGAGTCGATTAGCAAGCTGAGTGATCCTCTGAAAGTTTTGGATCAGTCCATTCGGTGGGAAACGTTTCGACCTGAACCCAGTAAAGCTCTGCGCAAATTCAAAAAAATAGTAATGCGGGTCGTAAACCTTACGATAGTATTTTTATGTTCAAGATCCTTGTATTGCTAAGCCTCTACAAATTAAGCGACGATCAATCGGAACTTCAGGTCAAAGGTCGTTTATCGTTCATGCGTTTTCTGGGTCGCGACTTCGAAGACACCGAGCCAGGTGCGAAAACCCTTTGGTTGTTTCGAGATACGCTCTCAAACAAAAATATCATCGATAAGCTGTTCCGTAGATTCGATCGGTACCTCGACAACCAAGGTTTATTTGCAAGTCAAGGGCAACTCATAAATGCCAGCATTTTCCAGGTTCCTGAACAACGCAACACTCGGGAAGAAAATACTCGCATCAAACATGGTGAGGTTCCGGCAGAGTTGCAAGGGCAACCGCACAAATTTCAAAAGAAAGATACCGATGTAAGTTGGGTGAAGAAAAACGGACGTAGCCACTTTATTGTTAGATTCATCCAGTTGAACAAACGCGAATAATGCGGGGTTATAAAGTTTAGTCCTACCTACTGTTTTGTACTGGTTTGTTATACAGTGGTATTTTCTGATAAGCTTTTCTTTTCTCCCTGCGTGGTATTTCTTCCGCTGTCTCCAACGTTGGTTATTTGAAAACTCGTCTTTGCAAATAAATTTCAATCGTGTTCTTAGCGTTGCTGGCCACGACAATATCGCTCATGCCGCTGTGGTTATAGTCGCCGCTGGTGATGGCGAGGGGTGTACCCCCATCAACCACATAATCGCGCGTGGGAAACTTGAATGTTCCGTTGGGATTGCGGATGACCAACGAAAAACTGCTGGAGCGGGAGTTGGCAACGGCTACATCTTTTAACTTGTCTGGATTAAAATGTCCGGTAGTTAGAGCAAAGGGACCGCCACCGCCGGAAAAGATAATGGGTTCTTTGAAATTGCCGCCTCCGTTCGAAGTGAGCAGGTACATGTTGTCCCCTTGACCTGCGGCAAAGACCAGGTCAGTTTTACCATCGTCATTCATATCACTGGCGACCAACGCGAGAGGGACAAGTTGTTCTGCTAACCGTTTGGGTTTTTCGAACGTGCCATCTCCATTCCCCGGAAACAGCCGAATAGAACTGGCACTGGAACTGCTTGCTGCTAGAGCAATATCCAGATGCCCGTCTTCATTGAAATCTTCCGTGACTCCAGAAAAGGATCGCGAGCCGGTGAGATAGGTTTCGCCTTTTTTAAAATAGCCGTCACCGGAGCCCAGATACAACTCCATTTGATCAAAGGTCAGGGTGACAGCAGCATCCAGATTGCCGTCTTCATTGTAGTCCCCCAGAATAATGTTTAGAGGGACTTTGCCAGTTTTAGTGGCGAGGGGTCTCATGAATTTACTGTTCCCTTTACCCAGAAAAACCAAAAACCTCTCTGACCCACGGGAGTTGACCACAAGGTCGGGAATTCCATCTCGATTGACATCTCCCACGGTCGACATAGTGGGTTCGATAGCTACTTTGATGGTTGAACCAGCATGAAAACTACCATCGCCCTTGCCAAAGAGGAGAGTGAGAGAGCTGTTTTTGGCATTGGTAGAAACTAGGTCAGGCTCTCCGTCGAGGTTCAAATCGGCAGTCAATAGATGGGCGGGACCCTTGCCGACCGGCATGACATCAAACTTGTAGAATAAATCAGGCGGCGGCTGTGGCAGATCACAGGCTGACAGGAATAGTGCTACGCAATATAGACCGATCCATGAAAGATGTCGGAATAAGGTGAGGAATATTTTAGTGATATTTAGCCTTTTAATGATATCGCTCCAGTTATTTGAAAATCCCTTGATTTTGTTGTGCTACTATGCAAAAATCTTTTTTCAAATAAATTCATTATATAGTGAATTTCTAAAATTAGTTGAATCCATTCAATTAACCCCTCGCTCCAGATTTAATTTGGAGCTACTCTTAACCCATGAGGAGGTATCTGTTGCGATCTTACCAGAGTGTCCTGATTCTTAAACCCGATATTGACGAAGCACGTGTTGCTGAAGCCTTGGAAAAAATAGGCGAGTTCATCAAGAGTAATGGCGGCGCATCTCTTAGAATTGAAAACTGGGGGAAAAAACGTCTCGCCTACCGGGTAAAGAAAAATCGATTCGGGATATACCTGAACCTTTATCACACCGTTGAGTCTGCCAAGGTTGTCGAGTTGGAAACTAAATACAAATTGTATGATCTGATTATCAAGTACATGGTAGTCCGGTTAGATGATGATGAGTTGGAAAGAGCCCTCGGAAAAGAAACTGAAGTAGAGGGTGAGTCCAAGGATGAAGATAAAAAAGCTGAAGCAAAAGTAGAAGAAAAAGCAAAAGTAGAAGAAAAAGCAGAAGTAGAAGAAAAAGCAGAAGTAGAAGAAAAAGCAGAAGAAAAAGACTCTTGATTAACAAAGTGACAATAAGGACTTGATATGGCTTCGTTCAACAAGGTGCTTCTGATGGGCAACCTGACTCGGGACCCTGAACTAAGATATACAGCGAGTGGTGCAGCAGTTGCCAGTTTTGGCTTGGCGGTGAACCGAAAGTTTAAGCAGGGAGAAGAATGGAAAGACGAGGTTTGTTTTGTCGATATCACGGTTTGGGCAAAGCAAGGTGAAAACTGCGCTCAATACTTGAATAAAGGCAGTCTGGTTTTTCTTGAAGGCCGACTGAACTATCAGACGTGGGAAGCGGATGGTGGACAAAAGCGAAGCAAACTTGAAGTGGTCGCCAATAATGTGCAGTTTTTGACTCGCCAGGGCGAAAAAGTAAGCATGGACCCTGATTCGACTTCTGCCCCGGCTGCTGACGATATTCCATTTTAATAAAACAATTAATTAAAGAAGGTAGATATGCCAGAAACAAAAAAAAGTTCAGTTTTTTCTCAAAAAATTTGTAGGTTTTGTAATGACGATCAAAGCAAGGTTTTTATCGATTTTTATGATGTGAAGGCTTTGAAACCGCTGATTTCCGAAAGAGGTAAGATTGTGCCTTCACGGATTTCGGGGAATTGCGCCAAGTGTCAGAGAATTTTGACCCGAGCGATCAAAAAAGCCAGAAGTATTGCCTTGTTGCCGTTTGCTGTTGAGCATTAGACTTGGCTGAATTGATACCACCAAAAAACCTACTGGTACCTGCAGTTCTGGTTTTTATTCTGTTTTTTGGCTTGATAGTGTTTCCGCCACTGGGTGCATTGATTGGGGTATTATCCCCTTTTCCTCTGGTCTTTATTTATTTGCAGAGGGGTAGGCAGGTTGGCATCGCCCTTGTTGCCTTGGTTTTTGTAGTGCTCCTGTTGTTAGTGGGTGCTAATCAGGCAATGTTGTTTTTAGCAGAGTATGCGTTGATGGCTTTAGTGTTAGGGGAGTTGATCCGATTCCAGTTGCCAGGAGACCGGTGTATAGCGATCAGTGCCTTTGCATCGGGTTTTGTATCGATGGTTCTTCTGCTGGCCTTGTTCGGCGACCAGGATGTATCGGTTAAAGAGTTTTTTGCGAAACAAGTTCGCTCCCACTTTTCTCAGTCAATGGAAGCTTTCGAGTCCATGGGAGAGAATAAAGCGGAAATCGAGGAAATGAGGGTCTTCGCGGAAAAGGCGGCAGAAGGTTTTGCTGCATCTTATCCGGCCTTTTTACTTATTGGGTCTTTGATTGGTGCAGCGGCTAATTACGCATTGATTCGAATTGCCTGGATGCGGCTTTATGGACCAGGCCTATTTTCGGGGAGAGCATTCTCTGAATGGATTTGTCCAGAAACCCTTGTTTGGGGTTTTATATTGTCAGGAGCGGCTTTATTCCTAGGGCAGGGCATGGTGGAAGATGCAGGATTGAATGTGTTTCTGGTCATGCTGTGCATTTACTTTGCTCAGGGACTTAGCATTATCGTTTACTTTTTGAAAGTTAGGAAAGTTCCTACTTTCTTTTGGTTTGTTCTTTTTATATTAATTTTTGTGCAACCTCTTTTAATTGGATTGGTGGCCGGATTGGGTGTGTTTGATATATGGGCGGATTTCAGAAAGCTTAGAACCGTTGAAGATGTAAGTTGAAAACACTCTGATCTTTAGAAAGGAAAACTTATGAAGCTGTTATTGAAAGAAGATGTGGATGGCCTCGGATTTTGTGGTGATGAGGTAGAAGTTAAAGATGGATACGGAAGAAACTTCCTGATTCCCAAGGGTAAGGCATTACTTGCTACCCCTAACAACCTTAAGGCTTTTAATCACCAGAAGCGTGTGGTTCAAGGCAAGGTTACAAAGGTGATCGCGGCGGCTCAGGCTGTTGCCGATGAAATTGCAAAAGTAACCTGTTTAGTTAAGAAAAAGGTCGGCGATACCGGCAAGATGTTTGGTTCGGTGACGGCGCAGGAAGTTGCTGATTTACTCAAAGGCCAAGGTGTGGAAGTTGATCGGCGTAAAATTCAAATTGCCGAGCCAATTAAAAAAGCCGGAGAATATAAAATTCCTGTCAAACTCCATTCAGAAGTGACAGCAGAGATCAAACTGGTTGTCGAGGGAGAACAGGAGGCTAAAGAAGCTGCCGCACCTGCTGAATCTGCTGAACCTTCACCGGAAGTTGAACAGGAAGGGGATGCTGAAGAGGAAACTGGAGAATAACCCTCTTATCCTGAAAGAATTATGTCTAATGCCCTGACCGACATTTCTCTGAATAAGTTACCTCCTTATAATAAGGAGGCAGAGCAAAGTGTTCTAGGGGCCTGCCTGCACTCCGAAGATGCCATTGCCAAAGCTCTTGAAGTTCTGAACTCTGAGGACTTCTATAAGTCCACTCATAAAAAAATATTTTCCGTAATGCGGGAACAGTTTGAAGCCAATGAGCCGATAGACGTTCTTGCGTTGGCTGATAAGCTCAAGCGGAAAAATGAGCTTGAAGAAGTGGGAGGCATAGAATACCTGACCCTTCTTGAAGACTTTGTACCCACCTCCACGGCGGTGGTCCACCACGCTAAAATTCTCCGCGAAAAAAAAATTCTTCGGGACCTGATTGAAACCGCAACAGAGATTGTTTCCAGTGGTTACAGTGATAACGATGACGTAGACACTCTGCTTGATAAAGCCGAGCAGTCTATTTTTGAGATCTCCGAAAAAAGAACCAAACAAAGTTTTCACAAACTGCCCGATATTATTAAGCAGGGCTTATCGGATCTTGAAAAACTTGCTCAGGAACCGGGAATGGTAACTGGTGTACCTTCAGGATTTATGGACCTGGATAATATGACAGCGGGTTTTCAAAAGTCAGACCTGATTATTTTAGCGGCACGACCAAGTATGGGTAAAACCAGTTTTGCTCTAGATATTGCGCGCTATGTTTCTTTGACTCAAAAAATCCCGACAGCTTTTTTTAGTCTAGAAATGTCCAAGGAACAATTAGGGATGCGGCTTTTGTGTTCCAAGGCTCAAGTAGACTCTTCGAAAGTTCGTACCGGTTATCTGGCCAAGAGCGATTGGCCTAAAGTGCATGATGCTGGTAGGGAACTTGCGGAAGCGCAATTGTTTATTGATGACAGCCCGGCGCTATCTGTTTTAGATGTGCGTGCTCGTGCTCGCAGACTTGCCGCTGAGCAGCCTCTGGGGCTGATTATTATCGACTACATGCAATTGATGCAGGGACGTAGTGGCACTGAGAGTCGGCAACTGGAAGTATCGGAAATATCTCGAGGGCTCAAGGCTCTGGCCAAGGAAATAAATGCACCGATAATAGCTCTTTCCCAGTTGAGTCGTGCTGTTGAGAGTCGACCGGATAAGCGTCCTCTCTTATCGGACCTTCGTGAATCAGGTTCCATTGAGCAGGATGCGGATGTGGTTATGTTCATTTATCGTGACGTTGTATATAATCAGGAATCAGATGATCCTGGTAAAACGGAAATCTTGATTCGTAAGCAAAGAAACGGTCCCATTGGCGAGGCATTCTTGCACTTTGAAAACCAGTACACCCGCTTTTATGATAGAAGCTCCCGTGTGGATACTCCACCCGAAGCGGACTCTTCGGACTTTGAACCTGCCTTTTAATCGTAAACTTTTCACACTACAAGAAGTGATTTAAATGAAGTCCTATCCTTTATTTTATTTTTTTTTAGTCTTTTTATTGCTAATACTTGGCTCGGTAATCACTGAGGCTCAACCCCACCCTGGCTCGGGTAGTTTTCAGTTGTCAGAAAAAGCCAAAGCCGATATTTATTTTGCTCAGGGGAAATTTAAAGAGGCGTTGCAAATTTACAAGTCGGTTCTTGAGGATGAGACTGAATCCGGTTATATTTTTCGCAATATGGTGAAGGCATGGGCTGCAACGGGGGCAATTGACCAAGCCGATATTTTTTTAAATGGATACCGTCAGTCACACGAAAAATCTTCCTCAGTTTGGTATGCTCTGGGCTACCTTCAATATATAAAAGGTGAAGATTTAAAGGCCGCAGAGTTGTTTCAGCGAGCCACAGAATTGGATCCGCTAAATGGTTTGGCTTGGAATAACTGGTCGGCATCTCTTGTTAATGGCAGACACTTTCAGGAAGCATTGAAAAAAGTGCGAACTGCTATTAGGTCCAACCCAAAAGAGTTGATGTTTTATTTCAACTTGAAGAAAATTTTTGAACAGATGGGTGAAGAGCAACGGTTTGAAGAGGAATATGAAAACTCTATAGGTATAAAGCCTTGGGGCTATGGAAAAGTCTTAGCTCGATCACTTCGGCAAAAGGCTTTTGGTGATTATGATAAAGGAGATTTGGCCGGAGCGATTGCCAGTTTTGAAAAAATGTTGAAGATTTACAAGCAAATCGACGATGTCAATGGCGAAGTACCCACTTTATTTAGCCTTGGTATACTCTACGAAGAAAGCGGAAACGTCCTAAAAGCCCAAATATTTTTCAAGCGGGTGTTGTCGATTAATCCAAATCATATCCAGGCCCGAGAGAAAATAGAACCCTAAAATTAGAGCTTATGGGGGCTCTTCAAACAACTTACATAGAAACTGAAAATGACTGCTTCGGGTTTATTTCGCTTTGGGCTCCTGCTGATTTAACTATTGACAAATAAGGGCTTTAAGCGATACAATTTCGAGGATTGCATGCATTTATAACTGCTATCAAGGAGACAACGTGGGTAAGGATGAAGTAACCATAGTACTTTTCCCTGGAACATTGAGAGCGCCTAAAAAGATACGCCTACCACAACGTGTTGTGAAATTTGGTGTTTTAGTGTCCTTTGTCGTTTTAATTGGTTTTGTGGGCTCTGTATTTTATTTTTCTCAGCAGTATTTAAGTTTGCAAGGCAGTGAAAACGAGTTGGTTGAACTTCGTCGGGATTCTAAAATCCGCAAAATCCAAGTAGCAAAATTTGCACAGCAAGTAAAAAACTTTGAAACACAAATGGCCCGTTTGGAACGTTTTGAAAAAAAGCTTCGAGTCATTACAGCTCTGGAAAATTCCCCGAAATCGGTTGAGAAAAACTGGGGTGTTGGCGGACCTTATGGACTGAGGAAAAACAGTTTCAAGACATCCATGGGCCGAGGTGCGGCTAGCATGGTAGATCGTTTATCTAATGGATTGGATCATTTAGATAGACAGGCAAAAATTCAGAGTATCAGTTTTCAAGAACTTGACGATTTCTTTAAGAATCAAAAATCTTTTCTTTCTTCAACTCCTTCAATCTGGCCGACTCGTGGTTGGGTGACTTCCAGCTTTGGTTTTAGAAAGTCTCCATTTACAGGTTTAAGAGAAAAACATGAAGGCTGGGATATTGCGGCTCGAAGCGGGGCTCCGGTTCGTGCTACTGCAGATGGTGTAGTAGTGGTCGAAGGAAGGGAATATGGTTATGGCAACCTGGTTGAGGTAGACCATGGTTATGGCATTGTTACCCGTTATGGTCATAACTCCAAACATCTAGTTAAAGTTGGAGACCGTGTTAAGCGTGGGCAGGTAGTTTCGCTAGTTGGGAATACCGGGCGGAGTACTGGTCCTCATCTCCATTATGAAATATTGCTCAACGGTGTGCCAGTCAGTCCCAAGAACTATATTTTAGAAGAGTAAATTGTCCTTAGGCGGTTATTGAATCGCCGTCACCTTTTCCCCACCGATATCTAGAATTTTCTGAAGGCATCCTTGATGAGTGAGGGTTTGGCCTTGTTGGTAAAGGTCTGATATTCTCTGCATTAATTTTAAACTCCAAGCTGTAATTTAACCCGAGATTTGAGATGGTATTTGGTTTAATCAAAAAACTTATTGGTTCTCGTAATGACCGTGAGATTAAGCGGATTCAAAGCTATGTAGTTGCTGTGAACGCACTTGAGGATGAGATGAAGGCGCTCTCTGATGATCAGCTTATGGCCAAAACACCAGAGCTGAAAGGCAAACTGGCCAATGGCGCTACCATAGATGAAATTTTACCTGAAGCATTTGCTGTTGTCCGAGAAGCTAGTGTGCGGGTGCTTGGAATGCGTCACTTTGATGTGCAAATTATAGGCGGAGTGGTTCTGCATGAAGGAAAAATAGCAGAAATGAAAACCGGTGAAGGGAAAACCCTCATGGCAACTTTACCGGTTTACTTGAATGCTTTGTCTGGAAAAGGCGTGCATATCGTAACGGTTAACGACTATTTGGCGACTCGTGACAGCGACTGGATGGGAAAGATCTATAAATTTTTAGGTCTATCTGTGGGCATGATTTATCACGATATTCCTGAGGAGGATAGAAAGGTGGCTTATGCCGCAGATGTGCTTTATGGCACCAACAATGAATTCGGGTTTGATTTTCTCCGAGATAATATGAAGTTCTCGAGAGATCAAATGGTTCAGCGCGAACTGAATTTTGCCATTGTGGATGAGGTGGATAGCATTTTGATCGATGAGGCTCGAACGCCTTTGATTATTTCCGGGCCGGCGGAGGAATCTACCGACAAGTATTATACGGTGAACCAGCTTGTTCCTCAGTTGAAAAAGGAAGAGCATTATCTGGTTGATGAAAAAGCCAAGACTGCCGCTTTGACGGATGATGGTATTGTCGTAATGGAAAACTTGTTGGGTATGGAAAACCTGTACGATCCAAATAATATTGAAACACTTCATTGTCTTAATCAAGCGGTTAAAGCGCATGGGCTATTCAGAAACGAAGTGGACTATGTGGTTAAGGATGGTGAAGTCGTTATTATTGACGAGTTCACCGGCCGCATGATGTCGGGTAGGCGTTATAGCGATGGATTGCATCAGGCTTTGGAGGCGAAAGAGGGCGTAAAAATTGAAAACGAAAATCAGACCCTCGCAAGCATCACTTTCCAAAATTATTTTAGAATGTATGAAAAACTGGGTGGTATGACCGGAACCGCAGATACCGAGGCTGAAGAATTCGGTTCAATTTATAAACTCGAAGTTATTGTGGTTCCGACGAATCAGCCCATGATTCGAGAAGATTGTCCTGACATGATTTTCCGAACAGAAATGGAAAAATATGATGCCGCCATCGAAGAGATTAAAGAGCTGAATGAGATCAAGAGGCCTGTTCTGGTTGGTACGATATCTATCGAAAGATCAGAGCTTTTGAGTAAAAAACTGAAAAAGGCGGGTATTAAACATAGTGTATTGAATGCCAAGCATCATGAGCAAGAAGCCGAGATTATTTCACAGGCGGGGCAACCCGGAGCCGTTACCATTGCGACGAATATGGCTGGCCGAGGTACTGATATTGTTTTGGGTGAGGGCATTCCTGAGTTGGGTGGCCTTCATATTCTTGGAACTGAACGGCATGAAAGTCGCCGCATCGATAACCAGTTGAGGGGCCGTTCTGGAAGGCAGGGGGACAATGGATCTTCCCGTTTCTATCTGAGTCTTGAGGATGATTTACTGCGTATTTTTGGATCGGATAAAATATCTCCTTTAATGGCCCGGTTGGGAATGGAACATGGACAACCAATTGAGCATTCCATGGTTTCGAAAGCGGTTGCTAACGCACAGAAAAAAGTAGAAGCGCACAACTTTGATATACGTAAACATCTTCTGGAATATGATGATGTTATGAACCGTCAAAGAGAAGTGCTTTACGCCTTGCGCCGTGTAATCATCAACACAGAAAACGGGAAAGATGTCCTACTGGATATGGCCGACGAGGTGGTGGATGAAGCTCTTGCTGATATTGCTCATGAAAAAATATACCCTGAAGAATGGGATGTCGAAGGTTTGAATGAGTTGCTGGAAAGGCAGTTTGGGGTTCATATTGAAAAGTCTGGTGAGCATGAGTTACTACTTCAGGGAAAGACTTCACTGGAGTTGGAGAACTGCAATAGAGAGAAGCTTCATGATGCTGTTATCTTGGCAGTGACCCAAGCCTACGAAGCCAAGGAAGAGGGTATTGATTCCGAGTTCATGCGGCATGTTGAAAAAGTCATTATGCTGCAGATTCTTGACTCGTTCTGGAAAGATCACCTGCTAGGCATGGATCATCTCAAAGAAGGAATCGGTTTACGAGGTTATGCTCAGAAAAACCCTCTGACTGAATATAAGAAAGAAGGGTTTGACCTGTTCAGCAACATGATGGCAAGCATTAAAGAAGAAACCACGAAATACTTGTTTAAAGCTGAGATCAACCAAGAGGTGGAAGCTCCAGAGGAGTTGGTCAACAAACCCTCGAAATTTGTGGAGCACCGGGGGAACTCAGAGCCTCTAGAAAAATCGGTAACGGTTCGTCGCGATGAAGATAAAGTCGGTAGGAACGACCCTTGTCCTTGTGGGAGTGGTAAAAAATACAAAAAATGTCACGGCCAGTAACAGTGCTGCTAAAGGTTCTCAGCGTCTTCCTGGCACTCGATGCATAAAGTGGCTAATGGCATAATTTGAAGGCGCTTCAAAGTGATCTTCTTTTCGCAGGAATCACAATCCCCGTAACTACCGTTGTTTATTCTGAATAAGATTTCTTCAATTAACTTCAGCTCATTGCGGTCCCGGCTGGTTAATTGGAAAGTCATTTCCCTCCCCTCAAGACTTGAGGCAAGATCGATTTCGTTGCTAAACGTTAAATCTCCAGCATCACGCTCGACAGATTGAGAAGCCTGAATCAATTTCAATAACTCAGCCCGATTGACAATAAGACGCTCGCGGATTTTAAGCACCGCAGGGTCTAATTGGGCTACCATACGTTTACCCGGCTTGGTACTGGTTTTTTTTGAAGTTTTGGCCTTCTTTTTTGCTATTTTGGTTTTTGTGGGTAAAACTTTGGCCTTCTTCACAGTTGCTTTAGTCGCTTTCTTTACAGCAGAAGCCTTGATTTTCTTCTTTGGAGATGCTTTTTTTGCCACAGTTTTCTTAGTTGCTTTTTTCTTAACGGGTTTTTTGGTAGGTTTTACGGTTTTCTTGCTTGCAGATTTCTTAGTGGCTACCTTTTTTTTAGCTATAACTTTCTTCTTTGCAGAAGTCTTCTTAACGATTTTCTTTGCGGACTTTTTTTTCGTTGCCATGCCGAATCTCCTATATTAAAGGGAACTCTTATGATGCATTCATTCGGGAAGGTAACTCAAAATCATTAGCTATCCATATGTTTAGCTAGACGAAAGTATGGGTGGGTAGATAAATTTTTTTAGCCTCCCATCACCTATTGATCGAATGACATAGAGACGATTTTCCCGTTATTATTTTTACCCTGATTCTCTAGTTTTTATTGCATCTTATCCATGGCTGGATAAAAATTTCTTGAACTTTAGCACTTGAGAAAATAAAGTACAAGATTTTATTTGCCTAGATGGCATAAAAAAATTAAGTTTTTTGATAAAGCCTAGGCCAGCGTTATTCCGTTTGGTAGTCCACAACGATGGATGCGGAGCAGAGGGATCGCACTTTGTCTACGACAGGTAAATGATTTTTATGGTCTGCATATACCTTTAAATCTTCAAGGTCATCAAAATGAGCTGTAAGGACGATATCATAGCTCCTTTCAGAGCCTAAGAAATCATTTCCCAGCTCAAGAAACTTTAAGGTTTCTATATTCCCTCTCAGGCTATTGAGGGCAGTCATAACCTGATCCATATTTTCCTGATTTTTTTCTGCCAGTTTAAACATAACAATGTGCTTGACCATTAACTGTTTCCTCCAGTGGGTTGTTTTCTAAATATGCTTATCTCCGCCTTTATGGGGATATTGACATAGAGGGCGCGTTGCTCTGTTTGTGGTATAGTGCCCATTTTCATTTTGTGAGTATAAATTTCATATGTCTTGGTGGATGGGTGCAGGTTTAGGTTTTTTACGTGGTGGTCCTTTGGGTGCTGTCATCGGTGGAACTATGGAGCATTTTTTGGGTAAAAAACTCCAGAAAAAACTGCAGGAAAGTTTACCAGGTATTACAAAGCAGGGCGAATTTATTACAAGTCTGGTTGTCATTCTAGCACGTGTGGCCAGGGAGTCGGGTGCATTGCTACCGAAACAAGTGGCCGTGATCCATAATTTTTTTATGAAGAATCTGAGTTATGGTTCTTCAGACTTAAAGTCCTTGGATCGCTTGATCAAGGAAGTCGGGTCCAAAAAACCGGATATTGACCGATTTGTGAAGGAGTATAAAGATTCCTGCCAAAATAATTACAACCTTTTGCTTCTTGCTCTATGTTATCAGATTACTTTGGTTGGGAATGATTTAGGTGAAGAAACTCAATCCCTGATAAAAAAAATCGTATCGGAGTTGGGGTTGTCCTATGACCAGCATAACGAGGTCAGGGCGAAGTATTTGCTCGAACCTTTTAAAACACCTTTCCATGTATTAGGGCTTTCCTCTAAAGCTTCTAATGATGAAATCAAAAAAGCCTATCGCAATCTGGCTAGCCAGTGTCATCCTGACCGCGTTGCCATGGAGGATGAAAATACGGTTCATGAGGCCCATTTGAAATTTATTGAGGTTCAATCAGCTTATCAGGCGTTGGAAAAGGTCAGGAAATTTTAAGGGGCCTGGTTTTTTTATCCGTTTTGGTTTCCTGCTGTGTGTTCAGTTTACGGATAATCAGGGATTGAATTTTTCGTTTACTTGCTTCTTTAACAGTTAACCGATAGGAACCTACCAGAAGCTGATCACCGGAGTTTGGGATTCTTTCAAGTCGGTCAATGGTCAAGCCGGCAAGAGTCTCGAAATCTCCACTGGGGAGATCCCAGTTGAGAGCGTCGTTGAGAACGCTTATTTCTGTGCTGCCATCCACCAGATACCCTCCATCCGCATAGGTTTCGTAGGTTTTCTCGGGTTTGTCGTATTCGTCTTCAATTTCACCGACAATTTTTTCCAGAAGATCTTCAATCGTTATCAAACCGATACATCCACCATACTCGTCCACCACGATGGCTATATGCAAGCCTCTTTGCTGAAGCTCTTTGAGAAGGTCATCAACTTTTTTGCTCGGGGGAATATAGTAAGCCGGACGGATGAGGTTAGTGATGGGAGTGTGATCAACTGGCTGGTCCAATAGATCAAAAGTGTTTAAAATTCCAATAAGGTTATACATTCTTTCATGGAAAACCGGCACTCGTGAGAAACCGGAATCATTGGCAACAACATGAGCTTCCGCCAACGTAGCCGTATCTTTTATGGCGATCATTTGAATGAGTGGAACCATGCAATGTTCTGCTCGAAGCTCTCCGAAATTAAAAATATTGTGAATGATTTTCTTTTCCGTCGCACCTAAGTCCACAGTCTGTGATTCCAGGCTCAAAACTCCTCGTAGTTGATCTCGACTAAAGGTCTTGTGCTCCGCCGTAGAGGCTAACTGAACACTATTAGTAAACTTTGCGGATGCTTTTGATAGCCAGCTTGTAAATGGAGAAAGAATTTTATAGAAAAAAAACAGCGGGTAAATCATAAATAGCATCACGGAATCGGCGCGATGCTGAAAAATAATTTTTGGGATAATTTCTCCCACAAAAAATATCAAAGGAGAAATAATCATCATGGCCATCCATTCCCCGGTATCCCCAAAGTGCGTGACCATGAATGCGGTGAATACAGCAGTGCTAGCTACCATCGCCAGATTGGTTCCCAAAGAGGTCGTGGTGAAGAGCCGTTCAGGGTTTTCGAGTAATTTTAAGATGGACCGCGCGGCGGAACTTCCATCATCTGCAAGGTGTTTCATTTTTATGCGGTTTACAGAAACCATGCCGATTTCTGAGCCAGAAAAAAATGCTTCCAGTAGTATTCCCAGTAGCACGAGTATAAGTGTTGTCGCGAAATCCATTAATCTACGGAGGCCTCAACTTTTTCTGTTCCTTGCAGTGATTGTGCGGGGGGACTCATAAGGGTTATGAAGAGACTCAAGATTCTTGAACCTTTCATTTTCTCGACACGAAACTTGAACCTGTCAACAGTGGTTGATTCACCTGATCTGGGAATTCGGCCAAAGAGCCCAAAAACATAACCCCCAACCGTGTCGTAATCATTCTCAGGTAGGTCGCTCTGAAAACTTTCATTAAACTCCGCCAGACTGTAAGCGCCTACAATACGATAATGGTTTTCATTCAGTCTCTTTAGCGGGAGTTCCTCCTGCCGCATTTCACTGTCAATTTCTCCAACCAGTTCCTCAAGAATATCTTCCAGTGTTACTAGTCCACATACGCTGCCATATTCATCTAGAACGATGGCCATATGTCTTTTCATCTTCCTGAACTCTTCCAACATTTCTTTTATTTTTTTTGATTGCGGAACAGAAATGGTGTCATGCAGGATGCTTTTTAAGTTTACCTTTTCGCGGGGCAAGTGTTTAAGTCGCGTCAGATCTTTAGTGTACAAAATTCCCAGAATACATTCCTCATCTTCTCCGTATACAGGAACCCGAGAATAAAAATTCTCTATGATTCTGGGTAGGATGTCATCCAAACTATCCTCAATCCCTACGGTGAACATATCTATCTTTGGGGTCATAATTTCATCTACTGTTGTCTCACCAAACTCAATAACATTTTGGATTAACTCTCTTTCATCGGAGTCGATAACGCCTTCCCCTTCTCCGACCTGGACCATGGCTCGAAACTCCTCATCGGTAATAGGAGATTCTTTCAAACCATGCGGCAGGATTCCCATATAACTAATAATTTTTTCTGTCCAAATGGAAAAAAGTTTCTGGGCGGGCTGAACAATCTTTGCAAAGATTGTTAAAGGATAGGCTGAAAATAAAGCGTAGGGCTGAGAAAACTTTAGTGAAATACTCTTTGGGATGATGTCGCCAAAAACCAACAATAGTAAAGTGCCAACCCCAATGGCTATACCCACGCCAAGATTGCCAAAAACATTAATGGCTATGGAGGTGACGACAACTGAAATAGCAATGTTGACGAACTCATTACCAATGTAAATGGTAATGAGAAGTTCTCGTGGTTTTTCCAGGAGGGAGTTTACAATTCGCCCCAGGTGTCCCTTTTTCTCGGACATCTCATTTAGTTGAAGAGAGTTCAGAGAAAAGTATGCAACCTCACAGGCTGAAAAAAAGGCCGAACATAGAAGTAGAAATACCAATAACAGTGAACGGGCAAACAGTGATTCATCCAAAACTTTTAAGAAACCTCAAGTTAGGCTGGTGCTTGTCAGTCGAATTGAAGAATAATTCGATTTGGCAATTTGCAAGTATGGGAAGGGAAAGCTATCGTTTTTATACTTAAAAATGATTGAAGCCTTCAGACTCTGGAAGGGTCTTCATCGTTCCATCTCTCAACTCCAGTAATACTTTTCTGGGTTTGAGGGCAATCTCCCCGACTTGCGTAACAAACACTTTAGCCTTTAAAAACTGCCTAGTTAATTTTTTAGCACCATCAGCTGGCAAAGTAAATAATAATTCATAATCCTCTCCACCATTTAAAAGGAGGGGGAGAGGAGAAATTGAATTTTTGCCACAAGTGCGTGCAAATTCGGGTGATTGTGGCAACCTGTCTTGATAAATTCGTGCTCCCACATTAGAAGCCTTACAAATATGGTAAAGGTCCTGAACCAGTCCGTCACTGATATCGATCATTGAAGTAATATCTAACTTGGAACGGGCTAGAATGCCAGCTTCTTTAACTCTTGGTGTAGGATCCAGATGTCTATTGATCAGAAACTTATTATCTTTGCCACCTTTTATCTTTTTGCCGATTAGTTTTAAGCCCAGACTCGAATCTCCCAAAGTTCCTGTCACGAAAATGAGGTCGCCTGGCTTGGCACCCTTGCGGGTGAAAACACGTTTTGCTTCTCCGATGACCGCAATATTTATAAAAAAACATTTAGGAGAAGAGACCGTATCGCCTCCGGCGAGTTCCACCTCGAACTGATTACATATTTCATTAAATCCGGAATAGAGCTTATCTAGAAATAACAATGAAACCCGTTCAGGCAAGCCCAACGTCACCAGTACTCTTTTGGGAGTTCCCCCCATTGCCGCAATATCACTGAGGCTAACGGACAAGGCTTTTCGACCCAAGGCTTCAGGTGTTGTGGTGGAAAGTTTAAAATGGATGTCTTCAACTAGGGCGTCTGTGGAGATGACTTCTTTCATTCCAGATTTTACTGGATAAACCGCACAGTCATCTCCGATACCTAGAATAGAATCGGAGGCGCGGAAATTCAAGCTTGAAGTCAGATGTTGGATAAGCCCAAATTCACCGAGTTCTTTTATTTTGCGCATAAACGTTGTTAGAGCTTTCAGGTGCTTGGATAGTTAGAGAACCTTTAACTTAACAAAAAGTAAAACTAAAAGCTACGTTGGCATACCCGCAACTATTGCGGCTTCAACAGGTCGCGGGTCAGGGAATCGACATCGAACTTCTTTTCGATTTTAATCGAAATCTTGCTGCCTTCTTCCAGTCCTGACTTTTTCAGCTCATGAATGAAGCAGGTCATTTCCACATGCTCTCCTGTTTCAGGTACCCAGATAGTGAGCTCTCGAAACTGGTCGGCTTTATTAGGGGGGGTATTGATCTCGGTGATTTCTCCGTCTAACAGAATCATGCTTCCTTTCTGCAATCTATGAGGATTGCCTTTATTAAGCGGAACAACTGGTTTGTCGGCCGATAGATGTTTCCGGGGTGTCTTGAGCATAGTGCTCGAGCTCATGTTCTTCAAAAATTTTTGGCTGATCCTGAAACGGATTTTCCAGAAGGACTCTTAAGCGTGAGATTTCAGAAAAATCCGATTCTTTGAGTGCTTTGTCGAGTGCTGTTTGCAATAAGTGAGTTCTTAAAATAAATTTTGGGTTGGTGGCATCCATTTGTGCTTTTCGATCTTCATAGCTTATGCCTTCGCGTTGAGCCAATTCTAGATAGCGGCTCAGCCACGAATTCAAATCATCGTCACTGCTACTCGCTGCGGGGTAGTTCGCGAGAAACCTGAAGAAATTGGTGTAGTCAAGTTGCTGGTTATGAAGTAGCTGAAACATTTCCTGAACCAGTTGGCTGAATTCCGAATCGAGAATGGAGAGTCCGAGTTTTTTACTCATCTCTTCACGATAAAACTGATTGAAAGTCGGCTGGTATTGTTTCATTAACTCTTCCAGGATTTCAGCGCCAATTAATGGCGTGAGAGTTTCTGCCAATTTATTGAGATTCCAGAAGCCGATTTCAGGTTGCTGACTATAAGCATAGCGGCCATGTGTGTCTGAATGGTTTGAAGTATACTTAGGAACAAAACGGTCCATGAATCCATAAGGTCCGTAGTCAAAGGTGGTGCCGGTGATACACATATTGTCGGTGTTCATCACGCCGTGGATGAACCCCACAGCCTGCCATTTTGCGATAAGTTTTGCAGTGCGCTGGACAGTACGTTGAAAAAAAATTCTATACTTGTCGGACTCCTCTACAATATCAGGATAATAACTTTGAATGGAAAATTCCAGCAAACGTTCTACATTTTTCCCCTGACCGTTGTAGTGAAAAAATTCGAAACTACCGAAGCGTATATGTGAATCAGCAACCCTGACTAATATGGCTGCCAACTCCGGTCTTTGCCGGTAAATCAACTCACGAATTCCAATAACGGCTAATGAACGGGTGGTGGGAACTCCCAATCCATTTAAAGCTTCGCTAGCCAGATGTTCGCGGATTGATGAGTTGAGGGTTGCCCTGCCGTCAAAGCCTCGAGCGAATCGTGTGGGACCAGCGCCCTTAAGATGAATGTCCCACATTTCCTGATTTTGACTTTGAACTTCTCCTAGCAAGAGTCCGCGCCCGTCACCCAATCTAGGGTTGTAAGACCCGAACTGATGCCCCGAATAAGCCATGGCCAAGGGCTGAGCACCTTCCAGGGGCTTGTTCCCACTGAAATGGTCCAGAAAGTCACTGCCGACTTCAGAGGGCAGGTCTATCAGTTTTCCCACGGAGGGTGAATAATCAATCAGATAAGGGTCGGTGACCGGGTCTGGAGTCTTGGCCTGATAAAACTCAGCCCCCAGCTCGATAAATCGGTTTTGAAAATTCAAGGTATGCTAGTCCATAAAAGGATGAAAATTCCAGCTCGGTTTCATAGGAAATAAAAATACCCCAGTTATGGTGATTAGGGAAAGCATCATCAATAAAAAAGGGTGTTCTCCTTATTTCAGATTCTGCACCAACCAGCTATGAGGCTTTTCTTCACTGGTCTGAAACCAGAAGATGGCATTGATATTAAAATGAATCAACCAGGCGGCACTCTTACCCTGTTGACAGATTTTTTTCTGGTAGCGGTCTTCTATGGCCGATAGCTCATCGCAGGTAGTGGTGGTCCAGTAGTAATGGCCTAGTCCATCATCAAAGATGGGGTTGATCCAGGCCTTTTTCCCGCTGGCGTTAATGACACGCTTTTCGTAGACGAGAGTTTTCAGTTCTGGAAGGGTTGGCAAACGCCAATCAGAGCTGCCAGCAAAAGTTTCAGCTTGGGCAAAAGCTTGGGCGTCTTTTAGTTTTAATTTGTTTGTGATGCCCTTTTTAATCCAACGCAGTTTGTTTACGGTGTCCGTCACGGTTCCATCACCATTATCAACAAAGTTTGGTTCCGCAAGTTCTTCAAGAACGTTGTCGTTGACTTTTCTGCATTCTTTAAGCATAGGAGCCGCGTCTGGGCATTGGTTAAGAATAGAGAAGTGGTCCAGTTTTTTTATCATTTCGCAAATTTCAGCTTGCTTACATTTTGCAAAAGAAGGAATCGGCTGAATGAAGAAAACAATTAATGTCAAAAGCACGATCCGCATATTAAACTCCTGATTCTGAAATTTTTCTGGACAAAGAAACACCTGTTTCATTGAGTTGGATTTATGTAAGCAGAATACTATAAATATTAAACTCGCGGAAATATAAAACCTGTCTGTTTATTTATACTGAACCAAAAGAGATACGGTCCAGTTCTATAAACGCTTCCTGACCTTTCATTTCAATAAAAAGATCCGTATTGACGATACGATTACTGGATCGATCTAAGTTGATATTGATAACTGGGGTACCTCGTTCCATAAAATGTAGGGCAATATAATCATTAGTGGGTACTGCCCCAGAACTACCGACCATAACTGCAAGATCGATAGGCTCCTGCACGAACCTTTTAAAACTTTCCTCCTGTTCCGGATGACCTATGTAATCCCCATCGTCAAACATAAGAATATGTGGACGTGCGATGCCCCTGCAACCATTACATGTCGGATAATTAGAGGCTTTCATGGTGCCTGTATCGAGATTGCATAGAGGGACTGATAGTTCTTCCCAGAACTGGTAGGTGCAAGTATCGAGACATTGCAGTCGCCACATGGAGCCGTGAACTTCGAGGATGCGGTCCTCAGGGCAACCAGACCTTAAATGTAAACCATCGGTGTTGGTGGTGTGAATAAACCCGTCTTGAGCCTCAAGCCATTTGTTGATGATTCTGTAACCCTCATGCGGCTCGTTTTCCTCAACGTTGCGCCGTCTCCATTCATAGAAAGCCCAGGCGTGCGGCAGTTCATTGCGGAATGCCCAGGGGCTGGCGAGGTCTTGCGCTTCCAGTCCCTTATCTTTGAAAGGAGGAAAGTTTTTCCAATAACCATCCTTGTCACGAAACGTGGGGATGTTGGAATCGGCGCTCATTCCGGCACTGGTTAAGAATAATGTGCGCGTTGATTTGTTAATAAGGTCCGAAGCCTTATGCAGAATCTCAAGCTTTTCCATCCCACTCCTCATAAAACTGATCCAGGTAAGATTGCATGAACTGGTGTCTACCATCGGCA
Source organism: uncultured Nitrospinota bacterium (assembly GCA_905612265.1). Lineage (GTDB taxonomy): Bacteria > Nitrospinota > Nitrospinia > Nitrospinales > VA-1 > LS-NOB. The sequence goes on along the minus strand of CAJQRI010000053.1, from coordinate 5,240 downwards.
ATTTTTTTAGCCGAGGCAGTGTTCATCCGGTCCTTTAATAAAAGTAGTTTTTCGTAAAAATGATTAATGGTGTGTCCCGTGTTTTTTTTGTATTCTGCAAAGCTCTGGTGCATGACCGGTTTTTCATCAGGGTGATACATCAAGCGGTTCTTGTGCCCGCCATAGGCAAACGTGCGTGCGATGCCCATTGCACCAATGGCGTCGAGCCGGTCGGCATCCTGCACTACTTTTCCTTCTAAGGTTCGCATGAGTGTGGCAACCCCCGCACCCTTGTAAGAGATCGTTGCGACAATTTCAACGACCGGGTCAATCACTTCACGCGCAACTTTATTTTCTAAAAGAAACTGTTCCGCCATTCGCGGGCCTTTGGTGTCGTCCCCGTCATGGAATTTCCAGTCTGCAATATCGTGGAGCAGGGCGGACAATGCAACGATATGTGAATTTGCTCCCTCCTGTTTGGCGATAACTTTGGCCAGGTTCCACACCCTGTAGATATGCCACCAGTCATGGCCGGAGCCATCGCCCGCAAGCTTCTGCTCCACAAAATGACAGGTTTTCTCTATAATAGACATAGTCAGATAATTTTTAGGTTTACGAAAAGGGTTATCATTTCATATCAAGAAATTAGGATCAATGAACAATTTGGGAGCTAAGCTCATAATCCCCTTGAACAAACCTCCCCCTGTAAGAAGGATAGAGGGGGGTTGCTTATTCTTGATTAAAATTTATAAAAATTAATAGAACCAAAAGTAGCGGTTACGTAGAAGGGGACACCGCTATCCACAAATTAAAAGCAGAAACCAAAATCATTGTCGCGCTATTCCTGCTGCTGGGATCACGCATTGGCAATGGATGGGTCCTCATGGGAGTTGGCCTGTTGTCGATGACAGGAGTCTTAGTTGCCCGCGTGCCAGTGAAGGAACTTTTATATCCTATCCGGCGCATGGCTTGGTTCTTTCTGTCTATTGTTAGTTACCCTAGTTTTGTTCACGCCGGGGTTTTATGTCGACCTGCCGTCTTGGCTGCTCATCACTGTATCCTACGAAGGTTTGGCGCTGGGGCTGGAATTCTCAGTGCGTTTGCTCAATATCTTGTTTATATATCTGGTTCTTGTGCGCACCACTTCGTCGCAGGATTGGATGAGCGGGCTGGATAAACTCCTCGGGCCTTTGAGCCAACGTTTGCCCGGTATCCGAGAACTACTTGCCGTTGCTGTGATGGCGGTGAAGTTTTTGCCGATGATCTTTGCTGAAACCGAAGACTATTTTTTCAGCCTTCGCAAAAAAAAGGCAAACGCGGCTATCAAAAACTACTTGCAGTCGTTCATTCTGTTCTGGACTTTATTGTTTTGATTTTTTTTCCGACCTGAATCGTTTTTAACCACAGATAAAAAGAGATACTAAACCTCCAACTGCCAGCCAATGATAGCTGTGGCTAACTGGTTCCACACTTAGTGGGCTGGGCGGTTGTGTAGGCCACATTCTTTATGCTCGGGGTTTTCCCACCACCATCTTCCGGCGCGGATGTCTTCGCCTTGTTCTACCGGGCGTGTGCATGGGGCGCATCCAATACTAGGATAATTTTTTTTATGTAGAATATTGATAGGCACGTTGTTCTCGATGATGTAGTTCATCACCTGTTCCTCGCTCCATTCAGCAAGCGGATTGATTTTTATCAAGGGTGGGTTATCGGCATCTTCCAGGACCTTTGGGATGTCTGTCCGGGTGATACCTTGCGACCGTCTCAGTCCGGTGATCCAGGCTTTCAGTTCACCCAATGCCCGGTTCAGGGGTTCAACTTTGCGGATATAACAACACTCCTTGCGATTATCCACACTTTCACGAAACGAGAAGAACCCTTTTCCTCGAACAAGATTTTCGACTTTGTAGCTATCGGGAAAATAGGTTTTGATTTCCAGTCCGTATTTAGAGCGCACCCGATCCATGAGCTCATAAGTTTCTTCATGAAGTCTGCCGGTATCAAGGGTGAAGATGGTGATAGGGCCGTTGAGCTTCGCGATCATGTCGATGAGAACCATATCTTCCATGCCAAAACTGGAGGCCAGTCCGGCTTTATCTCCATATTGGTCCATGCTCCAGCGCAACAGTTCCTCAGGGGATTTAGCTTCAAAATTTTTGATTGGTAGGGTCATAGTGGTGTTGTACTTGACAGGGGAATAGATTGTTTATATAAGTTGAAACTACTGATAGAGTTATTGAATATTCCCTTACTTTTTCATGACCATTAAGAAAAATCAAGCTCTGAAAATTTATAAAGAACTTTCTATGCAGAATCTATCGCTGAAATTCATTTTATTTGTGGTCGCTTTGTTTTTTGCGCTTCCATTTTATAGCGAAGCCGGAATTCTGGAACAAGTGGAAAACGAATTGGTAGAACTTGCGGACAATGTGCGCCCCGCAGTCGTCAGCCTGTCTCCTTTTATAGCCAAAGGTGCTATCGGTGACGGGTTGCCTAATAAGGGCAGGTCTGCCAATGCCGGGGCAGGGGTTGTCTACAATGCGGAAAAAGGTCTCATCGTTACCAACAGTCATGTGGTGCGAAGTGTAAATAAAATTAAGGTAACCTTTAAGGATGGTCGGGAAATCATTGGTGAAGTGTTGGGGGCTGATGAAGATACTGATCTCGCGGTTATCCATGTCTTATCCGAGATACCATTGGCCGAAGTTAAGTTTGGCGACTCCAGTAAAGTCCGAGTTGGACAACTTGTCGTCGCGGTGGGCAACCCTTATGGACTCAACGACACCACCACTTTCGGTATTGTCAGTGGTCTCAAAAGGGAAAATGTCAACCTCTCCCGTTATGAAGATTTCATACAGACGGATGCTTCTATCAATCCGGGTAATAGTGGTGGGCCACTGCTGAATATCAAAGGCGAAGTGATTGGTATCAACACAGCGATCATCAACTATGCCCAGAGTATTGGTTTTTCTATTCCGTCCAATATGGTCAAGCATGTGGTGGAACAACTGGTTGAGCACGGTGAGGTACATCGAGGCTGGCTGGGAGTTGGCATAGACCCGGTTACAGAAGAGGCTGCCAAAAAAGCGAATGGGCAGGAAGGAGTGGGGGTCATCATCAACTCGGTTTTTGAAGGCGACCCGGCTGACCGTGCAGGGCTTAAAGTTGGAGACATCATCCTGAAAATTGGGGGGTCGGACATTAACTCCCCGAACAAAATGATCCGTGTTATTGGGGCTATCACGCCGGGGCAAACCATTAATATGAATATTCTACGGGATGGTAAGTCCAGAATGGTGCCTATAAAACTGGAATCGAGAACGAAAAAGACCCTGCCATTGGCCGCAGTGCCGTCCTTAGATTCATTGGGTTTTAGTGTGGAGAATCCGGGAAAAGATATAAACTTGCCCAATGGAGTTTTGGTGTCCCATGTGAACCCTGAAAGTACTGCTGGGTTGAAGGGATTACTCTCTGGAGATCTTATTACAGCGGTCAACGGGGATGTTGTCGATAGCCAGATAGAATTTGCTCAATTATTGGGTGAAATCGAGAAAGGAAGCCCTATTTTTCTATTAGTTTGGAGAAATGAGGAAAAATTTCATTTGGGGATTGTAAGAGAAAATTAAATTTGTTAGATTGATACACCCAAAATGCAAGATTTTTGTCGGCGGGGATATTTTACTTTAAGGAACTTACCTTATAACCCTTATGTAACAAGGGGTTGTATTTTTTGGCCTACCATCTCAGTGGTGGAAGGGGCCAGTATATGAGTTTAGAAAAAAAACATTCATACGGTTTTTGTTTAGACATTTTTAGACGCACTACTTAGGAGGTAGAAATGTTTGGTGTCAAAAAAGGGTGGAAAAACTGGCATGCATTTGCTGCAGTTCTCGTAACCTTGGGGCTTTGTGTTCCTGCAGGTGCGGTTTCGACGGATCATTCACATGGCGGTCACAATCTGGGCAAGGCTGGAGTAGATAAACCAGCATGGCTGGAAAAGTTGGAAGATCAGCTTGAGCATGAAGACTTAATGTCTGGTATGGATGGTAGTCAGAAAAAATTGGACAATACCATGATGAAAATCATGGATCAATTGAAGTCCAAACTTAAAGAACACGCCAGCCCAGCTTCTTCCGGCGGTGGATTTCAGGATTCTTGGGCTGCCCATCAGTTGGGGCAAAGCTATCTTCTCGGGCCTACTGAAGCGGCTGCCAAAGTATACAAAGGCGCCCATTGTCCTAGCAACATCCCAGTTAAAAAATATGAAATTTCCGCTATTAATGTAGAGGTCACTCTGAATCAATGGGGAGATTACTACCCGGGCTATATGTATGTTCTGGATAAGGATATCGAAAAAGTTCGTGCGGAAGAGGAAAAGAATGCAGCAGCTCGTGAAGATGAGCTTGATCCCGGTGCTGTTACCAATGGTCTTCAGGGCGATGCTATTCAACCATTAGTAATCAGAGGTAACCAGGGAGAATGCGTTCGTGTAAGCTTTTCAAACCTGTTGGAAGACGAAGATGCCGGTTTTCAGATTAATGGCTCTGCTATGATTATCAGCTCTAGTGGACAACCCAATACGGCGGCAACTCCAGGTTCCATCGTAGCGGCTGAAGAGAAACAGGAGTACGAGTGGTACATTCCTATTGATGAGCAGGAAGGTGGTCATATGATCCAGAATCATGCGGGTCGTGATCCTTCTTCTTTGGGACTAATTGGAACTTTTATTGTTGAGCCTAGAGGGTCTCGTTATGTAGATCCCTGGACTGGTGGCCCATTGGAAAGTGGCTGGATGGCTATGATCACCAGTGACGATGCTAAAGATTTTCGTGAGTTCACTTTAATGTATCATGAGGTTGGCGATGAATCTTTTCGCCCTCTCAACCGTCAAGGTGAGATGATTCCTCAACGCGATCCACAGACGGATGCATACCGTCCTTCTGCGCGTGCCCTGAACTTTCGTTCAGAGCCGTTCGGCATTAACAATCTTGCCGTTCAGGAAAAGAAATTTCACTTTGAAGATGAGTCCCTTGCTTACAGCTCCTATACCTTCGGAGATGCTCCAACAACGATTCCCCGTTCTTACTTGGGTGACCCGGCTAAATTCCGTCTCGTGCATGGTGGTGGAGAGGTTTTCCATTCCCATCATCCACATGGTGGAACCATTCGTTGGACCCGTTCTCCGCAACGTGAAGCTCAGCAATTATTGAACTTGACTACAGCGGCTTATGACGGTCCAGTCAAATATCCTGTTATTCGAA
>CAJQRI010000052.1 GCA_905612265.1 uncultured Nitrospinota bacterium | reverse complement strand
ACTTTCGACGCCTCTCTCAGCATGAAGTCAGCGGAAACAACCAGAAAAGCAAAGGGCTTCGGCAGACTAAAGGACCCACTGTTAAGAGGTCACTGGCAGGAAATTACTATTATAATTCACCCAAGATCTCATTTCTCTGGAGCCAAACAATAACTTTTCTATGCTCTTGCCCAAGAAAAACTTCCACAATGACTGAACCGGGACTGGAAAGAATTCGCCTGCACCTTGAGAATACAGCACAATATATATCCGACCAGTTTGAAGCAATGGGTCTAAAAGTCACCCGAAAAACGGTGGAGTTTAGGGGGTCAAGAATCTAGGAGTCCTGGAGGCGATGAGCCGTGTGCCTCGCCACCTGTTCGCTCAGGAGTCTTTGGCGCACCGGGCCTATGGAGACACGCCGCTGCCGATCGGGGAAAACCAGACGCTTTCCCAGCCCTATATTGTAGGGGCTATGACGGAGGCGCTTGGTCTAAAAGGCGAAGAAAGAGTTCTTGAAATTGGTACAGGGTCCGGTTACCAGACAGCTGTTATAGCGGAACTGGCTCGTCAGGTTTTTACGATTGAACGTTTGAACAACCTTTCCCGCAAAGCCCAAAAGATTTTAGAAGGATTGAGTTATATGAACATTGTTTTTAAAATGTTCGATGGAACTTATGGCTGGCCGGATCAGGCTCCGTTTGATGCGATCTTGATAACGGCTTCAGCGCGAGAGATACCTGAATCGTTGATCAAACAGTTAGGAGACGGCGGTCGATTGGTAGCTCCGACCGGTGAAGCAGATAAGCAGAAGCTGGTGTTGCTGACCAAAAGTGGAGAGCGTATCAGCCGTCAGGATTTAGGCGATTGTAAATTTGTTCCGTTGATAGGGAAATATGGTTGGTCTCAATAGTAACTCCTTGGCAGATGGTTAAGGAATATTTTATAGGGAGGGTTTGCGGTGTTTTCCAGAATTATTAAAAAAGGAAATTTCGTTCTCAGCTCAGGGGTTAAATCTACTTATTCCTATGAATATGGAGACCTGTCCGATGCCATGAACGAGGCTTATTGTGAAATCCTTTTGAAAAAACTTTTAGAATGGCAAAAGCAACACGGAAAGTTCAGTGTGGTGGTGGGCTGCGAAACTGAAGGTATCCGAATTGGTCACCATTTGTCCAAAATGATGAACCTGCCTTTTTACATCATGCCCAAAAAAAGGTTGGACTATGCTCAGATTGCTGCTGCCGCTTATTCTCCAGAAACGCATTGGCTGATTGTTGATGACGTTGTAACGACCGGCCATTCCTTCATCCGGGCCGTGGATTATCTGGAAGTGGAAGAAAAACCTGAGACCATTACCTTTGCCTGTATGATCAAGCGGAATCCCGCAAATTTAGACTATTCGACAGTTCATGGTAATCATGAGAAGGAGCAGTTAGGGGTTCCCGATGAGAGGATGGATTTTATCGATAAGCGGCTGGTGTCGTTGTACAGCGAAGATTGATCAGCTTCTTTTGATCAGGTAATAGACTTCTCCCCGTTCATGGTAGTGACCCGCTTTAGCTCCGGCGATTTGCCCGGTTCCGAAATATAGGTCTCCCCGTCCGGCGCCTCGAATGGCACTTCCTGTATCCTGATCTACAACAAACCTTGAAATGGGTTGCCAGCGTACGATCTCATTGTTCTCGTTGAGTACGGGTTGGCGGATTTTTATGAAGGCCAATCCTCCAGCCGGATAAATGGACTTGTCTGTGGCGATGGAACGTCCGCCTACCAGTTCTCCTCCTCCTGATCCACGTGGTCCTTCATCGTCATTGAGAGTGAAAAAGATATAGCGTTTATTTTGGTAGAGGTATTTGGTGATATCCTGCGGGTGATCGACAAAGTATTTTTTGATGCCTTGCATGGAGCCTTGTGATATCTCAATGGCCCCGTCCTGAATCATCAACTTTCCAATACCTGTATAGGTGTGTTGGTTGGAGCCCTGATAGCCAACGCCTTGCCGGGTTCCATCGGTAAACTCCAGCATGCCGGACCCTTGAATGTGTAGGAAGAACCGCTCAAGGTCATCCTTAAGCCAGGCGACTTCCAGCCCTTGTCCCTTTAGCACACCTTTGTGGTCAATTTCTTCTCGGGTGAAACGCCGCCACGCCTTTTTCTCGGTATAAGATTCGCGGATTTTTTTTATTCCTGTATTCGTGCCAACCAGTTGAATTTCTCTTCTATACTTCACCCGTTGCAGGCTTTGCTCGGGCATCTGGTAGATGGGATAGCGGTAGAGAGGGGTTCGTTTCAGACTGGCTTCAATAACGGGTCGATAATAGCCGGTGAACAGCACTTTTTTGTTTTTTCCTTTGCCGACTCGGTAAAGAACAAATTCTTCTGAAATCTTTTTATTGAACTCTTCAATAGGTAGATCTTGATTTAGAATGCCTAGAAAAGCTTCGAGGGTTTCTACAAGCCGTGCGCGTGTGAGGGTGAATGCCCCCAACCTTACTGGAGTGGAAGGCTCTTGCTCAATCATAGCCTGGAGTTGGTTCGTGATGGCCTTTTCCAGAGAGGCACGGCTTAAGTCGTCTGTGAATCCTTTCAGGGCGACTAGTGTTTCCTGGCCGATGAAGGGTTCTGCTTTTTTTAGACTTTTTTCAGTTTCCTTATCTTGTTTTTGGAGCCTGTCTTGCCGGTAGTTGAAATCATAGTTTTTGGAATCTTTATACTCTCCGGTGCGGTCGGGATAAGATCGGGTGCCCGGCCCTTTAGTGGAGCAGGATGCGACTAAAAAGAAAAAGCCAATGGTAACGATAAGCGGGAGAGGGGACTTTTTTTTGAAAAGAGTGTTTTTTTTTAAAAAATATGGGTGCGGGATCATCATTCTATCTTCCGATGAGAAATTGATGGTTCATAATCGATTGTTTTATCTATTCATCACGGCATAGTTTGTGCGAATACTCTAAAGCTCTGCAATGGCCTCATTAGCCAGTTGGTCGCAGCGTTCGTTTTCTGGGTGACCGCTATGGCCTTTCACCCAAATCCATTTGATGGTATGAGGCTTGCTCACCTCATCAAGCTCTTGCCAGAGTTCTTTGTTTTTCACCGGTTGGCGCGAAGCTGTTTTCCAGCCATTGCGAATCCAGCCTTTCATCCACTCTGTCATACCCTTTACGACATATTGCGAGTCGGTCGTTAATCTAATCTCGCAGGGACCGTTAAGTTGTTTCAGGGCGACGATGACGGCGGTCATCTCCATAATATTATTGGTGGTCTGTGGGACTCCCCCTTTGAGTTCCTTGGTATGGTCATTTTGTTTGAGGATGCATCCATAACCGCCGGGGCCCGGATTGCCTTTGCATCCCCCATCGGTAAATATTTCGACTTTTTTCATGAATCAGATTCTGGATAAGAGATGGATTAATTTCGGACATTGACCGAGGTTGGAGGTGCTTTTTTGCAGGCATGGTCACTTGATCTAAATTTTATTTCTAAACTATAACACATTCTTTTTATTGAAAAAATTTGATTCCTTGGGTTTTTTGTCGATTCTTCAAAGAAGTAGATGGAAAGCTATGATAAATTGTTTGTTAAAATCAAAAACGGCGCAAGATTATCATCAGCAAGTGCCTTTAAAGTTTCAGGGGAGTGGATGGAAAAAGAAAAGACAGAGGGTCTAGGTCTGAGGAGAGCTTCGTTTCAATGTATGGATGCGATTGAGATTAGTCTGTTTATTGAAAAGGAAGGGCTATTTTTTTATGAGTCGGCGGGCAAGAAAATTCAGAACCCTCAGGTCCGCAAGATGTTCTCTCGTTTAGCGGATGAGGAAAGGGATCATATCCAGTCTCTGCAGGAAAAATCCCGCTATTTACAGCCAGCTATAGCGGGACCAAGCAGGCCTAAAGAACATTTGGTGCGTTTTATTAGTGAGGAGTTAAAGGGTAAAATTTTTCCCACCATGAACACTTCTCGAGATATTGATAGCGACAAGCAGGCTCTCGAGTTGGGGATTGAATCGGAAAAGAGATCAATTGAAATGTTGCAAAGCTTGTTGGAGAAAGAAAAAAAACTGGATGTGAAAGCCATTTTTTCGCATTTGCTGGTCGAGGAGAAAAAGCACCTTTTGATGCTACAGGATTTAAAAACAAAACTTTAAGAAGAATAGATGGTAATGCCAGCTTAACTAACGACGGCTATACTAAACAGGAGAACCTTCACCCCCTGGATATGTCAGTAAACTGTTGGGTTAGTGGTGTTCACGGGAAGGTTTTTTTTTGAGCCCTTGTTGATGTAGGCAAATATGTAATATTTGTCTGAAGCTTTCAGGGCTTTCGAGCCATTTCCGTTTAAATAGTTGTTAAATTGAGGGTTGATGGATTTTGTTCTGTGGTTGTGGGCGCGTGGCATTGGTGGGCCTTTCCTAGTTTTGCGATTATATGTAGGTGGCGGAACGGGACTAGGATATACTCACTATACTCAGAGATACAGAAACGCCTAAGCTATTTTAGCCATTAAGTTTGACAACTTTTTGGGGCTGGTTTATTATTAAGCTCTTTTTTCAAAATAAACTTACAGATTAAGGATTATCAGTATGAGTCATTATGAGGTCAAAGCTGGCCCGGAGGCATTTTTACCTCCTGCTGCCGCATCAATGGGAAATGTTTTGCCCGATCCCGGTGAAGCGCATATTGGAGGTGAAATTGTGCCTGAGGACGAGGCATATGACAAAGCTGCTAGAATGATTTTAGGTGCCAAAGTTCCAACTATTTTTCCAGGGCCTTTGGTTCTCTGGAAGTTGAACGAACATAGCAATGCAAAAGCCAAGGCTATCCGTGAGTTGGCACTTGAAGCTCCAATGCGGATAATCCCGATGGCTGACTATAGACCCAAATATCCTAAGATTGAAGCAGCTGTTGAGATTAATCCCAACCATCCCAATTTGACCATTTGGCATAACAAAATCGATGTGTGTATTTTTATCGGAGTGCACTGCCATATGGCTAACTTGTCTCTAAAGATTATCCGTGGTGGAACGAGTTGTTATACAATAGCAATGTGTGCCATGGCCGGGCATGAAGATGCTTGTCTTTCTTTCCGTGACGCAGACTTGACTATGGTAAACAAGCTTAAGGCTACGATACAAAAATTGAAATCAGAGGGCGTAAAGTCTCAAGCGGTTCCTTTCACTCAATTTGTAATGAACCGGTCCGGATTTGTTGTCGAACCGTCATAAATATGAAAGCAAAAAATCAGTACTGAAAGTAATTTTTTGATCACCTCAAAGTACTCTTTATACGGGAGTTAATTTTATGAATAAACAAGTTGAACTAAAAAATAGAAAAATTATAGCTTCACAGCATGTGAAGCTGGGTCAGAAAAACAAGATGGGTCAGACCTATACGGATGTAAACGATATCTTTTATAAGGCCAAACAAACCGCAAACTTTATGACGGGTAGTGAAGTTATCCGAGCAGCTATTAAGGTTGCCAGCGTTGGGACTTCTGTTGCCTATCCAATTACTCCTCAGAGTGAAGCGGCTGCTTTGATCGGCGAGCTCTATGCTGAAGGTTATGTGGATGAGTATTTCCGTGGCGAAAGTGAATTTGCGGTTATGGGTCAATGTGCGGGTTCTGCCTTTGGCGGACACCGAGTATTCACCACGACTGCTGGCCCTGGAACTTTGCGGGCTATGGAAAATTTCCCCATGTGGGCGGGGTCAAGATTGCCGATTCAGGTTTGCGTGACTTGCCGGGGAATTAACTCTCCTCTCAGCATTCAGCCCGATACTTTGGAAATGCATTATCTGCTTGAGACGGGAATGCTAGTTTGGCACGCTGAAACGGCTCAAGATTTATTTGATTATATTTTGAAGGGCTTCATTGTTGCTGAGCAACCTGATGTCCACGTTCCCATTGCGGTTTGTTGTGATGGCTTCTTTGTAACGCATACCAAAGATACGGTTGATCTTCCGCCGGAAGATTTATGCCTGACTCCTTATGATCCGTACAGAAATCCGCAGCCGGTTATGGATATGGAAACCGCACCGATCCGTATGATGCGCGATCCGTTTGTTATGAAATCCAATTACATCAGTTATGCCACCCATGCCTCCTGGCAGCAGGAGGTCAAGGCAGCGGTTGAGCGTTCTCGCAAGCATACCATTCCTCTTCTAGATGGTTTGATTGACGAAGAAAATACAGACCGTGAGATTCTTATTGTGGGTTCTGGAACGGCTGTTTCGCAGAGTCGCGAAGCCATTCGTCTGCTTGAGGCAGAAGGCATTAAGGTGGGACTGGTTAAAATTAAAACAATTCGTCCGTTTCCATATGAAGAAATTCGACGGGCGACTAAGAATGCGAAGCATATTTTTGTTCCTGAGTTTAATGTTGCTGGATGGTTGGCCCGTGAAATAAAGGCCAATATCCCGGATAACGAGAGGGTTTATGTCGGACCGCATGTTGCAGGCGGCATGACCATGCCTTCAGAAGTTATTGTTGAAGAGATCAAAAAGCATCTGGGCATGGAGGTCGCTGCTCGAGGGACCCTAGGCTAGATCAATTAAAATTAATTAAGTTTTTCCCATACGGGAATTAAATTTAAGGGGATATTATATGAGTAAGGAAAAAATTGTTTTATGTGATGACTTAGCTGATGTTATGCCGCCGGAGTATCACGAATTAGTTGAAAATGCGACATATGGTGATCAGGATCGCGGTTGGAAGGACATTGGTTCTTCCAAAGAGTTGATTGAGCAGCATTCTTTATGCGCCGGTTGTCCTGAGTCCATTGCTTTCCGATATATTCTGGCTAGTTTGCCGGCACCAGAAGATACGGTATTTGTGGGTTCAACAGGCTGTACCAGTCTGGTGTTCCCACATGTTGCAGTTCATAATATCCATTCTTTGTTTGGCAACCAAAATGCCATCGCATCGGGTTTGAAACGAACATTGAAGAGTCGTTTTCCTGGTGTTGAAAAAGATGTTGTGGTTCTAGCTGGTGACGGTGCTACGGTTGATATCGGGCTGGATATGACCATGCAGTCTTGGTTTCGTCAGGAAAAATTCACCACCATTTGTTTTGATAATGAGCTCTATGCAAATACCGGTGGTCAGGAAAGTGGCTTGATGCAGAAAGGCTTTGTTGCCAAGATGGCGCCTAAAGGTAAGAATTTCGAAAAAGTACGTTTGGCAGAAATCGCTCGAGAAGCGGGCTGTGCCTACGTGGCTGTTTTGACTGTCAGCAAGCCCAATCGAGTGGAGCAGGTCATTAAAAATGCTGTTCTTGTGGCGCGCGAAATAGGACCCACGTTTGTTCAGCTATATACTCCTTGTATTCTTGAGATTGGTAAACAGAGCATGGAAGGCCTGGATGAAATGAAAGATTCAGAACAGATTGGCGGTCGTTTTGTTCAGAAAGAATACATAACGGATGAAGCTCAAAAACTTTTGGACTCTATCAAAGAAGAAACCAAAATTAGAAAAAAAGCGGCTAAAGAAGCTAAAAAGTTGGTTAACGCTTAAGAAATAGGAGTAGAAATGTTATGAGCAGGATGAATATCCGAATTTCAGGTTTGGGGGGTCAGGGGGCAGTAACAGCGGCACATCTTCTGGCTATGGCTGCTAATAAGGATGGGAAGTTTTCTATCTCTAACCCTTTCTTTGGTGCTGAAAAGCGGGGAGCACCTGCAGAAAGTTATGCCAGAATTGGAACAGAGCGTATCTATGACCGCGGGGAACTGGTATTTCCAGATGTCATTATGGTGTTCCATCCTCAGGTTATTACCATGCAGAAAAGTTATACTGCTCCGTTTTACTCTGGGATCAAGGAGAATGGCCTGGTCATTATCAACACCAGTGCTGATCTTCTGAGCGATGAAGATCGCAAAACACTGGATGATCTCAATGTTGCAGTATTCAATCATGATGCTACCAAGCTGGCTCTGGAAATCGGCAAAACTGAGCTTTCAACCAATATGGCGATGATAGGTGCATGTGCAGGTATTACCAATATTGTGACTCTTAAATCGTTGGATGGTGCTATTCAGGATCGTTTTGGAAAAAGATATGTCGCTTCAGGTGGTACCGCTACACTTGATGAAGCGATTAAAAAGAAATACGCAAAAAAAGAGATGTTGCTGAAAGCAAATAATGACACCATCATTGAGGGACATAAAATTGCTACTGAGTGGGCTAAAACGCAGAACCTGCAGTTGGTAGAGGTCTGATTGTTAGGTGGTAACCTTTTTTATTTTTAGTTGAGGAGAATCTTCGAGTGTATAACATAGCATGGGTAGATAATGAAAAATGTATAGCTGAAAAAGGTTGCCGACTGTGCATCATGTATTGTCCTGAAGCAGACACGATTATGTTTGATGAGTCTACAAAAAAAGCCATAGTTATCGAGCCTCGATGCAAAGGATGCGACCTTTGTAAAGTGGTGTGTAGCACCCATAATGCCATTACCATGTTTCCTGTGGACCCGACTACGGGGCAGGTTGTTATGGGTGGTGCGGCAGGTGAAGCAGCAGCACTAGGTCAGGCTTACTCTAATTAAAGACCCGAAAAAGTATTTGGACCCATGGCCTTTTAGGCCATGGGTTTTTTTTATTCTAAAGGGCCGGTAAATTTTAGAACCAGGGCCAACTCTCCATCATCTAAGCAACATAAGGGAGTTTGCCTTAAATTCATAAATACTCTGCTGAGGAATAAGTAGATGGTTGATACATTTCAGAAAGAAGTTCAATGCACACTCTGCCCGGAGGCTTTTGAGCCGGTGACTGGTCCAAAGGAAGAGGAAAACGCCTATCTGATATATTGTTCCTCGTGCGTTGAATATCTCTCAATTTCACGTAGCAACCCAGTACGAGTTGCTTTTCGTGAAGTGTTAGGTTTAAGAGGAGAATCTCTGGCCCTGGCTATGCAAAGTGTGCTGGCAACCTGCAAATGTGGAGGCGAGTTCAACCATGACGCAGGCGGGAGATGCCCTAAATGCATCTATAAAATTGAAAGAGAGAATCGAAAATCTGGTGCCGGTGAGGAAGTTGTGTTTTATTGTCCTTGGAATATAGTCGAGTTGAAAAAATCGGAAGCAAAATTTTTCGAATATATATTCAATAAGGTTGAATCAAAAGAGGAAAACCTGAAGCAGTTAATAGATAAATTTGAATCAGGCCAGATTGATGCAGAAACCTATATAGAGGGATTGGATTCTCTGCGCTACAGAGAATCAACTCAAGTCACTGTCATTGAGGCCTGGGCAATGATATTGGGGTCTGAAATGGCTTTTCGTGCTGCTGAAGAACATGGCCTGATAGAAAAGTATGGTTCGAGAATCCTTGTCAGTATTGCCAGCGCACTTGAAATCAGTGAAGGAAAAGCCGTGCTCTCAACGCTAAACAATGAGATAAAAAACTGGGATGGTCCTATCGAAAGGGAATTACAAACATTCATCGCCAAAATTGGAGGTGGATTCTAACCGTTGAATCGGCGAGGGAGTTAGGACAGTATGTCTACCGCCTGAGTTAAGGTCAAGGAGGTCGTTAGCTCTTAATATACTTTCGAATTACCTGCTCTACAGATCCCAGGTAAGAACTGCCAAAAAGATTCAGGTGGTTTAACAGGTGGTACAGGTTATACAAGTCTTTTCTTTCATTATATCCCGGGTTTAGCGGGAACGCCTCATGGTAAGCATCATAAAACTGTTGCGGCAGCCTGCCAAAAAGTTCAGTCATGGCCAGATCGGCCTCGCGCAATCCAAAATAAACTGCTGGATCAAAAATACATGGGCTGTGGTCCCGGTCAGAAAAATAATTCCCCGACCATAGATCACCGTGAAGTAAGGCGGGTTTTTCTCCCGTAATATCGAGATAGTTCTCAATCCGATCACACAGTTTACTGAGGTTTTTATCGGTGGCGCTGGGTAGTTTTCCGGATATTCTTGCAAGCTCCTGCTGGTATCGCAATCTATGGTCGCGGAAAAAATGAATACCATTATTATCGTAGGTGTTTTTCTGCGGAGTACTGCCAATATAATTATCGTGGTCGAGTCCGAAACTATGATGGGTATTGTGGTGAAGCTCTGCCAGTGATTGGGCAAAGCGAACGAGAAAATCGGAAGCAGGAGAAGATTTTTCAATATACTCCAGAATGATAAAAGATGGAGTTGGGGAATCCTGCAAAGCCAGAAATTTTGGAATTCTAGGTCCCTTGTCTGCCTGAGTTAGAAGTTTAAGCCCTTTCGCTTCTGCGGCAAAAAAATCTGGCGCAGGGTGAGAATTATGCTTTAAAAAAACCCGTTTACCATTGGTCAAATGCAGAATGTGGGTCTGATTAATACATCCGCCCTCGGTTTGAGGTGAGGATTGCACTTTCACCTCCTGCCCAAAAATGGGTTTCAGAAGTTTACAGATTTCTTCATTCATGTTTTTTTGCAAGCTGCGCTTTTAAATGGTCGAGAACATTTGGGCAGGTCCGATCAACGATCTGATACACCGTTTCAAAACCTTTGCCGCCTCCATAATAGGGGTCGGGAACTTCGAGGTCATTGTTGTGTTGGGGGTCGAAAGAACGAAATAGAAAAAGTTTGTCCTGAAGTTCTGGTTCAGCGCTCATTTGGTTTAGGGCACTCAGGTTACTGTGGTCCATGGCAAGTACCAGATCCATTTGTTCAAAATCGGAACTCTGAAATTGGCGTGCCCGGCTATTTAGATGAATACCATGGTCACGCGCGGTTTGTAGCATTCTGGCATCTGGAGGATTTCCCACATGCCAGCCGCTAACTCCGGCGGAGCTTATAATGATACGTTCTTGAAGCCCCTCTTCCTTGACAAGGGCCTCAAAAACACCTTGAGCAAGCGGGGAACGGCAAATATTTCCAAGACATACAAAGCAGACTTCAACAGTTGAGTTCATTTATTGATTTACCGGGCAATAGCGTTTAAGATATGGCAAAAATATTTCTACTATAATAAAGAATTATCATGTATTTATTCAACATGAACTTTGACATTCGACTCATTATTCAAGGAAACTAAACTTTGATACCACGATATTCATTGCCTGAAATGGCGACCATTTGGGAGCCGGAAAACAAATTTAAAATCTGGTTGGAAATAGAAGTTCTTGCTTGCGAAGCTATGGCTAAAAGGGGAGAAATACCCAAATCCGCCTTGAAAGACATTCAAACAAAATCCCAATTCAATGTGGAGCGTATTGATGAAATTGAACGGGAAGTCAAACATGATGTCATCGCATTTTTAACCTGCGTGGCGGAGCATGTTGGCGAATCTGCAAGATACATGCATATGGGAATGACTTCTTCCGATGTTCTGGATACCGCTTTGGCGGTTCAGATGAAGCAGTCTGCAACCTTGATTTTGAAAGAGCTCACGGTATTTAAAGTTGTTTTGGAAAGGCAGGCAAAGAAGCATAAGCTCACGCCTACTATTGGGCGGTCTCATGGCATCCATGCAGAGCCCTTGACCTTTGGCTTAAAAATTGCCAATTGGTATGAAGAAATTAAACGCAATATAGACCGACTCAAACGAGCCAGGAAAACTATTTCCTATGGGCAAATTTCAGGAGCGGTAGGGACTTTCTCCTGTATCGACCCGGATGTTGAAGAATATGTCTGTGCCAAACTTGGATTAAAACCTGCTCCAGTATCAAGCCAGGTGATTCAGCGCGATAGGCACGCTGAATTTTTTTCAACTTTAGCTATTATTGCCGGAACCATTGATAAAATCGCTACTGAAATTCGTCACCTGCAAAGAACGGAAGTTTTAGAGGCGGAAGAGTTTTTCTCTAAAGGACAAAAAGGGTCATCGGCTATGCCGCACAAGCGCAACCCGATAGTTTCTGAGCAAATGTCTGGCTTGGCCAGAGTAGTGCGAGCAAACGCTTTCGCGGCAATGGAAAACATTCCGCTTTGGCACGAACGGGATATCAGTCATTCTTCCGTAGAACGGGTGATTGGGCCGGACAGTACAATTTTGATCCATTATATGTTGAGAAAAATGACAAAGCTGATAGATGGTCTAATAGTCTATCCAGATAATATGATGCGCAATCTGGAAAAAACAGGCGGTCTGATTTATTCGCAGAGTGTTTTACTTGCTTTGGTGAGGAAGGGCATCACCCGGGAAGAAGCTTATAAACTGGTGCAGAAAAATGCCATGCAAAGCTGGACGACGGGAAAAAATTTTTTAAAGCTGTTGAAAAAAGATAAGGCAATAATGAAACTCTTATCTGCTACCGAGATTGATAAGACTTTTAAATTAAAAACCCAATTTAAAAATATAGACCGGATTTTCAAACGGGTCTTTACAAAATAAGAGAATAATTATGGAACGACTAGAAAAGCTTTATGAAGGGAAGGCCAAAATCCTTTACAACACTTCTGATCCAGATTTGTTAGTTCAGTATTTCAAGGATGATGCTTCGGCTTTCGATGGAAAGAAAAAAGGAACCATTGTTGATAAAGGGGTGATGAACAACCATATGTCGAGCAAAATTTTTGAATATTTGGAAGGTGAGGGCATCAAAACCCATTTCATTAAAAATCTTAGCGACCGGGAAATGCTGGTGAAAAAGTTGGATATCATTCCTGTAGAAGTGGTACTCCGTAATATCGCGGCCGGTAGTTTGTGCAAAAGGCTGGGTATTGAAGAAGGAAGGGTGATGGAAAAACCAATTCTGGAATTTTTTTATAAAAGCGATCCTCTAGGTGACCCCATGATCAATGAATGTCATGTCGATGTTTTTGGATGGGCCACTAAGGAAGAGGTTGAGATATTAAAATCAGAAGGACTCAAAATCAATAACCTTATGATGAAATTTTTTAAGGAACGAAATATTCGTCTGGTGGATTTTAAAGTAGAGTTTGGTCGACATAATGGTGAAGTTCTTCTTGGCGACGAAATCAGTCCTGATGGATGCCGCCTATGGCATTGGGATACCAATGAAAAAATGGATAAAGATCGTTTTCGCTTTAACATGGGTAATGTGGAAGAAAAATATCAAGAAGTGTATGACTTGATTTGTACTTAATTATTTTTACGGCCATGAACCAGAAAAACCAGGATATAAAGCACCAATGCCAATAGGCATAAGTTTTTAGTGCCAAGCGCCATTGAGCTGTATTTTAACAATCCCCCGCAAATAGCCCCGATAAGGTTATAGCCCAGAGAAGTTATGGGCTCCTGCTGAGCTGAACAAAATATACGAAATTAACATTCCCAAAAAAAAGCGGAACTGGCGTTACCAACGAACCAAAAATCTATTAAAAGCCCCGACCGGCATAAGGTTTATAAAATAGGCGGCGATCCGGACATTGGAAGGAATGAAACAAATTAATACGAGTTCAAAAAAAGGATTAAAATTAGGAACGAAGAGCTTGTAAGAGGAATGGGGGGATGGTTTGAGGCTTCAAAATTGCTATCTCTATTGGTTTGTGGTGTGGAGATATGTTTAAATCTCTTTGCACTCCATTTTTTCAAGAGGCTGAGCCTGGCATTCTATGGACTCTGTCATTCCGTTCGCCACTTTGGCGCAGGCGGTGCTCATGCCTGTCATGATAGTATCGTCCTTAGCCATGCCTTTTACCTCTTGACATACGATTTGGTCTTTGTATTTGATGCAGACTTCACATTGATATTTATTACCGGTCCATAGAAGGTCAATGGAAATACTCGCAACAAACGCGAGAAATACTAGTGTGATAATAGCACCTTTATTCATAACAGGGATATTTTTGGGTTACTAAGTTATGGGTTGGGCGACACTAGCTTCACGACCGATGAAATAATGTTGACGATAAAAGACAAGTTCTTTTAAGGATTCTCGAATATCTGTGAGTGCCATGTGCTCGTTGCTTTTCTTGGGAAATTTTGGGCCGTCCGGGTACCAGCGTGTTACGAGTTCTTTGACAGAGGTTACGTCAATACTTCTATAATGCAAGTGATTATGCAGATCCTGCATATACTTGCCCAGAAATTTACGGTCCTGATTAATAGAGTTTCCGCATAAGGGGGACGTATCTTTAGGACAGTATTTATTAATAAACTCTAAGGTCCTTTTTTCAGCTTCCTTTTGATCTATCAAAGATTCGCGAACTCGCTTCACCAGTCCCGATGCGTTGTGATGCTTGGTATTCCAGTCATCCATTTTGTCCAGGTTTTCATCGCGTTGGTGAATGGCGATGCAGGGTCCTTCTTCCAGAATATTCAATTCGCTGTCAGTAATCAGAGTGGCAACTTCAATGATGACTTCTTTTTCTACATCAAGGCCAGTCATTTCCAAGTCCATCCAAACTAGATTATATTTAGATTTTCGAGCCATAAATTTTGTTTTTTCTGAAAGTTTTTACGGTTTGGAAAAACTTGCGAGACTAGTGCAAATAATAAGTCAAATTGGACTTATAAAATATATTTGCTGTGCAAGCGAACTTATGATTTCACTTATTGAAAAGGTCTCTTCAGTTCTAATTATGTATATTTAAGGGCACATTGTATCTTATATTCGTGGGAATATGAACCCCTCATTAGGCAAATATCTGAATAAATTGGGCTTTGATGGAATTATCTTGGTTGTTGACTGAATAAGACTTGAGAAATATTATTGCACCCAAAGGTTTAAGAACACCTGTTTATGACTTCGGTATGGGCTTCAAAATTAGGAGGTATAAAAACAAAAGTGGGGGACAAGCGGGCTTGGAAAACCGCATGTCCCCCACTAAAGTGAAGAATACGGGGGAAAGACTTGGTCATAAAACTAAATCTGTTCCCCCCAAAAAAGGAGGAGAAAAGTAATTGAATCATTATATAAAATTTAAAATTAAAAAAGTGTTAATTTGAAATTAAAATTTTTTAATGTTACCAATGCGGAAAATAGAGAGGGAGTTGATAGATGTTTGAAAATGAGAAAAACTATTAATTTAACAGAATATCCAAATCGAGAGCGATGTTCATATAGGTGTCCTGAACTCTTAAGAGGTTCTTTTCCAGCCAGAGGTCAGCGAAGTTCGGGGGGAAGCGGGCGAACCCTTTTATTTGATTAATAGCGAGGCGGCAATCGCGATACCAGGAAATATTTTTATTAGCCTTAAAAATTTTCATGCCCTTCATTAATTCTGCGATCGCAAAATCTGGTTTCTTATCCCCAAAGTATGCTAAGGCCAGGCCCACCCGACTCAGTCCTTCTTCGGGTTTTAGCGTGGTTGCTGTTTTAAAAGCCTCGACTGCTTGGGAGTATTCCCTTGAGGCTGCAAAGGCGTTGGCTAGGTGAAACCATGAGTCGTAGTGACCGGGATTGGATTCTGTAAGTGTTCTGGAAATATCGATAGCTTTGTCTAGTTGTCCCAAACGTGAGTATGTATCACTGAGTTTGAGCTGAGCGTAAAGGGTAATATTAGGAGGAGGATTTGCATTAATGGTTTTTTGCCAATAACTCGCGGCATCTTTATAAAAATTATCTTTATCTAAATTCCGAGCATTTTCGAGGGAGCTTTTATAGTTATCTCCAGAAAAAACCATGGAAGGCAATAAGAGAATGCACAAGATTAAAGTAGTTATAAACAGAACAGGGCGATATTTGAATTTCATGAAAGATATTTACGAGCGGGGTGTCAGCTCTTCTTGTAAAAATAAAGGTTCTCCGGTTATCAGAGGTCGTAGTGATTTTTTAATGGTTTGAATAAAGTGTTCTTCATTGTTCATGATCTTTTCTACATCTTCAGGGCGTAAGTAAAAGACATTAGAAGCGGTGCCCTGGCCAGTATGGAGAACTGCTTTCTGGCACTCCATGTTTGCATCTGAGAATACTTTGGTTTCCATCATGAATGTGCCCGGAAGGTTGTGAGTAGATAGTTTGACAGACCTCCCAATAGTTTTCATTTTCAGTTTAACTTCCTGAAAGTGCGGTTTTTCTGAAAGATTGGCTACAGATCTTTCTACAAATATAGACGCAAGTGGTTCATTGTTGATGAAAATCCGTTGTAGGTCTTCCTTAATACGTTGCTGGATAAAAAAGAAATCGCCATAGTCTATGGGTTTGCCTGTCGAATCGATAACTTTAAAAACATCAAAAACTTTATCGTTCAAGGTGTGGATATTGGCTTCGACTATGTCCAATTGGTTAAACGCCAGTACAGCAGAAATTCTATGAAGAAATCCTCGCGAATCCTGTGTGCAGACAATCAGCTCAGAAGGTTGCCCCGGTCTGAAAATCATTTCGGCTAAAAAAGGTTCTCGCGACTGGATAAATTTATAATAAATTTCCAATTGCGATTGCAGTTCCCGAGGCAGGCGAACCATTTTCAGAAACTCTAGTTTTATGTTGTTGGGAACGCTATCTCGTTTCTTATGGTGCAGGGTATATTGGTAAAATAGTTTTAGTTGTTTAATCTGTGATGAAGACATATTCATTTTAGTTCCACCACGGTCTGCATGGGTCAGCAGAATCAGCATTTTTAGCCTTTCCTTATCATGACTGACAAGGTCAAGCACCATGTCATAGGTGTCATCGGCTTCTGGATCGAGAAGCATCAGGTCATACATGGTCAAATGTTTTTCCACTAGAAATACAACATCCTCTACTCTTTTGGGTTTGTCACTATAGCCAAGGTTGTTTAAAATCTGCGGAATCATTCGCGCTCCAACTAACTCTTCGTTCTGATCTCCAACCTTTGCGCCTTTGCCGATATCATGCAGTAAAACGGCAAGTTTAATGGCAGTTTTATCTCTTTGAGAATGATAAAGCTCTGAAAGGAAGGGGTCGGCCGTATCACGAAACTCCAATCGGTTTAAAACATCGAGAGCGGAAAGAATATGGATATCTGTTGGGAATTTATGAACATAAATATCTTGCAACATACCTTTTAGATTGTTGAACGCGGGAATGAAATAATCCCCCAATATTCCGAACTCATGAAGCAGACGAAGGGCTTTCGCGAAATATTTTCCCCGGATATAACGTTTGAAGCAATTCTGAATTTTTAGCTTGGATTCTTCATCCATAAAAATTGGATAAACCTGATCTACATGTTGCTCAATGGCACGTATCACTTCATAGGATAAATAATAGTCTCTTTCAGCAACCCATATAAATACCTTAAAGACCCATAAAGGGTCCTGGGTGTTCAAGGTCTCGGGGTTTATCTCAAAGTAAATTTGATTTTGCGAGTTGAGGGAGAAGAACTCTGAAAGACTTCTCTTTTTCATGGTGTCTGCCGCCATACTCTCCCAGTATAGGTTCCGGCTGAACCGTTTAAGTGGATAAACTCCGTCGAAAAAATATTTCTGAAAAAAAGTCTTTACATCAAATCCCAGAGACTGGGCAATTTTATCTCGAACCTCATAGCTCATGGTATCTCTGTGAGTACCTTTTTGGTATATGTGCAGGAATAAACGAATTCTAGATAAAAGGTGGAGCCCGTTCTGTATGCTTTTATAAGCCTGCGGACTCAGCATTTTTTTTGAAAACAATTCATTGAGCAATTCAAACTGGTTGGTGGTTTTCAGGTTTTGTAGAAAACGTATTGAGACCAATGCCCAGTAAAGGCGACGCATTTCCTCTTTGATATTTGGTTCCTGCTGAAAAACGGTATTCTGAACCTCATAGCATTCGTCATGGCTCAAGCAATGCTTTTGAATTTCGTCACGATAAAGCAGGCTGACTGTTTTAATGGAGCTCTTGAATTCGCTATATACTAATGAGTTTCCGACAACAAATCGATGCTCCAAAAGTGCTAAAAACTCTGGAACTTTTGCAGGATCAAGGTCTCGCTCAAAGGTTTCGTTTTCGGTGTAGCAGGAATTAATGGAGGAGGGGAAAATATCCTGAAAGATGAACAAGTACTCAAAATGCTGGATAATTTCCTCAGCAGTTTTTTTAACATCTTCACTAAGAGATGATTGTGAAATGATTTGGATGTCTACGTCCGACCTGAAATACATTTCCTCTCTGCCATAACCACCTCGTGCGACAATAGCTATTGGGGCTGATTGCGTGGTCCACTCCTGATCATGCTGGTGATTGAAATACCAGATAGCTGAATAAAAACTGGCCTGTATAAGTGTATCTACCAATGTGGTTTGTTTAAGCAATAGTAAGTGACAGTTGTCGGAATCAGCACACTCTTTTTGGAGTAGGTCCGTTTCTTTCTGGACCAGTTCGATTGCTCTGTCTTTAAATGCTAAATAAAATTTTTGCTGATCGATATCAGCGTTATTGGACGAGTGTCCTGCCTGATGAATAGAAACTATTTTTTGTTGAAGTTGTTGCCGGTAGGTTTCGGCAAGTTTTCGGTTGGATTGATATAAATCACTCATTAGGAGGACTGAGCTGAAATATTATTAAACCTGATTAAGAAATTATAAACAGGTTAGTTTTGTCGGTCAAAACTCATTTAGGATAAACCTAAATTCCTGAAAATTCAAGAACTTACCACTCAGCGTCGGGATGGCTTTGAATGGCTTTATTGAAGGGATAAATAGTTTCCTCGACTTAAAATGGTGTTGCCATGTTTTTTTACGGCGGTGGAAATTGGATCCTACTTAGATAAAATCTAATTATTGACGATTATCCTGGGGCAACCCGTCCTGTAACTCTAAGGGCTATTGCTTGCATAGCTAGAAGGTTCGACTAATCAATTAAGCAAAGGGTCTGAAATTTTACATAAGGTTGGAAATTTCGCAAGATTCAGAGATTGCGGTCCATCAGAACAGGATTTGACCGGGTCGGGATGAACTTCAATGATAAGCTCATCAGCACCAGTTGTAATGGAAGTGAGAGAAATAGATTCAACCATTTACCAATGTCCAATTGTATGAGCTTGGATAAACAATGATAGGAAGATGGGTTTCCTTTTTCAAGGCAGGTATACAGCTTATGTCGAGAATATTTATTGTCGCGGTCTCGAAGGTGCTGGTGCCTCGCTCGAAAAGAATGTATTTGGAAGACATGAGAAACTCTTAATTGGTATTGATCACGCCCCGTTTTTTCAATAGTCAAAAATTACAAATGTTCTGGTTTCCGACTTAAATGACATCGACATATTTTGCGACCGAGTCAATTTCGCACAGATTCATAACTTCGGTGACAATGGGTAGGCCCTAAACTTTCTTGGCGTCGGACAATAGTTTGAGCCAGTCCTCTTCCATCCCTTGAAAACTATTGGGGAATGTTCGAATTTTATAGGCGCCTACTCAAGGAAAGTTGGCCCCGGCACTTTTAACCAAGTTCGAAGTGGTGCATATCTGTTCCTTGATTTCCACAGAGCACGGTCCTGCTACTTGGAAGCCTCCCATAACTCTGTTGTCCAGAATGAAAAACTATATATAATAAAACCTCTTTATCTCTAATTTTTGAGCAACAGTTCACTCACTATTGAAGAATCGAGAATCCTTAGGTTTTCCCTAGCCAATTTTAGGGCCTTACGAAAATTTTTGATGGCTTTCTCTTTGTTGCCCTCCTGAAGGTAGGCTAAACCAAGGTTGAAGTGGATCTCGCCCGAGGTTGGGTCTGCAAAGTTTGCCTGGTTGAATTGTAGCAAAGCATCTAAATATCTTCCGGCTTGGTAGTGCTTGATGCCGAGATCGTTGCGCGATTTTGCCGAAGGCTCTGCTCCTGGCAATAAAGTCAAGGGAGGTTCATTTAAGTCTTTAGAGCAACCGGGAGTTCCCAGAGCGATCAGCAATATTAGGACCCAGAATCTCATGGTTGTTTGTCAAAAAGATTAATTAAATCAATATTCTAGCAGAAAAAAGGTTGAGGCTATAGATGGAAATATCCAGAAATATTCTTGTTGGGTTTTTGCTTAAATTTCTTGAAGATCAATATGATATGGCATAAGTTTTAGAGGTGCCTGAGAAAATCAAAGATAACTCAATGGCTTCAACATAAATTATTTGATTGTTATGGCGTAATTAAATATTCTGAACCTGTATTTCAATGTGGTCGGCTTATATTATGAGCCCGCCAGCATTAAAACCCTGTCTTTCAATTAGAATAACCATAAACGATTGATTTTTGGATTTATGATGAGACTCATATTTAACTATATATTTGTAATAACTTTAGTGATCCTGATGACCGGCCTTGTCTCAGCAGAAGAGATTTTTGGTGCCTTGGAGGATGGTGAAAAGGCATTTCTGTTAGGGGAGTACGATAAAGCCGAGAAAATTTATAGTGCCTTTCTTGAAAAGGAACCGGATAATTTTATTTTATTAAGAGCTCAGGCTAATACAAAGATAAAGTTGAAAAAATTTATCGAAGCAGAAAGATTGTTGAATAGAATTCTCTCTATGCCATCGTCCACAGGGAGAGACATTCGGGTTCATGCTGAAGCCGGTGTTTTAGAAGCAGAACTGGTAGATGAAACTGTGATGGCTGTGGATGCTTCGGAAAAAAGTGATGACGCGTTCAGCCAGTTTCTGAAAAAAGATCATGAAGGACCCGTTCCGCATTACCGAGTATTTCTGAAAAAAACCGGGAAGATGGAGCTGTATCGAAAAAGTCGAACCCGTATCCAGTATTCTGGAATACCTGCTGCTACCCGAGAAAAAATTGAATCTCTGAAAACTGATGTGATGAAAAAAATTATTGCAACCGGCAAGGATAAACCAGAGCTAGAGCTGGTTGTCATCCCCGGAGGATGTTTTCGAATGGGGAGCGAAGTGGGTGATATAGATGAAAGACCGGTTCATAATGTTTGCCTGTCTTCTTTTAAGATGGCGAAATACGAAGTGCGGCAAAAGTTTTTTCAAACTGTTATGGACTATAACCCCTCTCAGTACGTTGGAGGGGATATGCCCGTGGACACGGTATCCTGGGAGGGAGCCAGAAACTATTGCAAAAAAATGGGCTTGCGATTGCCGACAGAAGCAGAATGGGAGTATGCGGTCCGTGGGGGAACGCAGGGTGAGTATTATTGGGGAGACAATTTCACCGGCAAGGAAGCAAACTTTTGTGATAGCACTTGTGACCTCAACAACCGGGAGCCCAATATAAAGGATGGCTTTAAAAATTCTGCTCCAGTAGGGTCTTTCCCCCCTAATGCTTTTGGACTGTATGATATGGCAGGTAATGTGAGCGAGTGGGTGTTGGACTGGATGGCCATCAGTGAAAACTATTACGTGATGGGGCCAGAGGAAAACCCGCAAGGGCCGCGACCGGAACTGGATACTTGTAGCGGGGTTGATTGTGTGGGGGCATTTTCTATCACACAAAAGGTTTATCGGGGTGGGGCCTGGAATCAGGGTATTTTAAGCATGAGATCGGCTAACCGCAAGGATGCTCACTTCCAGCTTAAGGCAGACGGGACGGGCTTCAGGTGTGCCGGAGATTTGAAAACCGAATAAACTATTTTTCGCAAGAAAAACCAGCAAAGTTTAATCGCGTGCCAGGCTTTGGCGTCGGTTCGGTCAGCGGGCAGTGTACCTACAGCATAATTGATCCACGAGCCTCCACGTATGACCTTGTATATTTACACTTCAACGGACCTTTGGGGTTTTTGGTTGCCGATCTATAAACCATTTACACCGCAGTCAACGCTGAAGAAGCTAAGGAAAACTTGAACGCATTCCACAGTAAGTGGAATGAAAAATATCCAACGAATGCGGATTCTTGGGAGCGCAATTGGGAAGGTTTGATTCCTTTTTTTCGTACCCAGACGATATTAGAAAAGCGATTTACAGGACCAATGCGGTTGAGCAAGATCAGCAAGAACCGCGGTTCATTTCCCAATGATGAATTGGCGTTAAAGTTTCCTGTCACAATCTAAATCTAGCTTGTTGACTTAGATTCTTAATAAAAATTTGGAGTTAATGCTTATCAAAAGGCATCTTTCAATTACGAATTATTTCCGTTTGTTTGCTAATTTAGGCTCTTAATAAGGCCCATAAAATCATGCTCAGTTGTGTTCTTATTGCCTAATAACCTTAACATTTCAGCGTGAATACCCTGTGTGGCATTAACCTTATCCGATATACTCCGGACTATTTTTAGGCAATTGGTACCTTGTTCTTTTACTTCCTCAAGTAACTCTTTCATTTTAATAACTTGATTCCCCAGATTAAGCACGAGAATATTGAGGCCGCGATTATGTATGTCCAATCGTTTGGGTTGATTATTCGACTTCTTTTGTTTTTTGAAATATACAATAGTATCTTCATAGACACTTTCTATAACCCTTGTCATCTTTATTTGGATCTTATTAATTTTGATATCATCAAGCCGATTTTCTTTTTCTAGGTTCTTACAATTAGTACTTGCTTGCTGGGCATGCACCATTGTTGCAAGGGTAAATAAGAAAAACATGATTAAGGATATTGAAACTCTTATGACCTTCGTCATAGGTCCTCCAAAGCAATGTGTTATCAATAGATTTCGATTCTATACTAAAATTATGTGCCATTAGGGATAAAGATTTATTTAGAGCGGAACGTGCGATACCTAATCAACTTGCAGCCCTGTTGTTTGGTGGATGAGGTTAATCACACTTGCATCCATCACTTCCATCAATGGTCCGGGATACAATCCAATAGATAATACGAGGATAGCCAGTGGAATAAGCGTAGCCAATTCCCGATTCGATAAATCTGGGAGCATTTTGGCGGCTTCTGTATTGGGCTCTCCCAGCACGACTCTTTGGATCATCCACAACATATATGCGGCAGCTAAAACAATACCACCCATAGAGATAAGAACCATGGCAAAGTTAACAGAGGAGGTTCCTACTAAGACTAAAAATTCTCCAATGAAATTACAGGTACCGGGTAGCCCAAAGGCGGCGACTGAAAACAAAAAGAACAATGCAACAAACCTTGGCATGGGTTTATGTAAACCGCCGTAGTCAGAAATGGCTCGACTGTGAGTGCGCTCGTACAATAGCCCAACAGCAATAAATAAGGCTGCAGTAGTAATCCCGTGATTAAACATTTGCAAGACGGCTCCCTGGATACCTTGGCTATTGAATACAAAAATTCCGAGAGTAACAAAACCCATGTGGGAAACTGAAGAATAGGCCACGAGTTTTTTAAGGTCTGACTGCGCCAAGGCTAAATACCCGCCATAGATAATTCCAAAGACCGATAACCACAAAATATATGGGGCAAAATTTGCTGAAGCCTCTGGAAACATGGGCAAACAAAAGCGCAAAAATCCATACCCTCCCATTTTCAGCAGCACCCCAGCCAGAATCACACTACCAGCCGTAGGGGCCTCGGCGTGCGCGTCGGGGAGCCACGTATGAAAGGGAACCATTGGCATTTTTATGGCAAAAGCAAAAAAGAATGCCAGGAATAACCAGAATTGCTGGTTGGAAGAATAATTTTGTTGAGACAACACCAACAGATCGTAGGTATGTCCTCCATTAAGGTAAACACCCAATATTCCCACGAGCAACAGTAAGCTTCCTGT
Source organism: uncultured Nitrospinota bacterium (assembly GCA_905612265.1). GTDB lineage: Bacteria > Nitrospinota > Nitrospinia > Nitrospinales > VA-1 > LS-NOB. Next base: position 10,316 of record CAJQRI010000052.1, on the reverse strand, counting down.
AAGGCTGTACAACACAAATTTAAGCCCGGCAGCAATGCGATTCGGCCCACCCCAGAGAACAATCATGAAATACATGGGAATCATTGTAAGTTCCCACAACATGAAAAACAGAAAAAGATCCAGGGCGGTAAAGACCACAATCATGGCGCCTTCAACTAACAGTATCAGCGAGAGAAAGGCTCGTACTCGTGTTGTAATTCCTGACCACGAACAAAGGACACAGAGCGGACAAAGAAGGGCTGTGAGTATTACCAAAAGAATACTGATGCCATCAACACCAACCGCATACTCAATATTAAACGTGGGCATCCACTCTACTCGTTCGACGAACTGCATGCCTTGCTGGGTGGAATCAAAATTTTTCCAGAGTATCAGCGAAAGGAAAAACTCCACTATTGTGATGCCAAAGGCAGTTCGTCGGATCGATTCTTCATCACGCACAAATGCCAGAATGGCGATTCCTAAAAAAGGAACGGCAATCATCCAGCTAATCAGATGATCCATCAATATAGCCATTTTAAAAACCTCCATCCTACGAAAGAAGCAATCTTTTGACTTTTAAAATTAGCGAAAGAAAAATAACGTAAGACCATTAGTAACCCGATTCATTTTTATAATAGGAAAACATATCAGGAACTCATTTAACCATTATATACAATAGGCCCGTCATCACCCCTAACCAAAACATCATTACTAATATTTGATGCTGGATGGTACGGGACTCCATCTCTTGCAGTAATTTCCCCTTAACATTAACTTGCCCTTCTATATGCCCTGCTTGGTCCAACCAAAAACTATCAATAATCCGCAATAACCACCCAGCAAAAGACACAGAATAAGCTGCTATAAAATGGATGAAACGATCTATAACCCTTATATCCACAATTCGCCACAACCAGCTTGCAAAATGCACGGAATAAGTTGCTATAGAATGGATGAAACGATCTATAACCTTTATATCAATAGTTCGCCATAACCAACTTGAAAACTTAATGGTTGGGGTTACCAAGTAGGCATCATAGATTTCATCAAAATAACCTTTATTCCAAAATAGAACATACCATCCATTGCTTCTCCCATTTGTTCTGGAGACCTGATCTTGAGATCGTATATATGTTGAGTATGCATAGACCCATCCCGCCACCGCCGTTAAAAGAGAAACGATAAGCCAAAAAGGAAAGCCCTTCTCGACAGCGCCTTTGCCCAACGTGACTCCTGGAAAGGTCAAAGCCGGAGAAATAAAGTTGGCGAACCAACTCCAAAACATATTCAATAGTCCAACGCCAAAAACCGTAACCAGAAAAAGACCCGTTAAAATAGAGCGATTAAAAAAATGTGGCCGAACAGATTGCGCCTCTATACTATCCTGCCCTGAAGCTGGCCAGTACGTTTTTGGACCTTGAGAAAAAAGTGAAGTGACACCTTTAAAAAGGTATTGAGAAGCCACGAATACCGTGATTAAGCCAATGATTTTGAAGCCAACCTCAGCAGAAACAAAACCCGTGACCCCCCACAAGTATTCATACGACCCGGAAAAAAACACAAACGGCGGGAGTAACGCTAACAACAAGGCCCCGCCATATAAAACTCCCATATTCTCAGAGACATGGTGTTCATGGTCACCATGTTCAAGGCCTCGTTCCACTGATCGCAACGCATTTCCAGTAGATAGAAAAAAGAACGCTTTGTAACACCCATGGGCAAGAAGATGAAAAATCGCAACTGCAAACGCGCCCAAACCACAGGCCATAACCATGAATCCTATTTGACTAATTGTGGAATAAGCTAAAATCTTTTTGATGTCTGATTGAGTCAAGGAAACTATCCCTGCAAACACCGCGGTAGCGGCACCAATAATGAAAATGAACGTCATGGCGTATGGAGAAAGTATAATCAACGGACTCAATCGGACCAACAAAAAGGGACCCGCATTTACCATAGTAGCCGCATGAATGAGAGCTGAGACCGGAGTTGGGGCTTCCATTGCCCCAGGTAACCAAACGTGAAACGGTATTTGTGCTGATTTTCCCATAGCCCCCATGAACAGCAAAAAGGGAATGACCGTCACAGGATAGATATAAAGATCCAAGCCCATCCAGCCTAAGATATTGATGGAATAGTCCTGCATGCCTTCAGCCTGAGCAAGAATAGTCTGGATATCGAGTGTGCCAAAGGTATAAAAGGCTAGAATGATGCCAAAACTAAATCCGACATCTGCGATTGCGTTAACAAGAAAAGCTTTGGTGGCTGCCCGGCAAGCTGAAGGTCGCTGTGCTGCATGAGAAATCAACAGATAGGAACATATTCCCATGACTTCCCAACTTATCAACAACATCAAAAGATTCCCGCTCATAACCAGCAAAATCATAGAAAAAGTAAACATGGAAATGACGGCAAAAAAACGATTATACCGTGAGTCTCCTATCATGTAACGAGAGGAATAAACATGCACAACGCTACTTACTCCTGTGACCAGAAGCAAAATCAGAACCGTCAGTTGGTCAACAAAAAGAGTTAAGTCAATGGTCAAGGAACCAGATTGAAAGAAGCGATAAAGAGAAAGAGTAAAGGGTCCATTTCTCAATACTTCAATGAAAGCGGCAACGGATAACACAAAGGAAAGTCCAATTGCAGGAATCCCTATCCGGTGACTGCTCTCACCCCAACGAGTTCCTCCAAGCAGAAGAATGATAGAAGCCAGAAGGGGAAGCAACGGAATGAGAACGAAAAGAGCCATAATCCCCCTCAAAGGCCTGGTGGCATTGCATGGTCCAACAACAGTTGAACAATGGGAGCACTGAATAAACCGAGAATAATGATAGCTGCGGATGTTATTCCCAGAGTTAATTTAAATGAGAAGGGAATATCACCAGACTGAACGTTTAATTGAGTCGCTGGTTGGCGAAAAAGGGCTTCAAACAGTTTTACAAAATAGGCAAGCGTCAAGAGTGTGGAAAGCAACACTGCAGCGACGGAAACATAATTGCCCGATTCTAACGCTCCAAGAATGATGTACCATTTTCCAAAAAATCCACCCGTCGGAGGCAGGCCGATCATGCCTAAGGCCATGACAATTAAAGATCCCGTAAGCCAGGGGGAGTGTTTTCCAAGACGCCCTAAGTCGTCAATGGTTCTGATTCCGTAATGATAAAACGCCATACCTGCTAAAAAAAACAAGCCCGCTTGCATAACGGCATCATTCAATAAATAAAAAACTCCACCCGCAAACCCAGTTTGGTTGCCTTGACTGATTCCAATGAGAATGATGCCGATGTGCGAAATCCCTCCATAAGCGAACAACCTTTTAAGGTTTCCTTGGGCCAAGGCCAGACCTCCGCCTATGACAGCCGCTAATGTTCCAAGAACTGATACCAGTAGTAAAATCGGAATATCATTAATAACAATTGACGCATTAAAGACCCAATAGACTATTCTGATCCACGCCAAGATTGCTACTTTGGTTACCAGTGAAGCCAGGATTGGAGAAATAGACTCAGGAGCATGGGTATAGGCGTCTGGCAACCAAGAATGAAAAGGAACTAAAGCCATCTTGATCCCCAAGCCAATAAACATAAAAATGAGTCCTCCCACTACAGCTTTAGAGCTTAGTAAAAAGGGAAGTTTGTCAACCATATCAGACATATTCAGTGTGCCAGTCACCGCATAAAGATAACTCACTCCTAAAAGATACAGGGAAGCACCAAGAGTTCCCAATATAAGATAGCGAAAGGCTGCAAAGAGTGCTCTCCCGCCAGCGACACCAATAAGCGCGTAACTCGAGATGGCTGCAACTTCTAAAAACACGAACAGATTGAATAAATCCCCCGCGAAAACAATACCGGTCAAGGCGGAAACCAGTAACAAAATCAAAGTATAATAATGAATGATTCGGCCACCTAGATCCTTTGGGGAGGTTGATCCAGTAAACACAACACCTAGAAAACCCAAGACACTCACTAATACTAGGATGACACTTGCTAATCCATCGGCCACCCACTCAATGCCGAGGGGCGCAGTCCACCCACTAAACACATATCGAATTTCTCCATGATGAATGACGTTATGAAGATTCAAAATAGAGACCAGTACCATAGCGGCGAGAACTGCAACAGAAATTGAGTAGCTCCATTGACGGTGTTTTAGACAAACCACTGGCATGGAAATAGCGGCAAACAATGGGAGAAGAAATAAGATTGCGGGAAGTTGATGGCTCATTCTAATCTTTCAAGAATTTCTTGTTCGTCAAGGCTTCCATATTTCTGATAGATAGCCGCGCACAGGGCTAATCCCACACCGGTGGTCGCCACTCCAACCACAATAGCCGTTAATGTTAAGACATGAGGTAACGGATTTGCGTAACTCGCTGCTATCACAGGATCCGTCGTTGACAAGAGCACGGGAACCGTTGCGCCCTTCTTCACGCTGATAGACACAAGAAAAAAAATCACGCTGGTTTGCACCAAATACATCCCGATGAGTTTCTTTACGAGATTGTATCGTGTAACCATGATATAAAAGCCCCAAAGAAAAAGAATGACAAATGTCAAAAAACTGGGCCGCTGCAAAACTGCTAATATTGCATCAACCATCTATTGAATTCTCCATAATTTCTTCGGCAGATAAGCTGAACACAATGGAAACGGCTGTTACCGCTACATCTAGAGCTACTCCGATTTGCGTGAGCACGATGCCCAAAGATCTTCGAGAAGCGGTTTCTAAACCTGGAATTTCCAAATCCGCATAATTGAGGAACTCGCCACCTCCAATCATACACAAGCCACCTACCCCTGCGTAAATCAGCATTCCGACCCCATCGGCATGCAAAATATTTCTGGCATATTGACTCCTAGAAGCGTCATGACCAAAAATCAAAACTGACAAGATCATCCCGGTGCCTAGAATCACCCCACCAACAAATCCCCCCCCGGGTCCGTACTGCCCAAAAAACAACACATATAAACCGAAAATTTGGACCACTGGGATGATAAAGCGCCCTAGGGTCTGTATGATAATGCTGTCATGTGGGCGTATCATTTATCCATGCCTCCTAAGCAGTAAAGCACAAGCTATGCCCGACGCAAAAATCACTACCGTTTCGACCATCGTATCAAGCGATCGATAGTCCATGAGCACCGAAGTTACAACATTCAGAGTGTGGCTATCCTGATAGCTCTGCTCCAGATAGGTCGGCGAAACATGAACACTCGCTGGAGAATTTGGATCCCCATATCCAGGAAGATCACTTGCGGCATAAAGCAAAAGAACCCCCACCAGAGGAAAAACAATTAACGTTATCAGAGAAGGAAGGGGTCGCCTAAGCCGAGTGTCTTTGGGAGCAGTGCGGAATAAAGTCAATAGAAATAGAACAGTTGCTAGGCCTGCTCCGACAACAGCTTCCACGAAGGCGACATCGACAGCGCCGGTCCATGCCCATACCAACGCCAAGAAAAAACTATAAGAGCCCAAGAGCAGAACAGAGCTCATCAAATCCTTAACCATGATGGCACCGGCGGCAGTAATAAGCAGCAGAAGGAGTAAAATAATTTCATATGAAAAAATCATAGGTTTTCCTTTTTCCAAGGCTTTAAACCAGACCGGAGAGCCGCGCGAATCGTGGCATGTGCAATAACAGGATTAAGAATATACAGCAAGACCAAGACCACTAAAATTTTCAGCGTATTCGTATCCAGACCCTCATGGAAGGCGACTCCAATTAACATCAAAAATGCCCCTAAGGAGTCCGTTAATGATACTGCATGAGAACGACTAAACACATCGGGCAATCGAACAACACCAATCGCAGCAACAACCAGAAAAAATAATCCTGCGCTCATAAAAATAATGGCCAGTATGTTCATGCTATGGCAGTCCTTTTTCTTCTAAATATTTTGCCACGGCGAGTGCTCCTACTAAATTTATTAGGGCATATCCAGTAGAGATATCAATAAACATATCGACTCGATCAAAATAAACTCCAATGACAATAAGTGAGATTATTGCCTTGGTTGAAATGCCATTTAGACCCAATACACGATCAAATATTGTGGGTCCCTTTAGCACACGGTACAAATACACACCAATGAGAATTCCCAGTGACATCAAAACAAAGAAAAAGAAAGTTGTCATAAATCCGGTTTTTCGTCCTTAAAAATATCTGCAATTTTCAATTCTATCTGCTTGCTTACAATGTCTGCGCCTGAAACTTTATCTATCGCGTGAACAATGAGGTTATTGCGGTCAACCTCTGCGGTAATCGTTCCAGGGGTTAACGTAATAGAATTACCTAGAAGAACAACGGCTGCGTGATGGTGAAGTTTTGATTCTACAGAAATCAAATGAGGGTCAATGGGAAGCGCGGGATGCAAAATAAGCTTGGATAAATGAAGGCTGCTGCGAATGATTTCATAAAAAAGCCATGGAATATAAAGGAAGATTCTGAGCCACAGTCGAAATCTCGGAACGAAAGGGGAATGACCAGAGTTGAGCCAGGCCACAGCGAAGGAAAAAATAAGTCCCAAACCAAGATGCACCCATTCAAAACTGGCAGAAAACAAAACCCAAAACACAAATAGTGTAATGGTTTTTAAAAACAGAAATTCAGATGATATTGGTCTAGATCGAGTTACCATATAATGATCAGATACAGTTTTGACTGAAAAGTATCAGTGTTATTTAATTGGTTCTAAAAAAACCAGCCAGGGACTTAAAATAAAACCCCGTATTGTTGTAGCAGTATAAACATTTCACTCAATATTATATCTAATCAGGGACAATGAACCCTTTCCCATGTCGCATTCGGATTGTATCGATGGTACTCAAAACTATTGGGATCCAAGGCCACAAGATTAATCCATTCATTATGAAACAATTGTTGAAGGATCGGGTGTTTTTGAATGACGGATGAAATTACATCTGGCGTATGTTCGATGACAGCTAAAAGTCGCATAGGTTCATGATAGTGAGTGTCCCCATTGTTGACCGTTTGTAAGGGGAACCCCATTTGCAAATCACTTTGAGTTCCTAGCATCATCCCAACCCCCCCAACGACATTGTGCAACACCTTACTTCCACTTCCATAAGCCCATGGATCAACTGCAGAAAAATAATAACCAGTATTAATCCACTCGCCGACAATTAGTGGTGCGGTCATGATTTTTTCGAGGATAGCACCCTGAGGATCAGCAACAGGATCATAAGAATGCAAGAAAACCCGACCGCCTAAGTCCAATCCTCTGGTCAGTTTTCGCCTTCCAATGAAAAATGCACCATTGCCCGCTAACCCCCATTCTGGCCGAGGATTCGCCCAATCGCAACTGCGTTCGTCTACATGAACCAAAGCCTGGTCAGGAGTAATTTCAGTCGGAGCACTGGGCATGCGATGGCATCGTTCAAGAGCCTGATTTGCACCCGCTTCTTCAAGATCTTTGTTCAATGCCTGTAAATCTTCTTTATGCGAATCAGGCAATTCCTCTAGATCGTAAAACTCTACCCGATCAGTAGTTGTATTATGTTTTCCCGGAAGAAACCAGGTGTCATCGGGAACCGGCAACCCCTTTTCCTTGAGAATACGTCGAACTTCAGGTTCATTCGCCATAGTGGCAAAAACTCGTGCATTTGCATCGCCCGGTGCTCCCCCGCAAGCCCCGCAATCCAACGCCCCATAATAAGGGTTGTTTTCGGTCTCACTCCCGTGGCCACAGAGGCACACCAACCGCGCAAAACTTTTGGTTAATCCCATACCGCGCAAACCATTTTCAATAAATGTCGCCCGTTCCGAGAGAGAAAACCCCACAGAAAGCCCATCAGGAATCCCTTCCGCATTCACTTCTCCGATCCTGAGATCTTGAGGATTAGATGGTGTGGAAATTGAGATCTGCGTTGGAACCCTATGCGTAAACCAATTCTGGATAGTAGCGGTCATTGTACGAAATGTTTTTCGGAGCAAGGTCTTGCCCACCAACCCCAGACTAAAAAAGAAACCAAATACATCAATCATCATCATCGACCCAATAGGATGATGCTTCAGGTCATGAAAAATATGATGCGCTAGTTGTCCCCAGCGAGTACCAGAAGAATATTTATCTAATGCCGCTCTTTCTCCCAACCTAGGTATTTCCGTCACCGCATGGTTAGGAGTCAATAACACAGGACATAAATCGGCGCGTCGATCACTATCAAAAGCTTGATGGCTAATGGAAATGCCAAAAAACCCTGCAAACCCAAACGTTTCATAGGGGCCTTGGGCTTCAATATGGCGACGAAATGATTCAGAACGCACATCTATACAAAAGACTAGTTGTGCATGGGGACGAGTTTCCAGTTCTGCTATCTTTCCTCGATGTTGTGTAATACTTCTCAGTAAATTCTCTCGAAAGGAATCTTCGTACGCCTCAATCCATACCCGTCCATGCTGGTCAGAAGGATAGTGATCTAACCATTGCAACAACATCTGGATATCCGTAAGTGAGAGCTCGCGAACCTCTCCTGGAGATAACTCAAGAAACTGTGCCAGATGGAATAGTCGCCAGGCATGAAGGCATTTCATCTGTTTGATTGGATCCCCAGACTGCCCAAAAATTTGTTGGTGGTATTCTTCGGGTCTATCATTCCAATATTCAGCTAGCGAAGAAACCGTCCCGTCAATTTCCCATTCTTTCTGGCACTTAATATTAGCGAACTCCACTTCATAGAATAAACGCACGGCCAGATATTGTGTGGTATCTATGGGATGTTTTTTTTGCGCATGGTATGCTGGATGTTCCTCAAGCCACCTTATATACCTAGTCCAGCCTGGTAATAATGATAGTTGCCGAGAAAGATAATCTTTCCATTGTTCTTGAGGAATTTCGAGTTGCTGCAAGCTAGAACGGATCGCATCCTCTGGAGCTGCAGGAAGACTATCAACTTTTCGGGAAAAACCTTTAATCCCGAGAAGCTGCCCCGAAAAATCTTTCTGCGCCAAATCCCGCCATACTTGGTAGAAACCTTCTTCTCGGCCAGGCATTTCCCAGCCGGCTAACCCTTCATCGAGAAACGCTGCTACCCATTTGATGAGTTGATTATTGATTTGGTCGACCACCCCACCCTCAGTCAAATTATCAATCCAATCGCTGATGGTTCGCTGCCGCGTTAAGGAAATGGGCGCAGGCCCTTGCAAACCCTCAGGTATTTGAAATGAAGCATTAAGGTCATATGGCTCTATGGTGGATAACACACTCTCCCACAAATTAGTCAGGTAGGCCTCTTCTGGATATTCCCAATGCTCCTCATATTCTTTGACGGTTTCTGCAATAATTTTATTTCGGGATTCCTGGGGAAGGTCATTTCGAAACTGTTTTCTAGCTCCACCACCGTTTAGCTCCCACTCCAAAAGAGATACTGGCAAATACTCAAAGCCAAAAAGCAAGTGAAGCTGCCAAATATCTTCGGGGGTTACCTTACGGCTTCCAAGTTCAATGGGAACTTGACCATCCGCGCGAGGCCCAACTCTGGAAAAAGCGCGCTTAAAACTTTCTTTTGTAATACGTCCATTTTGGTAAAATTGACGATATTCCTTATTCTCGAGATACCCATTTCCACCAAGGAGTTCCTTGCCTTTTCGAACAGCCTGATCAAACGGCAGATACTCTAATCCATGAATGGGATTCTGTGCGACCATGGTTCGCATCGGCCAAAATGGTGCAATTGGCTCACAAGCATCTAATACAATTTGTCGAACGTGATCACGGTCTTCTTGGGAAAGGGGCTTCACTAAAATAGTACTCATATAGAACGATTCACCTCTCCCATCAAGTTTTGCAGCGTACTTCCCATAAGTGAGAGTAATTCATTAAGCCAGCTCATTATTGTTTTCCATAAAGTAGCTCTAGTAATTCGAAAGACTTGTCAGTTGATTAAGTGCTACCTCAAAAAAGAAGACCACACTCCAACAAATATGATTTGCATCAAATCATTTTTTTACTAGCATAATCAAGTCATGTAGCTGTCGATGTTTTTCAATGCCATGCCGCAAAGGTTTACGACTTAAAACTTTGTATACATTCCTTCTCCCATCACGAATGTGCTCCAAATACCCGTCAGTTTCCAACTCAACGATAATGCGTTGAACTGCACGCTCCGTGACACCCACTTCCACTGCAAGGTCTCGTATGCGTTCATACGGACTTTTCGCCAGGCAAATCAAGACATGTGCATGATTCGTTAAAAAAGTCCACGAGGTTGTTTTTTTTATGCTCATCCACTTTCCTCTTGGAGAAGATGAATTTTTTTAAATTTTGGTCGCGCCCAAAAAAATATAAGAAGTATAATACACGACA
>CAJQRI010000051.1 GCA_905612265.1 uncultured Nitrospinota bacterium | reverse complement strand
TCTTCAAGGAACAGTAGTCCTCGCTCGGCGTCGTAATATAAAATTTCAGGAACTGGTATATCGAGATGTTTTAGAAATTTTTGCATGCGGTTGAAGTCTGGCTCTTTTTCAGAACTTGTTTCCTTCAGTTGCATGATAATAATCGATGATTTTTTAGTTGGGTGACTTTTCACGTAGTAGTGGAAACGGAAATAACTTCGGTCAGAGGCATCTCCCTTTAGTGTGAAAAACTCAAAGCGGGAGATAGGTTCTTTGACGAGAGGTTCAAGCCAGGACTTTAAATATTCCCCATCAAACCGACCCTGCGGAGAGTCTGATTCTTCCCTAGGTTTTGTGTTGAAAAATTCCATTAAAAAAAAACTATTTCTTTTGTGAAACATCTAATGTAGCATTCAGGATTTTAATAAACCAGAACGGAGATTTATTGATGCCGAAACCAAGTTATCATATTTTAGTGTGTACCAACAGCCGCCCACCTGGACACCCCAGAGGCTCTTGCACAGAAAGTGGTTCTAACGCCATTTTTGAAAAGCTTTCTATGGGAGTGGAGCAAAAAGGGTTGTTTGGCAAATGCGTGGTTACTAGTACAGGATGTCTTGGTCCTTGTGGAGTGGGCCCTGTCCTCGTTGTTTATCCGGATGGTGTCTGGTACCAGAAGGTTCAGCCGGAAGATGTGGACGAAATTCTTGACCAGCATATTGCTCAAGGAAAAAAGATCGATCGCCTGGAGGTTCCGGACGAACTCTGGGGATAACTGCAGATAACCGGCGAGAATATTTTGCCATTTGCGGGAATTATTTACCCTCTTTCCTCTTCAGGAAAGAGGGTTTTTTTGTCTTCACGGCTCAGCTTTTGTAATTGAGCCCAGAGTTCTTTTCTCCCAGTATGTTTTAGGCTGGAATAGACACTGAAGCCCAGGGCATTTTTACCCATGAAGGCGGCCTTGATTTGCTTGACCTGTTTACTGCGCTCCGATGCAGAAATTTTATCTGCCTTGGTGATCACCAGAATATAGTCCCTATCCAATTCCTCTAGCCATTCTTTCAAGGTTAAATCTAACTCCGTCGGTTTGCGCCGGACATCAACGATGAAAATAATAGCGATGAGAGGTTTGCGCTGGGTCAGGTATTCCTCAATCATGGTTTTCCATTTTTTTTGCAGAGCTGGAGGAACCCTTGCGAAGCCGTACCCCGGAAGGTCTGCAAACATCATCGTTTCATTAATATTGAAAAAATTAATTTCACGTGTCTTGCCAGGAGAAGAGCTGATGCGTACCAGTTTTTTTCGGTTGAGCAAGGACTTGATGAGAGAGGATTTGCCAACATTGGAACGGCCGACAAAGGCAAATTCAGGAAGGTCCTCTTTTGGGTATTGCTTGGCCGATACGGCCCCGACCAGAAACTCTGTGGATATAATTTTCATAGTCCAAACTTATTGATGACTAAACCCGATAAAAGTTTGGGATAGAAAAAGGTGGCCTTCTGCGGCAGTCGCACGCCTTTTTCCGCCAAACGGCGTACGTGTTCGATTAGAGTGGGGTTCATGAAGAATGCGATATCGTATTCGCTGCTATCGACCATTTCCATCGCTTCCTCGGAGTTCACCTTGTATGAAACATGTTGTTGCTCGGACTTTTCCCGGGTATCAATCTTGAGGATGTGCCGGAAAAGGAGAGCATGGAGCTGTGCGACATCAAGAACCTGCATGTCCTCGGGTTCGTTGTGGTCCAAAAGAGGAACAATATTTTTTTGACTTTTAACTTTTAAGATGAAGCTGTGAGCTTTCCCCATATAGGCGCAGAAAGTAATTTGTGAATCGCCCAGTTCTTTTAATTTGGATTTCACTTCCGTTCCATTCAGTGTGCCAGACCAAGGGGAGATGTCAAAATACTCACCGGCTTTTTTCAGGAAAGATTCGCGGTCAAAAGGTTCAGGACTTTTCACAACCCGATGAATGGGGAAGATGGACATGGAATCTGAATCCATATTGGTCAGGAACATCATGACGTGTGCACAATCTTCCACCTTGCCCTGGTTAGCTTCCGAGAAAGCCAGTGCAGTTTCATAACGATGGTGTCCGTCAGCGATATATATTTTTTTATCACGAATCTGATCTGATATTTTCTGGCATATGGCAGGGTTGTTTAAGCGCCAGATGCGGTGGACAACACTGCCGTCATTAATCACAGATAAGGGCTCTATGTTGTCTTCGTCCTTGAGCAGGGCATCGATATTTCCTTCAGGGTCAGAGTACAGGCCAAAAATGGGGCTGAAATTGGCGTGGCAAGCATTGAGCAAATGAGTGCGGTCGGTCTTAGCCTTGGAAAGTGTGAACTCGTGAGGGAGGATATTTCCCTCGCTGAATGCTTCTGTTTTGACTCGAGCAAAAAAACCTGTGCGACAGAATTTTGCGCCCTCAAATTCATATTCTTGACGGTATAAATAAAACCCCAGTTGCGGGTCGCGAAGAAGAACCTTATCCTCGAGCCATTGCCGGAATTTATTCGCAGAACGGGTATAGCGGTTATCTATTTCCGAGTCAGTGGAAAACACCTTGCCCAAAATCAGGCGGATAATATTATGCGGATTCTTCTGATACAGAGACTCCTGAAGAGCAGGGGAAATCACATCATAAGGTGGAGCGGTAACCTCTGCAAGGGGTCCCGTGACCTTGGTGTCATACAGCAGGCCATGGAATGGCTTTACTTCGATCATTTTGAGGGCTCACTTTTTTTACAACCTTTACGGAAAGGGGTGCTTCCTTTTATTTCAAAGAATGATTATAGCAAACAAATGCCATTAATTAGGTGAGACCTTGACATAAAAAATTATTGTCCGTCACTAGCGCAGTTTCTTTGTTAGAACGCCTCGCAATGGCAGAGCTCGCGGATGTATCGGACCAGGGAGTGGATGGTATCTTCCGCAAGAGTATGCCCCCAGGCAGGCATGCAAGGAGCTCGGCCTACAGAGAGCCCGCCAAACTTAATGGCCTCAAAAAGTTGTTCATTGGTGCGGGTTTCGAGATATGCGGCTTTGGTGTGGTTCCGAGGTGGAACCGTGAGGAATTTGGCATTTATGCCGTCGCCCTTTCCTTTTACGCCATGGCATTGGGAGCAATACCATTTATAGGTCTGCCGGGTTTCTTCCGTAACCGTTACTATTTTAGGTTGTAGGGTTTGTCTGTTGACTTCTCTGACTTCCCCGACTTCCTGCTGTGTGGGCGGTTTGGCAATAGATGTGGACTGCTCACTTTGCCCGCAAGCAGTGACCAGAATTATCAGGAGTGCTATTCCGGTGAGTAAAAATTTACGATTTATTAGCATCGGATTATTTTATATTTTCTTTTTTCAGCGTCATGAGAAAACGGGTGAATTGTTCCAGAGTAGCGGGTTCCATTTTATAGCTCGGCATGCGACTCTTTGCTATATAAGTTTCAGGTGTCTTCAGCAAGTCGGCAACCCAGGCGGCCTGTAGCCGGTTTCCTGCATTGACAAGAGATGGACCAGATATACCGCCACGTACTTTGCCTGCCAAATTCAAACTTTGATGGCAGGAGATACACCCGAATGTCCGCTCGAATTGATATTTAATTTTTGCTCGTAGTCCCTTCGATAGAGGCTCCGGGTTAACGGGTGCAGGAGTGGAAATTTTCAAAGTCATTAGTTCTTTAGTCAAGGCGTTGGCATCTTCTATTGAGGAAGAAGCATGTGGCGGTAGGTCAGTCTTTGGCAAAAACCCTGGATCGGTGACGAACCCGGCAGGTCGGATGACTTCAGGGTTTATCAAGTACTGCTTTAACCACTCCGGTTGAAATTTATTGCCGGAGTAATGCAGGTCGGGCCCAGTAAAACTTTTTTCTATTTCTTCAGGTTTTAGCCGGTGGCAGGAGCCGCAGTTTTTGTCTGCCAAGACATCTGCGCTGGCAGGCGCTGAAAGCAAGAGTCCACTCAATATAAGAGTTTTCAGGAGTTTCATGGTGTGGGTTCAAGAGGTGGTTCGTTATTCTCGTTGTTAAGGAATGTGTCCTCCTGAAAAAGATCGTATGCAAACTCTATGATTTTCTTTTGTTGAGAAGGCTCGGGGGTACCGAGTATTGGGGCTTTAGGTCCGTGCTCAACGATCTCCTGTGGAGCGGATGGGATTTCGGCGGCAGGACTTTTGGGCTCAACGCGCACAAATTGGTTTTGTTTCACATCATAATAAAGGTCACCTTTTGATGGAGGAGGCCCCGATATATTTTCCTTCGCATGGTGCTTGGTATCATAGGGGAATTCATGACGAGAAAGAAGACGTGGAAAACTCAATTCGCGCAAATTCAGAAAGCGGAACGACCGGTAACGATCTGTCGTTTCCTGCAAAGTAGAAATTTCTTCTTCATTAAGAAAACGGATTTCATCACTGGGAAAAGCTGTTTGCAGAGGTTCTCCATTTTTCGTCACTCCCTGCTTGAGCTGAAACTGAGGCAGAACCTGATTGTTGAATCGTAATTCATCAAAAAACGTAGCGGCGTTTTTAATGTTTTGTCTTAGAGGGTCGCCCAACCCTGCTGACAATTCATTCTGATGGCAGGATTCACAACTGCGAACTGTCTTACGAGTCGTATGTGGAGAATAGGCGGTCCAGATCAGTCCCGCTCGTCCATCCATAGTTAATGGGGGTTCGGCGCGCCTTGTGGAAATCTCCAGCGGCCTGGTTTGATCGGTGATGAAATACTGGTAACGGGGTTTTAGAATCGAATATTTTCCGCGATTATTTTTTCCTAATATGAGGTCTGACCATCCAGTATCGGTGAACACGGACCACCAAAACCCAGGAATACGGTCCCCTTCTATGTTGCCTGAACGAGACTTTGCTGATAGCCAGTTGATCATTCCCTGAGGGTTAGTTTCGTTTTTTGACAGTAGTTCTTGCAGATCCGGGTCAGTCAGGTTCCAGTCCTTCCATTTTTCCGGGGCGAACGTGTTTTCGCGAATGAGATGCATTCCCCATTCTCCTGCCGACCATCTGGCATGGCAGGCCGAACATTCCATATCATCCATATGTTTTGAAATCTGATGAGCGATGGACGGTGCAATATTTTTTAGCAGAGGAATGCTGTGTTTTTTACCTGTCACTTTAGAAGTCAAAATCCACTGGTTTTTTTCATGTCTGATATGTGTCATGGGAGAGAAACTAGAGTTCACCAGAACCGTATCTCCCGCACGGATTCTTCTTTTCAAGTTGGGGTTTAAATTAGCTTTCTTTAAGAGTTTTTTGGTTCTGGAGTCTGACCCTATCAACAACAAACCCTCGGGTAGTTTTGATCGGGTTCCGTGGCAGTCAGTACAGCGTATTTGCACTGCCGAACGTAGACCTTCCGATTCAATTTTGGGTTTCATTTCATCGCCAATGTGACAGTCGATGCAATGCATACCTTTTTCTCGGTGGATATCGGGAACCAGAAACTTATGTTCCTTCCCATGTAAAACTGGTGTTTCATCATTGATGGATTTAGGAACGGAGCGAGGTCGGTCAGGTTTGGCAAGCAGACCTTCAAACTCTCCCCCAACGCCATTATTGTTATGGCAATGTTCGCATTGGACACTGGGAATAGCCGTGGTGAATTGATGCAACAGAGGGTAACCCCGGCGATTACTCATGGACTTGTTGGCGAATTTTCTCCCAAACCGATTTTGTGTGTTCTCTTTTTCCTGTAGAGCCTGAATAGCCCGGTCATGCGATAAAGAAATACCATCATTGGTGTAGACCATATGACAGGCTGAACACCCGGTTGAACGGTAGTCTCCCGGGCGGTGCGGGCCGGGTGCATCTAGATGGCATCTCAAACATTTGGTTTTGAGAAATCCGTCTACTTCGTGTTCGTTTCCCGATGGCGGGTAGGGTTGCTCATGCTCACCGGGATAAAGGGAATAGGGCAGTTCATTCGCAGGTTGTGCGCCCCAGCCAAAACGGGTGATATTGATCATGCGTTTGGCGGTGGACATTATAGAGCGACTGATTTTTTTAACATGGCTATCATGGCATTTGCCGCAAAACTTGGGTGCGTTTTCCATTGAAGAGGGGTTCGCCACCAGTCCCTTATGGGCTTTGGGCAGGGACTTGGCGCGGCGGTTTCCGCCATGACAACGGACGCAGGACATCTTATGGTTGGAACTGATTTGTTCTATACCTTGATGGCAGGTGTAGCACCCTCCTTTTTTTTCCAAGTATTTAATCTTACCAAAAACTTTGTCTATGGAAAACCCTGACTCTCGGTAGAAGCGTTCAATAAACTTTTCAGAGTCACCATAATTCTGAAACTGGACTCCATCTAAAGTGGTTCCCGGTCGTAAAATATTTTCTGAGTTTTCCTGAAAACCCCGAACACGGTAAAAAGGATCGTTAAAGTCGGCGGCATCAAATTCTTTTTTTGAGAGAGCCTCAGGCACTTGCACCATGGTCTTCGACTCAAGGGCCGAGTGGGCATCGTTGACAACTTCTGATTCCAATATGTTCTTAGTTTTAGATTTATTTTCGTCGTCAGATTGAATGAAAAGGTCGAGCAAGCCTGACGGATTATTTTTAGTCTTAGGGGCTTGTGGATCTTCTTTAGGCTGATCATTGCCGAAAAACCCGAACAGATTTTTATTTCTCAAATCCTGTCCTGAAGATAGAAAAGGAAAGGACCAAAAGCTCACTGCTAAAACCAGCAGGGCTGAAATTTTAAATAAACGGTTCATTCCGGGGGTTGCCTCAAGTTCAATATTTTTTCCCGTAATCGACGGTGATCCATTGTACGTGCAAAAGCATAGCTTTGATTAATATCCTGATAAACTGGGTCATCATAACGGTCGTGACAGGGTATGCAGTTTCCAACTCTTAAAATCCGAATGATCTCTCGCTGATTAAAGGTTCGGGCTTTTGGCTGATGAGTTCCCGCAAGGGGTTCTCCCCGCATCGACACTTTAGCTTGCGGGTCAAACTGTGATGCTTTGAGCATTTTGTCTGTACGGTCGAGGGGATCGATAAAATCATTTTTTCCGGTGAAGCTTTTTCCTATCTTGAGATCGCCTGCACCTAATCCTAAAGTTTCAGGAGACAAATGGCAACTGGTGCAAGAGCGGGCTTGTTTTTGTATGGAATGCGGATTCAGCGCATAAGCCAGATTCGACCCGGAAGTGCCATGTGGGTTAGTGAAAGCCCATTTTCGATATTGGCCCCGCACATCCCCCATCTTCCCTAACACGGGAATCGGATTTTCCCTCTCATCAAGAACCGTTAAATGTCTTTCAGGCTGGGTCAGCATGGGGGCTACCTTGCCTCGAGGCCCGATCATCAAAGCGGGTTCTCCTATATCCATGGAATGAGATTTGGGGATTTGGTCCTGCCCGATGTTCTGATGGCATCCAGGACAACGAACGACCCAGCGCGCGTGGCAAGCTGAACATTCCAGACGGGACTGGTGTTGGGGAATGGAGTGGGCATCAAGATAATCTTTCACCAACGGAATTTCATGAACCGTGCCCGTTTGTTTGCCAATGGTGACCATGCGCCCATCCTGAACTTTCACATTGGTCATTTTCCGGCTACGTGCCGAAACCGCCATCCAGTCCTCGACTTTATTCGTAACCCCTTTGTAATGTTTGCTGACTCTGATAGCCGTGTCGCCGGGATCGTTGATTTGTGTGATGGAAGGGTAGGCAAGGCTATCTCCATGGCAAGTCTCGCAACGAATCTCCACCGCTTCATGTTGTTTGGAATAAATGTTTCCATCTCCCATGATATCCATTTGTGTATGGCAATCGGTGCAGTCCATTCCTTTGGCTGTGTGCACATCTTTTATGGCCTTGCCTCTTCCGGCAAATAAGGAGTCCTCAACCGCGTTCACAGTCCCAGGTGGATCGACGGCTAGCGGTGCTTCGACTTGATCTGTTGAGTTGGGAGTTATTTCGGAGTCGTCGAGGAGTGAGGGCTCTTCGGTCTGATCGATTGTGTCGTCAATAGCCGCTTGATTAATGAGTAGGTCTTCCTCGATGTCATTGATATTCAGTTCTTCATAAGTTTCAGTGCCCAGGGATTGCAAGGCAAACGCTTGATGGCACTGAACACAGGTGGTACGTGAAGGAATAGTACTGATTTTATGAAAACGAGCATGACCTGGTTCGGTGTGGGAGATTGTGGGGTCATTGCCTTCATATAGTCCGCTGGCAGAATATTCAAAATGACAGGAGGCACAACCTTGCGAACGATACTGGCCTTTGGCAGGTGGTGAATCAATATGGCATTGGAAACATTTTTTCCTTAGCAGCCGGTCTGCAGGGTGTTTAGATACGGCAACCATTTCCTCCTGATTTAAAATGGATTCAGGAATCGTCGCAGAAGAAAAGAAGGGTAGCCTTTCCAGTTTTTCCAAAGCGCCCTGGTCTTTGGGGATGGACCCATCTTTATCGGTAATAGCTTGTGTTCCATAACGTGCTGTTTTACGGCTCTGACCAGCCCACTGATATCTCAAGCCCGAAACCACACCCGCCATGGTATTCATCATGGATTTCTTAACACGGCTGACATGGTTTCTGTCTTCATCTGTGTGACCCGCATGGCAATATAATTGCCCGCAAGATCGTTCGACCACACTCAAGCTAGAAGGGTTGCGTTTTCCCGTCCCCGCCGCAGGATCATAAATCAAGGTTGCGTGTGCTTCGTCCTTGTTCACCGATTCGGGCTCGCCGCCATGGCAAACGGAACAACCAAACTCAGGCGGATGGGAAGGGTTGGCAATGCCATCGTGACAGGTGATGCAACGTTCCACCGGGCGGTTGCGGTATCCAGATACTTTGACCCAGGGGTAATCCGGCAATGTCGCGGTGACACGAACCTCTTTAATATGAGCTGTTGTTTCATTGGGGGCGAGTGATTGGGCGGAGATCGACTGGAGGAAACGCTCCTGCCAGAACGTCCAATCCCTTTCTTCAGCAAAAACGGAACAGACCCCTGAAAAGGCGAGAATAAAAACTACAAGTCCCTTTAAAAAATTCAACACAGTTTGATGGGCGGAGGTGATAAGGGTGAAATTAAAAATATACTGTTACAAATTGAAAGGAACAATTATAAACCAGAGTCACCCTTTCAAGAAAGTCTGGAAGTACGGCTAGGTGCTTTTTAATTTGTTTGAGGTCCTTTATTCTGGAGGCTTCTTCAAGAGCTTCGTCGATTTTACAGGTCGGCATAAAACCTTAGCCACATCCAGAGCCTCGCATGGAGTGGTCGAGCATACGAGTTTTATCAAAATCAGTGTTTTCGATCGACTGGATGATTGTTTTAATATCTTTCCGTCGACTTTTTAGATAACTAGGTATCAGATCGCAAGGGTCTGGATCAAGATGGGCGATAATTTTTTCTGCCGGCTTCCTCATACTGAACATGTTAGAGGAGTGGAGCATTTATTTCAAGCCCACTCGCCGTGGAGGCAGACCCTCAAACTGAGATTTTTCCCGCAAAGCCTGAATAACTGAAAGAAAAAGGCGTTATGAAAAAACTCATAACGCCTCTGAAAATGTGTCTGGTGACATGCTACCGGTTTATTAGTTAGTTTAGTAGATCGGGTTATGGAAATAGTAAAGGGCATCGTCTCCAGGATTTATGCTGTAATCGGGGAGGCTTGAACAATGCTCCATAGATACCTTCCAGTTTGTGCCTTCCCGTGTGAATGTATAAGTACAGACGCTGTGTTGCCGCTCATCGGTGTCCGTCGATTTGGAGGTGATGCTGATGATTTCATCTACCAAAAGGTAGCTAATATTTTTGCCGACTTTTCCAGCGAGAACCTGCCGTTGGGTCTGGCAATTCATATCCCTGAAATCGGCCAGCATGTGCTGGTAATCCTTAATCCGGTTTTCCAGCAAGGCACGTTTATCATCCACCATGATGATCAGGTCTTTAGAAAAAAACTGCGGAAGGTTTTGGGGTTGGGTGCAGGCCAGCCCATCTATTTTTTTGAGAATATTGGCGAGCCCATCTGTGTCAGCCGCGAAAACCTGACTGCTGAATGCCAGGGACATTGCTAAAACTATTCTTGTCACGAAGTTGCATTTTTGCATTGAAAATCTCCGAAAATAAAAAATTTAATCATTTCTAAAATAATTAGTCGAGTGTCTCGTTAAAGGCTATGGGAAGTTTTGTAGGTAAATTTCTACGGTTTCGCCATCCTGAGCCCAGCCGAATGTTCCTGTTCCTGCAAAGGCAGAGATGATTCCGTTGGTATCCACTTTGCGGATCAGGTTATTCCCCATATCAGCAATATACAAATTGCCTTTTGAGTCGAAAGCGATCGCAGCAGGGCTTTTGAACATGGCTTTGGTGGCTGGGCCGCCATCTCCATAATAGCCTTGGTAACCAGTCCCCGCGACCCTCACGATCTTTCCATCCTTTGTGATCTTTCTAATGATATAGGAGTTCATCCCAACGATGTGGAGTTCTCCGCTTGGGCTCATAGCTAGGTAATCCATGTTTCTGATTCCCGCTTCCAATGCCGGGCCGCCATCGCCTGAGTTTTCGTGGTTGCCATTTCCAGCGATCGTGGTGACAATGCCTTTGGTGTCTATTTTTCGAATCATATTATTGGCACCATCAGCGATATACAGGTTGCCCTCCTTGTCGGTAGTAAGAGAGCTGGGGTCACGGAACGCCGCTTCACTAGCCGGACCACCGTCGCCATAATGGGCCGACTCCCCGGTGCCAGCGATCGTAGAGATTTCGCCTGAGGCAGAGACTTTGCGGATCTGGTGATTGAGGCGGTCGGAAATAAACATATTCCCTTTTTGGTCAAAAGCGATATCTGAAAATGTGGTGAGGATAGCCAATTCACCCGTTTGAGCTCTGCCCTTGTATTTACTTTTAGAGATGGATTTTAGATAGTGCTTATCCACTGTTCCCAGAACTTTCCGCATGATATTTGATTCATCAATCTTGCGAATAACGCTGGTGAATCCGCTCGGGCTGACGATGAACATTTCTCCCTTATTGTTCAGCTTCAGGATGGTTGCCCCATAGATGGAAGCTTTCATAGCAGTCTGACCATCGCCGATATTTCCTCTTATGCCGTTTCCTGCAATGGTTTGGATGATTCCATCGGGCGAAATCTGGCGAATGCGGTAGTGTCCCTTATCAGAAACCAGCAGGTTGTCATCTTTATCTACGGTGAGTCCTTGGGGGAAGCTCAATGTTGCTCCGGTAGCAGGGCCGCCATCGCCTGCGAATTTCTTCATACCATTTCCGGCAACAGTTTTGACACTGCCCCGTCGAGTGTCTATCTGGCGAATGCGGTAATGCGACCGGTCAATAACCAGCAGGTTGTCATCTGCATCCAGAGCAACTCCGAAAGGCAGGTGTAAATTAGAATCGCGAGCTAATTCAGAATCACCATTGTAATGCTGTTGTCCGGTTCCTGCGACAGTACGGATCATTCCCTGAGTGTCGACAGAGCGGACTCGGTTATTGTTTCGATCCGCGATGTAAAGGACACCATTTTTATCGACCGCCACGCCTGTGGGTCCTGCAATACTTGCACGGTAGGCGGGGCCGTTATCACCCATGAAAAAGAAGCCACCATCGCCTGCGACAGTATGAATGATTCCTTGAGGATTAACTCTTCGAACGCGATTGTTTCCACGGTCGGCAATATAGAGATTGCCTTTTTTATCGAGAGCCAGTCCAAAAGGTCTTGATAGTTGAGCATTGGTAGCGGGGCCGGAATCGCCTTTAAATCCATCCATGCCATTGCCTGCAATTGTGGAGATGACTCCTTTACTGTTCACAACACGGATCCGGTCGTTGGAACGATCGGAAATATAAATATTTCCTTTGTCATCAGTAACAACTCCGGATGGATGTTTGAGCATGGCTTCGGTGGCTTTGCCGCCGTCACCGCTGAACCCTGCTGTGCCATTGCCTGCAATTGTTGTGATGATGCCGCGTGTGTCTACTTTTCGAACGCGATGATTGTTCCGATCGGCAATGTACAGGTTGCCTTTTTTATCGAAAGTTAACCCCGCGGGTATTTTTAGTTTTGCATCGGTGGCTTTGCCGCCGTCGCCATCAAACCCGAACTCGCCGGTACCGGCAAAGCGGGTCATATTACCTTTAGTGTCTACACGGCTGATGATGTTGTTAGCGCGCCGGGCAATATAAATATTACCTTTTCTATCAACGGCGATTCCATCGACCAGTGAAATTTCTGTTTCAGTGGCTTTGACCGTTTCGGCAAATGCGGGGATAGTACAAAGTACAACCCACAAGAAAATGTTTATAAAAATAAAAGCTTTAAGATTTTTTGTTAGCATGTTCAAACCTCTTTGTGGACGAAAAACGACCAGGAAAACCCCTACTTTCACCCCATTAAATTTTACAAAATACTATGGGAAGAATTAGAATTTATGCCCTTTTTGCTATATAGGAGAAACCCCGGTTTCAGGATGTCTTCACACTGCCCAGTTTCTTTGCTGGCAGGGTGAAAGCTTTATTTATATGTCATATAAACAAGCAATTATACTTTCCATATAATTGAAGTCAATTATTAAAAATTGATGTCAAATATTATCTCGTTGAGTATCTTTTAAAGTGTTATCATTAAAAACATAATGAAAACTTTATTGATTTTCCCGGCACAGTGGTACCCCACTCAGCCGTATTTAAGCACACCCTACCTGACGTCCTATTTGAGGGCCAAGGGGTGGGAAGTGGATCAAAGAGATTTTAATATAGCGTCCTACGACCATTTTTTGTCGGCTCCTCTGTTGAAAAATGCCGAACATCTGATGGCTGAGAAACTAAAATCTCTCAAAAACCAGGGTTCTTTGTCGATCAAGGAGAAATCCCATCTGGATGTTTTGTCGATGGGACTAAAATTTTCCGACCGCATTATTACCGGGGTTGAAGAGGCTAAATCGGTTCTGCGAACTCCGGAACGGTTTTTCGATTTCCCCTCCTATCAGCAGGCAGATATGGTGATCAAGTCGGCTTTGAAACTGGTTTCTGATGCGCATGCCCCCGCAGTTTTGAGCCTGTCGACTTTCGAGAGCGGCACCCGCGCCGAAGAGTCCACCCGCAAGGCACATGAAACCACTCGGGATAAAGAGACCAATCCCTTCATCCATTTATATGAAAATATTCTGATCCCTAGTGAAAACTGGCAGGATTATGATGTCGTTGGTATTTCCATTATCGGCATTTCGCAGATTATCCCAGGACTGACTTTAGCTCGGTTGCTTAAAGAAAAATATCCGCATCTGCATATCACCCTTGGGGGTCCAATATTCAGTGTCAACGCCGAACAGTTGATCGGGCATCCAGAATTTTTTGATGATTTCTGCCACAGCGTTGTCACTTTTGAAGGCGAAGAACCTCTGCATAGACTACTCACCGCACTCAAAGCAGGGGATGAATTAGCGACCGTGCCCAACCTGATCCATTTGAATGGGCGAGAAGTGGTGCATAACAAGGAACGTGTGGAACTCCGCTTCGAAGAACTTCCTGGTCCGACCTTTGACGGTCTTCCAATGAATAATTACCTGTCGCCTTACCCGATCATCCCCGTTTTACAGAGCCGGGGTTGTTATTGGGGCAAGTGTACGTTTTGCACACATAGTTTTGTCTATGGGCATCGCTACGGTAAACAGAAAACCCATGGCATGGTGGATGAACTGGAAGCGTTGATGAAGAAATACAATACGAAATATTTCACTTTTTCCGATGAGGCAATGTCGCCGCATTCGCTCAACGATGTTTCGGAATTGATGATTGAGCGCGGGGTAGAAATCAGCTCCCTGGCGTTGCTGAAGTTTGAAAAGGTCATGGACGAAAAATTGTTTACTAAAATGAAAAAGGCTGGGTTTACCTTTTTGATGTTCGGATTGGAAAGTGCCAATGATCGGGTGCTGGCGCTCATCGATAAGGGAACCACCAAAGAAGTGGAAAAGGATGTCCTGAACAAAAGCCATAAGGCGGGTATCTGGAACCACTCATTTCTGTTTTTCGGGTTCCCTACCGAAACCCGTCCCGAAGCTCAGGAGACCATCGACTTTCTTCGCGATAACCTCGACTCAATCCATTCATTTGGCCCGGGGGTGTTCCTGCTGAACCGAGACTCCAGTTGCTATCAATATCCCGAAAAGTTTTCAATCGAACGCATTATCGAAGACCCCGAAAGAAACATAGCCATGAACCTGGACTTTGTTGCGAAAGAGGGAATGTCCCGTGAAGAAGCAGGGGAAATGAACAGCAAATGCATCAGCATGGCGGAAGAGTTTTTTCAGACCTTGAATTTGTGGGGAACTCTGCCACGCGAACATTTCCTGCTATATCTGGATAAGTTTGGCAAAGAAGCACTGAACGGCAAACCGCCAACGGAAGAAGAAGAGGAGAAGGTTCTTTGTCGAGCCTAGCGAAGCATTTGAATAGTTCAATCGATAACTTGAGAAACAGAGGCTGATATGAAATCACTACTCATATTTCCACCAGACTGGTTGCCCTCCGAGCCTTATTTGAGCTTACCTTGCCTAGCGGCGGTCTTGCGTCCGGCAGGACATGACGTTTCGCAACTGGATGTCAACGTTGAGATGTATGATCTGTTTTTCAGCGCCCGGTTTTTGGAGCATGTCGAGCAACGTATTGGCAGCGAGCTTAAATACCTCCAGGAAGTTTCAGAGAAACGCGAGCTCGATGAAGAAGAACAGGAGTTGATGCAAAAGCTCCTCACCTGTACTCCGAAACGGTTTCAACAATTTTCTACTGATGTAGAACGAGCAAAAGCAATCCTGCGCGGAAAAGATTTTTACGATATCGACCAGTTGGAGTGGGCGACAAATTGTCTGCACGAAGTCATGGCGCTGGTCTCGCTGGGTTATTACCCTGCGCAAATTTGTTTCCCGCCTATCGAGACAGATATCGTTTACAAGCCGTTCATGTCTTCAGAAATTCTCGAAGCGGTCGATGACGACCAGATCAATATATATCGCGATGTTTTCCGCATGTTGATTCGCCCTGTGATGGAACGTGAGCGCCCGGCGATGGTTGGAATCTCAATCGTGCAACAGAAACAACTCATTGCTACCTTCACCTTCTGCAAAATGATTAAGGAGGAGTTCCCCGGAACGCATATCACCCTAGGCGGAAATATCATCACTCGCATTCGAGATACCTTGCCGGCAATGGAAGGGCTGTGGGAGTGGTTCGACACTGCCGTAGTATACGAAGGCGAATCGGCTTATCTGAAACTAACCGAAGCAGTGAAAAGTGGTGGTGAATTATCTGATTTGCCCAACTTAATTTATAAAGATGACAACGGCATTCACACGAGCAAAGAAGTTTGCTCTGAAAATTTAGCCGACATTCCACCACCAGACTTTGATGGTCTGCCGCTGGAAAAATATTTTGTGCCCGACCTCATCCTGCCCTATCTGGCAACACGCGGATGTTATTGGGGGCGTTGCACCTTCTGTGACCATTTTCAAGGTTACGTCGAAGGGTTTCGTACGAAGCAGGTAGACCAGATCACTGAAGAAATTAAATTTCTCAAAGAAAAATATGGCACCCGATTTTTTCATTTCACCGATGAGTCCTATCCTCCAGCGCTATTCCAAAAACTATCGCGCCGGTTGATCGAAACGAAACTTGATATCGCATGGACCACACATATGCGGTTTGAAGAGTCTCTTCTGGATGACCAGATCTGGAAAGATGTGGCGGAGTCGGGATGCAAGTACCTGCATTTCGGTTACGAGTCTGGCAACCAGCGTGTCCTAAAACTAATGGACAAAGCGACTAAACTCGACGCTATCGAAACGAATTTGCGCATGTCGTCTGAAGCGGGTATCTGGAATCACTTGATGGGCTTTTTCGGTTTCCCCGGCGAAACTGCCGAAGAAGCTGACGACAGTAAAATCTTCGTCGAAAAAAACTCAGCCCACATACATTCGCTGGGATTCATGACCTTCGTTCTAGGTAAATACAGTCCGATAGCGTTCGAGCCAGAAAAATACGGGCTCACCTATTACAAAAATCCAGAATGGGATCTCGCACTCGACTACTACTTCACCACCAAAGGAGGGCTAAGCATCCAAGATGCAATGAATGTGTTCGATGAATTTGAACGCAACCACAATACAAAGTGGGACTTAAGAACCTGCGTCCGCGAGTACATCTTCCTCTACATAGATAAATACGGTTCAAACCACCTTCCTCAGTTAGAAGTCACCGAAGAACAACGTGAGCAAATGCAACACACCTCCATAGGTATGGTCTAGGCCACCACGTGGCCGGAAAATAAGGGCGGTGCGCTTGGGGCGCTCTCCTTATGTTCATCCTGAGCCTGTACAAAGACCTTGATTCGATTCGATGTGAGGACTGAAGGTGCCTAGAGCCTCCATTGGGCCGATAAAAAAAGCTACTTAAAATCTGTAGCCTTAAAGGCATGACAAGTCAGAGAGACGGGTCGCCGCTATTTTCCGATGCAGAATTGACCGAAGATTTTGTCTAGGAGGTCTTCTTCGAAGGTTTTTCCCAGTATGGAGCCTAGGTGTTCCATTGCGAGGGTGATATCTACGGCTATTAGCTCTTCGGAGAGCCCCTCTGCCAGAGTTTCGCTGGCGTTATGGAGAGCTTCTGCGGCTTGTTGTAGATGATCGCGGTGGCGTTCACGGGTGATGACTAGCGATTCTCCTGTTCGTTCTCCACCTGTGGCTTTTTGGTGGAGGGCTTCTGTTAGAGATTCGAAGCCTTCCAGAGTTTTAGCTGACAGGGTAATAGGTTGTTCTCCCGCAAGGAAGTTTTTGATTTGATCTTGAGGCCATAAAACGGGGAGGTCGGATTTATTGAGCACCACCAGCCGGGGTTTTTCACCCACTTCATTCATCAGCAGTTGATCATTATCGTCAATCGGTTCGGAGGGATCGAATACCACTAAGGCGAGGTCAGAACTTTCCAGAGCCGCACGGGTTCTTTCTATGCCTTCTTCTTCTATCACTTCCGGGTTATCGCGCAGTCCGGCTGAGTCGGTGATGATGATATGAATGTCTTTGATACGGGCGCGTTCTTCCAGCGTATCGCGGGTGGTTCCGGCGTAAGCGGTGACGATGGCTCGGTCTTCCTGCAAAAGTGCGTTGAGCAGGCTGGACTTGCCTACGTTAGGTTTGCCGATGAGAGTCACGCGCATTCCTTCTCGATAAATTCTGCCCTGCCGGAACGAGTCGACCAGTTTCTTTAAATCTGTTTCAACTTCCCGTATTTGGTTTTGTGTAGCTTCGCGAGACTGAAAGGTGAGGCCGTCTTCGGTGAAATCTATTGAAGCTTCCAACTGGGCCTGAGCGTTGAGCAGAGTTTCGTGCAGGTTGTTGAGTCTGTGCGAGAGTCCGCCTTTGAGTTGCGCTATGGCTGAGCTTAAAGCTTTGTCAGAGGCGGAGTCGATAACATCGGCAACCGCTTCAGCCTGAGTAAGATCGAGCCTGCCGTTGGTGAAAGCGCGGCGGGTGAATTCCCCTGGTTCTGCCAATCGTGCGCCTTGCCCCAAAACCAGTTCGAGGATTCTGGATACGATCCAGGCGCCACCATGAGCGCTGATCTCAATGACATCTTCGGCGGTATAACTTTTGGGTTTTTTAAAAAAAGTGAGAAGGACTTGATCTATACACTCGTCTGATTCAGGGTCGCGGATTTCGCCAAACAAAACCTTTTTTTGGGGGGGCTCTTCTACCGGGCCTGTTGCCGGATGAAACAGTCGCAAGGCGATGACTAAAGCATCCTTCCCACTTAAGCGGATGACGCCGATACCCCCTTCACCGGGAGGCGTGGCAATGGCTGTGATGGTGTCGTTCATGATGGGTATTCGTGCTCTCTGTAAATTAGTTGTATTTCTTGCACACTCAACGGTTCATGCGTTAATACCACAGATATAGCCCTTTGGGCGTCTATGGCTGATTTAAAAGGATCTTAAACCTTGAATTGGTCGTTGTTATTTTTGGGTGGCTAACGACCAATTTGCCAGTGGTGGTTCGCCACTTAATCTTTGGCTACGTGGTAGATATAGTATTGCTGGGAGATGGTCAGCATATTGTTGACGGTCCAGTAGATGACGAGTCCCGATGGAAACGAAAGGAACAGGAAGGTGAACACGATGGGAAGAAACATCATGATCTTCTGTTGCATGGGGTCGCCGATTGATGGTGTCAACCGTTGTTGCAGGAACATCGTAGCGCCCATAAGCACGGGATAAACGTAATAAGGGTCGGCTACCGAGAGGTCAACGATCCACCCTATGAAAGGGGCACCGCGAAGCTCGATGGAAAAGAACAGCGCGTGATAGAGGGCGATGAATACGGGAATCTGTAACAGCATGGGCAGACAACCGCCGACCGGATTGACCTTGTGTTTTTTGTACAGCTCCAGCATTTCTGCATTCATTTTCTGCTTGTCGTCTTTATTTCTTTCCTGAATGATTTTCACATAAGGCTGAACCTTCTGCATTCCCTTCATGGACTTGAAGCTTTTATGGGTCAGCGGAGAAAATAATACTTTAATGA
This sequence comes from uncultured Nitrospinota bacterium, assembly GCA_905612265.1. Lineage (GTDB taxonomy): Bacteria > Nitrospinota > Nitrospinia > Nitrospinales > VA-1 > LS-NOB. Next base: position 4,759 of record CAJQRI010000051.1, on the reverse strand, counting down.
TGATAGTCAGGAAGATGATTGACCATCCATAGTTGCCGGTGTGCTCATAGAAGAATGCCAAAACTTTTAGAAGAGGTTTGACCAGAAACGCAAACTTGTTGCCGAACCAGCCATAATCGATGAGCCTTACCAGATCGTGGCCTTTGGTTTCCAGTATCTCCAGTTCCTTGGTGCCCGCATACAATAAATATTGAGCGTTGGCGGAAGATTGGACAGATTCCAACTCCAGCCCGACAAAGACGGAGTCTTTTTCTTTAAACACGATACCGGCTTTAGTGCCCTGTTGGGGAATGAGGGCCGATCCAAAATATTTATTCTGGAAGGCCATCCACTTTATATCGCCTTTAAAATAAGCCGTGCCTTGAATGTCTTCTGGCGGATTCTCAATACGCTCATTATTGGCAAATACGGTTGCGCCGGAAAAAACGATGTAATCAGTTTGTGAAGAAATTTTTCCGCCCATTCCGGGGCCTAACAAAACTTGATATTGCAGGTTCCTGTTTGCGAGAGCTGTGGCGGTGATCTTGGTACTCATTTCGACCAGGTAATCGTCGAAACGGAATGTGTATTTGCGAACGACCTGTAATCCCGATGAGTGATTCAGTGTCAGGGTCAGCTTACCTTCCGTGTTGTTTTCATCCAAAACTATGGAAGTTGTCGAAGGCTCATAATGAGCGTTTTGCAAGATGGATGTTATTTCAGGGTCGTTTGTTTTAAGAGCCAGAGCCGATGTCAAGTGATCGGGGTTATCGATCAAGTCGATAATTTCGCCGCTGTCATTCTTGAAGCGAGGCAATTGCAATTGTTTTAGTACGCCACCTCGATTGCTGATGGTGAAATGAGTTTTTCCGGCTGAGACCTGAATGAGAATCTCTTCACCCGGGAACGGGTTAACAGGTGAGGGGGTCGGGGTTATAGATTGTGATGACTGATACTGGGAAGGAGCCGAAGGTGTTGAGCCTGTAATTCCTGTACTTTGAGATGGAATCGATTGAACATTTTGATTGTCCATGCCCTGTTCCTGGACTGGCATTGGGCCTTGCACTTCTGCCAAGAAATAACCCCATCCTACAAATACCGCCAAAGACAGAACAAAGGCGAGCAATAATCTGTTTTCCAAGTCGAATCTCCGATTCCAGGCCGTTCGGCCCTATTTCAACGGGTCCGCCCCACCGTTGTGATAGGGGTGACATTTTAAAAGTCTACTGATGATCAGTCCTGCTGCTTTAACAAGAGAGTAACGCTCTAAAGCTTGAGCAGCATACTCTGAGCAACTGGGATAAAACCGACAAGTCGGAAAGAACAGGGGAGAAACCCACCGTTGATAACCGCGCACTAATTTAAGGAAAATCTGGTTTAACATGGAGGCCTGCGATGGATTACTAGGGTGTTTGATCCGGTTTCGGGACTCACCTTTCGGTTAGAAGGGCGTTCGAAAGTTCTTTTTCAATCACTCTGTAGGGAAGCTTGACCACGTCCTTCCCTGAAATAATAACGATGTCCAGAGCAGGTTCAATACGGTGTTTGATTTGGCGATAGATTTCCCGGATTATTCGTTTCGCCCGGTTTCGGGCTACCGCGTTTCCTATCTTTTTCGAGGCGATGATTCCCAACCTCTTCCGGCCCAATTCATTTGGGAGAGAAAAGATAATACATAATCTTCCCACCCGCTTCTTTACCCCTTTATCCATCACCTTCTCGAACTCGGGCCGCTTGGCCAGTCGCTCGATTTTTTTGAAAGAGAATTTTTCCATCCACTCGATGCCATCGTGACGTTGAACTCAGTTTTCAATAACTTTTACTGGCAAATAAGAAATTATCTTGGCTAACCCCCACGACTTACTGCTCAGGGGGATAAAAGCAACGGTTAAATGTCACAAGTGTTGGAAGTTTTTCACGATCAGACCGTCAAACGTTTTCTACCTTTTCGCCTGCGGTTTGCCAATACGCGTCTTCCACCTACGGTAGAACTTCGTTTGCGGAAGCCATGCACGCGTTTTCTTTTAATGTTGCTGGGTTGAAAAGTCCTTTTCATTGCTCTATCCTAAAAAAATCTTCAAAAAATACAAAAATCCCGTCTTACTCTTACCAAATCAGATGTTTAGACAACCGAAGATAATACGGGAAGGTTTGACGGATTATTTCATCGGCAAGGGCTCATGTCAAGGTCTAATCACTTTCAATCGGGTCCTATGGCCTGATTCTGGCGATTTTAACAGGGCACATGAATTTATGAAACCTGAAATCAGGGTATTTCTTCATTCAAAAAAGATGGTGTTACATATTTAGGTTGAACAGTGACTTGATTCTTCCAGCCGTTGGAACTGCTGGTAGCAAAAAACCGTTTTCATATTCCTGCACACCGGATCTTTTTATATTCTGGTTTCACTTTAAGTAGATTTGACTATGAAGGTGCTAATTTTATTAGAGTTTTTGTTTATTTCGATTTTGAATGGCGGCGTATTCTTGGTCCACCCTGCATGAGGAAATGACTTAAAGGCAACATTTTAAAACGAAGTGGCCGAGATAAATCCGGGTATGGAAATTTTTACTTCCGGTAAAGGCGTACTTTTGGAAAATAGAAACCAGGAGGTGGTGGAGAACTCCCTTGTGGTTATTTTAACCCCTTATTGTAAAGGCTTTTCTGGGCCGTCCGTTGCGAATTGTGATTATAAGTGTCTATAAGTGCACATGAGATTGACACATAGTTGACACAGTCATAGGGTGTAGTTTTCGCCAGCTATTTATACATATACTCCCCTCACATTTATGTCACAACGCATTATCCAGACATCGTCAGTACATTTCAAAAGTTCTCCTGATGTCAGAGCATAGTGAATCTTGTTAAATGCTTGTGTGAGATAGAGGAACGAAAGGCTAAGCATGAGGAGTGATTACTGGTTGTGGCAATGGTTAATGCGTGAAGTTTATTAGTATGAAGGCGTGATGAGTACTGGCGGTTTATCAAGGTTTTTACTTGGGGCGAGCCTGCCTTGGGTTATTTTTTTAAATAGCATCATCAAAAAATTATATAACTCTTCTAAATACATGTATTTATTTGGTCTTTATATGGGTTGCAAGGTGCTTACCCATATCCAATGAAAAGCGTCGGATTTTTGTCGGACTTTGCCATTATTGTGGCAGGCCAGGTTCAGTTTAAAAGCTCTAATCAGCACGGTTGAATTTTCAGGAACCGTTTCTTGCCGACTTTGATGAGGTATTCCAAGTTCCCGGGTAGCTCCTGATTAACGTCGGAAATCTTCTCTCCATTTATCGTTACAGATCCTTGCTGGATCAGACGGCGGGCCGCTGAAGTGCTGTCGGTCAAATTATGGTCTTTCAGGATATTGCAGATCCCCTTCAGCTCATCTCCCCAGCCTTTTACTACAGGGATGTCTTCGGGCAGGTTCTTTTTCTTAAATACATTTTCAAACTCTGCTAAGGCCATACCCGCATGTTCGGGGGAATGGTAAAGCGCAACAATTTCCTTGGCTAGGTTCATCTTGGTATTTTTAGGATTCAGGGTGCCAGCCTCGGACTGTTTCTTCATGACCTCTAAGTCCTGGGCGCTGACCTGACTTAACAACTCGTAATAACGCCACATTAAATCATCTGAGATGGACATGATTTTTCCGAACATTTCGTTTGGGGCATCGAAGACACCAATGCTGTTGCCCAGACTCTTGCTCATTTTTTGCACTCCATCAGTCCCTTCCAGAAGAGGCATGGTGAGCACAACCTGAGGTTTTTGCCCATAGGCTCTTTGAAGGTCTCGTCCAACGAGGAGATTGAATTTCTGATCGGTGCCACCCAATTCGATATCGGATTGTAAAGCCACTGAGTCGTAGCCCTGGATCAAAGGGTACATCAACTCATGAATGGAAACAGGCAGGTTTTTGGCAAGACGTTTTTGAAAGTCATCGCGTTCCAGCATTCGGGCAACGGTGTAATGTGCCGCCAATTCGATCATGTTCACCGAGGTGAACTTATTCATCCATTCGCTGTTATAAGCGACAGTGGTTTTTTCAGGGTCAAGAATTTTATAAACTTGTGCGAGATAGCTTTTTGCGTTTTCTTGAACTTCCTGAGGCGTCAGGTTTTTGCGGGTCTCGGAGCGGCCAGTGGGGTCACCGATCATTCCAGTAAAGTCACCGATCAAGAAAATGACTTCATGGCCCAACTCCTGAAACTGTCGCATTTTATGCAGAAGGACTGTATGTCCCAGATGCAGGTCGGGAGCCGTAGGGTCAAACCCAGCTTTCACCTTAAGGGGTTTTCCCGTGTCTATCAGTTTGGCCAGGTCTTTTTCGTCAATAACCTCTGCAGTGCCTCTGCGGATGGTTTTAAGTTGTTCGTCAACAGGAATCATATAGTTATGGAAGAAAACCAGTTTAAAAAATTATTGTTAAACTAAGAGCAGAAAGCTAACATACCGCAAATGAATCTGCAACTGCAGGCAAGATTGCGTTAAAACCAGTTTATCGTACATTTAAAAATGGAAAACGAAGACTCTCAATCGACGGAGACCCTTGATCTTGGGGCCCGGAATTTCACTCAAGCCGGTTATGGGTTTTTGGGATTGAATTTGGCCTATCTTGTAATAGCCATGTTTTTTATCCCCCCCTTCAACTTGGGGTTGTCTGCGGTTCTTTCTCTGGTAGCTTTTCTTCTTCTGTTGAGTGTGTTGACTTATTATCTGCTGAAGGGAAAGAAAAGACTGGCTCAGATTCTGGCTATTGTTTATGGTGCCCGGTCTATA